>NZ_FOFD01000004.1:365859-508472 GCF_900110865.1 Natrinema salaciae
TCGAAAAGACGGAAAATTCGGATCGAGAGTCGGCGGCCGAGTCGTCGCTCGAGCCGATCAGTCGTCGGCGGGCGTCGCGCCGCTGCCGCCTTCGGCCTGCTCTTTCGTCCACGAGAGCTTGCCGCCGGCCGCGAGGATTGCGCGCTCGCGCTCGGAGGCGTCCAGCGTCGCCGTGTACTCGTCCTCGCCGTTGATGCGGACGGTAAACTCCTCCTGTCCGCTGGTGACGGCGTCGTAGACGTTGTCGACGATCTCGACGTCGTCGCCCTGGTCGATGTTCTCGTAAGTGTCCTCGTCGATCGTCAGCGGGACGATCCCGAAGTTGAAGAGGTTCGCGCGGTGGATGCGCGCGAAACTCTGTGCGAGGACGCCCTCGATACCGAGGTACATCGGGCAGAGGGCGGCGTGTTCTCGCGAGGAGCCCTGACCGTAGTTCTCGCCGGCGACGAGGAAGCCGCCGTCGGCCTCGAGCGCGCGGTCGGCGAAGGTCTCGTCGACGCGCGAGAGGGTGAACTCGCTGAGTTTGGGGACGTTCGACCGGTACATCAGGATGTCCTGGGTCGCCGGGATGATGTGGTCGGTCGTGATGTTGTCCTCCATCTTCAGGAGTGCCTCACCCTGAATGTCGGTGCCGAGCTGGTCTTTCAGTGGGACGTCGCCGATGTTCGGTCCCTTGATGAGTTCGTCGTCGACGGCCTCGTCGGGAGCGATGAGGTCCGTCTTGGAGCCGTCGTACTCGTCGGGGAGCTCGACGCCGGGGGCCTCGAGGTCGCCGAGTTCCTCGGCGAGATTTCGGGGGTCGACGATTTCGCCCTTGAGCGAGGCCGCGGCCGCGACCTCCGGCGAGCAGAGGTAGACGTTGTCGTCTTCGATGCCCGAGCGGCCCTCGAAGTTGCGGTTGAAGGTCCGCAGGGAGACGGAGTCCGAGGAGGGGACGTGGCCGATGCCGATACAGGCACCGCACGTCGCCTCGGAGAAGTTGACGCCAGCGGCCATCATCTCCGCGACCCAGCCCTCACGGGCGAGCATCTCGGAGGCCTGCTTGGAGCCGGGTGCGACGATCGTGTCGGTCTCCATCGAGGTCTCGCGACCCTCGAGCATCTTGGCGACGGGGAGGATGTCCTCGTAGCCGCCGTTCGTACAGGAGCCCACGATGACCTGCTCGACGGATTCGCCTTCGACTTCGCTGACGGGGACGACCTTGTCCGGCATCGAGGGCTGTGCGATCAGCGGCTCGAGGTCGGAGAGGTCGACGACGATCTCGTCGTCGTACTCCGCGTCGTCGTCGGGCTGGAGTTCGACGTACTCGTCGCCGCGGCCGACGCGCTGGAGGTAGTCCTCGGTCTGCTCGTCGGTCGGGAAGATCGACGTAGTCGCGCCGAGCTCGGTGCCCATGTTGGTGATGGTCATCCGCTCGGGTGCGGTCAGGGTCTCGACGCCCGGCCCCGTGTACTCGAGGATCTTGCCGACGCCGCCCTTGACCGAGAGGCGACGGAGCATCTCGAGGATGACGTCTTTCGCGGTGGCCCACTCGGGAAGCTCGCCCTCGAGGCGGACGTTGACGACTTCGGGCATCTCGATGTAGTACGGTGCGCCGCCCATGGCGACGGTGACGTCGATCCCGCCGGCACCGATGGCGAGTTCGCCGAGGCCGCCGGGCGTGGGCGTGTGACTGTCCGAACCCAGCAGCGTCTTGCCGGGGGCCGCGAAATTCTCGCGGTGAACGTTGTGACAGATACCGTTACCGGGGCGAGAGAAATGAGCGCCATATTTGCCGGCCGCAGAGCGGAGGAAACGGTGATCGTCGGTATTTTTAAAGTCGAACTGGTAGGTCTGGTGGTCGCAGTACTGCGCGGCGATCTCGGTCTGAACTTCGTCCAGTCCCATCGCTTCGAACTGAAGCCAGACCATCGTCCCTGTCGTGTCCTGGGTAAGTACCTGATCGATCTCGATCCCGATCTCCTCGCCGGTCTCGAGTTCGCCCTCGACGAGGTGATCGTCGAGAATCTTCTCGGTGAGTGTCTGTCCCATAGCACCCGTAACTCGGCTTTCCGTCCTGATAAATCCAGCGTGTTCTGTGAGGATCGACTGTGTGAAATTCCCGTTCGATACGGCGAATGCGATGCAATTCTTACCACGCAGATGGACGCTCGTTGGCCATACTTCGTCAGGGTCCGACGTGTCGTCTGGGATAAACTCGCCGACCGTCGAACCGTTTCCGTCCGGACATCCTCGCGCGAATACAGAACTCACAGAGTTCTTCATATCGACTCGTAGGCCGTCCGTCCTACCGATATGGTTATTTTTACAGAATAACCGAGGCACTCGCCTCGTTCATCTGTAGATACCCTACGACGAATCGATCCAAACCGAAACGCACTCACTGATATCCGCTCTCTCCGTTCGTATGTTCCGCTCCGGTACGTTCGTCGCCGAGCACGTTTCGCCGACGGCCGACGACCAGATTCAGCCGAACGGGGTCGACCTCACCCTCGATATCGTCTTCGAGCAGCTCGAGCCGGGCCGCATCGGCCGGGACGGGAAACAGGTCGGCGACCGGGTCGCCCGGCCGCTCGAGGAACTCGAGGAGGCCGATCCCGACACCTACTACCTGCCCGAGGGAGCCTACGTCGCCCGGTACGGCGAGCGGATTCACATTCCCGAGGGGCACATCGGGTTCGTCTACCCCCGGTCGTCGTTGATGCGCAACTCCTGTATGCTGAACACGGCGGTCTGGGACGCCGGCTACGAGGGGCGAGGCGAGGGGCTGTTGCAGGTCCACCACGACATCGAGATCGAACGCGGTGCCCGGATCGCCCAACTGGTCTTAGTCGAGGCCGACCACGAGGACGTCTACGACGGGAGCTACCAGCGCGAGAACCTCGAGTAGCACGGAGACCGCCGGTTCGCGTACCCTTTTGCCCATCCTCGACTGAGAGTCCGGTACCGATGATGGCGACCACGCACGTCTTCGCCGGACTCGCCGCCGTCGCGCCCGTCGCCGTCCGGTTCCCGGAGTTCGCGACGCCGCTCGCCGTCGGTGCCGTTCTCGGTGGTCTCGCTCCCGATTTCGACCTCGTCTTCACGCACCGGCGGACGCTCCACTTTCCCGTCGTGGGGCTCGCGGTCGCCGTCCCCGCAGCCGTCCTCGGCACCGTCGCTCCCTCGAGTCCGACGCTCGGGGCGGCCGCGTTCGCCGTCACGGCCTGGCTCCACGCCGCGAGCGATGCGATCGGCGGCGGCCCCGAGATGGACCCGTGGAACGAGCGCACCGAGCGCGCGGTCTACGACCACGTTCGCGCGCGCTGGGTCCGCCCGCGTCGGTGGGTCCGCTACGACGGCGCTCCCGAAGACGCCGTCCTCGGGATCGTGCTCGCGATCCTCCCGCTGGCCGTCTTCGACGGCTGGGTCACCGCCGCCGTCGTCGGCGGCGTCGCCGTCTCGCTGGTCTACGCGCTCCTCCGGCGGCGGCTGGTCGCGTGGACGCCCGACTGGCTCGAGTAACGAGGGCGACAGTGAGCCGCGATCGCGGCGGGGGACGGGATGATCGTGACCGGAAACGTGACAGCAGCGCGTACTGTCACGCCGCCGGAAGTCGGAACGCTGATACGCCCACTGTTCGAGCGAATCCGTATGGTCGACGTTCTCGCCGCCAGAACGGCACATCTGATCTTTGCGGCCCTCTGGGCCGGCAGCGTCTGTTTCGTCGCCGCCGTCGTCTTGCCGCTCGCTCGCGACGGCGCGTTCAATACGACCCGACCACTCGAGGTCATCTCGGGGAAATTGACGTCGATATCTCGCGTGAGTTCGGTCGTCCTCCTGCTCTCGGGCGGGCATCTGGCCGGGAATCGCTACACGAGCGAGACGCTGTTCGGCTCGACCAACGGCCGGCTGGTGCTCGCGATGGTCGCGCTCTGGCTCCTCCTGACAGCGCTCGTCGAAATCGGTACGAAACGGTTCGAAGCCGGGCTCACCGGGAAAAAGATTCGCGAGCCGGCTCGCGACGCGCTGCCGGTGTTCCGGGCCGCGGCCGTCACCGCGATCGGGTTGCTGGTGGTCGCGGGCTTGCTCTCGGCCAACGTCGCTCGCCTGCTCTAGCCTGTCGGCCGGACAACTATTTCAGACGCGAACATCTTAGAAATGAACATTCTTGCGAAAGATACTTAGTCAGTTGCTGTAAGGTACTCGCTAATGATCAGGGGTAAAGACATGGCCCTGTCGCTCCTCGTGGTGGGGACGGCCGCTGTGGCCGGGTACGTCCTCCGGTCCGAGCGGTCGGGAACCCGCACATCTCGATCGAAAGCGAACCTCGGCGCACGCGTCATCGCCCCGGAGGACGTTCCGGACGATGCGACCGTCGTCGACGCATCCGCTCAGCGACTCGGCGAAATTCCCGGGGCGCGGCGAGCGCTCGACCGGGCGATCCGAAACGGTGCGCGCGAGGAATGGGAACACATCACGCTCGAACGAGACGGTGCCTGGTCCGTCGTCGACCGCATCCGGCAGACGCTTCCCTATTACGACGCCGACGGCGACGAGTACAACGGCGTCTACGTACAGTACAACGATCGAATCGTCGTTCTCGATGCGATCGGTTGGGCGCACCTCGAGGAGCCACTCGCCTAGATCCGTTCGCCGATGTCGTGCCATTTTGCGGTGAATTGCCACAACAGTACTCACCGACGGCGGCCTCCGCTGGTCCGTCAGTGAACCGAGGCGGCCAGTCTCTCCCTCTCGACGGCCGCCCCCTGCCGAGTCTGGGCCGACTCCGTGCGACTCGTCGTCGCCGACGACGGGCCCGGTATTCCACCTGCGGAGACCGACGTCGTCACCGGGGAGACGGACGTCACGCAGTTGACCCACAGCAGCGGCCTCGGACTCTGGCTCGTCCGCTGGGTGGTCGACAGCTACGACGGCTCCGTCTCGGTTTCGGAGTCGCCTCCGGGCGGTAGCCGGGTCGAGATCGCTCTCGAAGCCGCGCCGCCGGCGTCGACCGACGCAGCGTGAGACGGGCCGGGCGACCGTCCTCGCGATCGTCGGGCGGTCCACCCCGGTACCGCAACCACTACGTGGCAACTACGCGGAACCGCAACCACTACGACGCCGGCCGGCCGATGCCTACCCATGCAACTGGGCGTAATCGGACTCGGACGGATGGGGCAGATCGTCGTCGATCGAACGGTCGCGGCGGGCCACGACGTCGTCGCGTTCGACCTGGACGACGACGCCGTCGCGGCGGCGGCCGAGGCGGGTGCCGACCCCGCCGACTCGATCGACGACTTCGTCGACCGACTCGGACCGGAGAAGCGCATCTGGCTGATGGTCCCCGCCGGCGAGGCGGTCGACGTCACGCTCGAGGAACTCGAGGACCACCTGAACGACGACGACGTCGTCGTCGACGGCGGTAACTCCTTCTTCGAGGACTCCGTCCGACGCGCCGAGTCCTGTCCCGCGGCGTACCTCGACTGCGGGACCTCCGGCGGCCCCGCCGGGGCCGAACTGGGATTCTCCCTGATGGTCGGCGGCCCCCAGTGGGCCTACGACGAACTCGAGCCGGTCTTCGACGCCGTCGCGACCGGTCCCGACGGCCACGGTCGGATGGGGCCGTCGGGCTCGGGCCACTACGTCAAGATGATCCACAACGGCGTCGAGTACGCCCTGATGCAGACCTACGGCGAAGGGTTCGAGCTGCTCCACGAGGGGCGGTACGACCTCGACCTCGAGAACGTGGCCGCCGTCTGGAACAACGGCGCGGTCATTCGCTCCTGGCTGCTCGAGCTGTGTGAGGAAGCCTTCCGCGAGGAGGGGACCGATCTCGGGACCGTGGCCGACCGCATCGAGGGCGGCTCGACCGGCACGTGGACCGTCCAGGAGGGACTCGAACAGGAGGTCCCCCTGCCGCTGATCTACACCGCGCTGGCCGAGCGGTTCGGCTCGCGGGCCGACGACGGTCGGTTCTCGCGGCGACTCGCGAACCGCCTCCGGTACGGCTTCGGCCGCCACGAGGTCCCGCGTCGCGAGTAGGGCGCTCGCGCCGGTCGGCGCGGACACGGATACCGAAACGCGTATACCTAACGTCGAAATACTCGATAGCAGTCGCAACCGCTCGGCCGCGCATTCCGGCGTGCTGAACGGTCCTTTCCTCCGAAATACGGCGCATGAAATATTGGGACATGTTCTTTACTCCCGGTCCCGCAGCAGGAGTTATGAAACCGGTCGAGTCCACATCCGTTTCCGTCACCCCCGCCGACCAGCTCAGTATGACCGTTATCGACCTCGTCGCCCGGACCGACGACACCGAGCCGATCGAACTCGAGCCGCTGTACGACGCGATCGATCCGGACCTCCTCGATTCGCTTCCCGACGCCGACGGCTTCACCGAACTCGAATTTTCCTACGAGGGCTATGCGGTAACGGTCGCGGATGCGGACGACGGGGTCGAGGTGACGCTCGAGAGTGCGGCGATCTCCGCCGACGGTTCGACCAGCGAGTTCGTCGACACCGGCTCATCGATTTAGGCCGTGCTGCGGCCGATTCCGGCGTTTCGCCGAATCGACCGTGAGCGAAGGGGAACCGTTATGTCGCCGTTGACGCTAGGTTTTCTCGAGGGCGCGTAGCTCAGTGGACAGAGTCCTTGGTTCCGGACCAAGATGTCGGGGGTTCAAATCCCTCCGCGCCCGCTCCGTTTCCCCGTGTTTTGGGACTAATGTCGATCCGACAGTAGACGCCTCGAGAGCGGCGTCTTCGTCCGTTTCGGATGGCCAATACGGCCGCTCCGAATCGGATACAAAGCGGGGTGCATAAATTTACACCCAGGGAGAGCGTATATCGAAGCATAGAGATCGGCGAAGCATGGAGATCGTATTCACATCGGGTTTGGTGGTCGCCGTGATCGCCTTGTATATCGCATACAAGATGCTCCAAGGTGCGTCGGAAGGATGGAACGGGTACAGTGAGACGAAACGATAACGAGATCCATCTTCCCGTCCCGGTCGAGTTCCGAGAAGAGATAGTTCACCGACGGAGGTCACTCCGCGCCCGGGTTTCGTCGAACGAGGGTCGGAGGGAGGGACCTCACCAAGCGCGATGAACGCTGTGATTCCGGCGATCACGGGCTGATAGCGACAGACACACACCACCGTTGCAAGTGAAGCCACATCACGCGGGGGGAGGGAGGTCGCCGTCCGCCGAGCGAACGGGGCGGAAAAACTGCGACCGAGTCTCGAAGCTCCGAAGCCGCCGATCACGTCCGCTCCGTGGCCGAAATCACGGTCGTTTCGCAGCCGAAAGTGTCACCGCTTTAGATGAAATGGCGGACTGTTCTCGTCCGGTCGACTGAGACACCCGTCTTCACATGAAACAGTGGTGTGTCTGAGTTCACTTGAATCAGATGAAAAGGTGGTTTTAAATATCGTATCTCTCTTGATACGGACATGCCTCGGTTCGAGCGGAAGCAGAACATCTTCCAGAACAAGGATGCGCTCGGGGAATCGTATCAGCCCGAGCGGATCGAAGAGCGGGACGAAGAGATCGAGGCGTACATGGACGCGCTCCAGCCCATCATCGACGGCTGGGAGCCGAACAACATCTTTCTCTACGGGAACACCGGCGTCGGAAAGACCGCCGTCACCGAGTATCTCCTCGACGTGTTGCAGGACGACGTCACCGAGTACGACGACGTCGACCTCTCGGTGCTGGGAGTCAACTGCAAGACGCTCAACTCGTCGTACCAGGTCGCGGTCGAGCTCGTCAACACGCTCCGCCCCGACGGCGCGGAGATCAGCACGACCGGCTACCCCCAGCAGACCGTCTTCAAGAAGCTCTACAGCGAACTCGAGGCGCTGGGCGGAACGGTCGTCATCGTCCTCGACGAGATCGATTCGATCGGCGACCGCGACGAGTTGCTGTACGAACTCCCGCGAGCCCGCTCGAACGGCTACCTCGAGTCGACGAAGGTCGGCCTCATCGGCATCAGCAACGACTTCAAGTTCCGCGAACAGCTCGATCCCCGCGTCCAGGACACGCTCTGCGAGCGCGAACTGCAGTTTCCGCCCTACGAGGCGTCCGAACTGACCAACATCCTCGAATCTCGAGCCGAGGTCGCGATCGCGGAGAACGGCTGCGAGACCGGCGTCCTGAACCTCTGTGCCGCGCTCGCCGCTCGCGACAGCGGGAGCGCTCGGCAGGCGCTGGACCTGCTCCGGCTCGCCGGCGAGGTGGCGGAGAACAACGACGACGAGGCCGTCCGGGAGCACCACGTCGATCGGGCGCGGTCCAAGCTCGAGCAGGAGCGAGTCGAGGAGGGGATGCGGGAGCTCACGACCCACGGCCGGCTCGCCCTGCTGGCGGTCGTCTCGAAGGCGGCCAAGGAGTCGACCCCCTGCCGAACGCGAGAGCTCTATCAGGAGTACGAAGCGCTCTGTGCGTCGTCGGGAACCGACTCGCTCGCCCAGCGGTCGGTACACAACCACCTCTCCGATCTCCGGATGCTCGGCATCCTTTCGGCGAAGGAAAACAGGAGCGGCTCCCGCGGCAACTACTACAGCTACGAACTCGACGTTCCGTTCTCGAGTGCCGTCGACGCGATGGCCGACGTGCTCTATCTCGACGACGAAATCGAGACGATCCGCGACATCGCGCGGATGAACAGCGTCGTCTGAGACTCTCTTCCGGACCCAGCGGCAGTCCGCGACCACCCCACACCACCGTTGCAAGTGAACATCGAACGACACGACGCCGGACCGCCGTTTCACTTGTACCGGTGGTGTGTCACCACGTCACAGTTCGAGGCGAACGGAGTCATCGATTCTCGGTCGGACACCTGACGATCGTCTTCACGCGAAACGGTGGTGTCTCGGCTAGGCACTCGTCGTCGTTGCACTCTGGCCATCGAACCGTGCTGCCGTCGCCTGTTCACGTGCAGCGGTGGTGTCTGTGGGGCGGACCCTCGAGCGAAATTCCCCCGACGGAACCCGCTCCTTCAGATGCAACTGTGGTGTGTCTCCCGGCCGATTCGTACCCGTGTCGATTCACTTGAACCGGTGGTGTGGTGGTTGTCGAATCGGTCGTCAAAGGGACTACGCGGGCACCGACTACTTCGGCAGCGGACGAGTCCGCCGGCCGTCGGCGCTACGCGTCCTCCTCCGGCTCGTACTCCTCGTAGATGCGGTCCATCCGGGCCGCCATCACGAAATCGGTCTTGTGGAGGCCGTCGATCTTGTGCGTCCACAGCTCGATCGTCACCTCGCCCCACTCGAGTCCGATATCCGGATGGTGCCACTCTTCCTCCGCCAACTCGCCCACCTCGTAGGTGAACTCGAGGGCGTCACGGAAGTCCTCGAACGTGTAGATTCCCTCGAGGTGGTGGTCGTCGACGACCCTCCACACGTCGTCGCGGATCTCCGCGCGGTAGTCGGCGTACGCCTCGGGCTCGAGTGGCTCGTCCTCGCTGGTACAGGCCTCACACTCCTGATCGGCGAGTGCTGGCTCGGACATGGGTCGGACTACGACTGCGAACGACGTGAAGATTTGTGCGGTGACCGCCGCCGCCGTGATTCGTCTTCGGTCGTGCCGCTCGTTTTAACTGGCGTCCCGATAACGACAGAGTTACCGCATCACACGATGGGAGGGACCAAACGCAACATCGCAGTTCGATTTTTCGGCGGTGCGGGGAACTATACGGTCGTTCTCGAGGAATTCTGCACGTACGTCCTCACCGAGGCCCCAACCGAAGCGGCGGTTCTCGAGTGGCTCAAGTCGAACACGCGAGCGACCAGTGACGACGGCATTCGGCGTCGCCTTCTCTTTCTCGAGGGAATCGGGCTTCTCGAGCGCGATGGCGATAGCGTTCGACTCACCCAGCAAGGGATGGCGTGGCTTTCGGAGACGGAGCCGGCAGTACTCTACGACCTGCTCTCGAGCACCGTCCACGGGTTCGACACGATACTCGAGGCGCTCCTCGACGGGCCGAAGACGGACGCCGAACTGGGTGACGCGATCGCGTCCGAGCACCCCACGTTCGATTGGAACGACACGTCCGGCCCCGCTCAACACAGGGGCTGGCTGCAGAGTCTGGGCTACGTCGAGCGCGCCGACGGCGTGAACTCGCTGACCGACAGTGGCCGGGAACTGGCGCGGCGTCGGACCTCGGTGTATCCGAACCTCGAGCGGGGCGAGTGCTACGCACAAACCGACCTCGAGGACGCGTTCGACACCAGCTTCGGTTCCTACATCAAGGGCATCAGTCCGCGAACGGACGACGACGGAGAACTGGCGTACATCATCGTGAAGGCTCGCGAGGACGGCCCCTACGACGACGAACTCGACGGCGAGCGGTTCACCTACATCGGGGAAGGTGTCCCGGAGAAGGGGGACCAGCAGGTGACCGGTGCCAACGGGGCGCTCCTCGAGCAGGCCGATCGATCGACCATCCCGGTGTACTTCTTCTACCAGCCGGCGGACAGCGACGACCTCCGGTACGAGGGACTGGTCGACGTCGTCGACGCCGAGTACGTCTCACGGGACGGGCGGATGGTCTATCAGTTCACGATGGAGCGACTCGGGCTCGAGCCGGCCGAATTCGAGGCGCTCTCGGAGTCGGTGTCCGAGGGGATCGCGGACGCGGAGGACGACGAACCGGCCCTCACCGACGACGAGGAGGAGTTCACCGCGGTCCAGCGCCGGGTTCGCTCGAGCGCGTTCCCGAAGGAAGTCACGGCCGCCTACGACGGCCGGTGTGCGATCTGCGGGAACTCGCGCGAGTCGCCGAGCGGGACGATCGACATCGAGGCGGCCCACATCTATCCGAAGCAGGCGAACGGCCGGGACAACGTGCAAAACGGCCTCGCGCTCTGTCGGCTCCACCACTGGGCGTTCGACACCGGCTGGCTCGCGGTCTCCGACGACTACCGGGTGCTGGTCGCCGATCGCCCCGATCTCGAGGGCTACGAGGAGTTCGCGGCGCTCGAGGGGGACTCGCTGACGCTGCCGGCGGACGAGGGCCGCCGTCCGCACGCGACATTCCTCGCTGCACATCGGGAACGGCACGGGTTCGAATCGCCGTAAAAGATCCTTTGAAAGAGCTACTGAACCGGTATGTACGGCGAGTCTCACTCACAGATGCAATCGTGCGTCCGCGTCAACTCGACGACTTCGTCGTGCAATTTCGAAGCAAGCTGATAGACTGTCTTGGCCCGGTATTCCCCTGCGATTCCCGTTCGGTAGTATGACTCTGAGCGGTTCTCGAGCCAGAGTGCCTCCAGACGGTCAGCGATGTCTTCCGAAAAGAGGCCTGCCTGGACGGCCAACTCGTACACTTCGGTGTGTCGCTGTGCAGCCACGTCGTACCCCTTCTCCTGGACGTAGAACTGGATCGATCGTTCGATAGCCACGAACGACGACTCGATGATGACCGTGAAGTGACCGTTGCGCTCGAGCAGGAATCCCGCTGCATCGAGGAGACGACACGCTTTCCGAAGTTGGATAACCGACGACTCGGTGACGTACTCGAGTCCTGTTTCCGGGATTTCGGGCGTCCGCTGGAACGCATCCTCGGCGTCTCCGAGTGCGTCCTCGAGATCGTTCGACGTCATTCGCTTTCACCCCCGAACGCAGCACGTTTCACCTGTGTGAGCGTTTCGTCGGCGTACAGCTCGACCCCTTCCTGAAAGATCGGCCGAAGGTCCGACCCTCGGTTTCGAGCACTCTCGTCCGACTCGACGAACACCTCGAATTCGTATCGGTGTCCATCGATCGGTTCGTCCTCGAGTTCGCGTTTCAGATCCGAAACGGTCCGTCGAACGGATACAAGTTCGTCGTCATCATCGACGAGTACGAAGACGTCGATATCGCTCACACGGTCGGCCTCACCGCGAGCCACGCTGCCGAAACAGAGGATTCCCGCGATCGAGGGAACCGTTTCGGTGAGACGGTCGACGAACAACCGGAGCGGTGCTCGGAATTCCGCCTGTGGGATCTCGAAAAAAGGGTCGTCGGAATCCGAGAGGTGTCGCTCGGTGATCCGATACAGCGTTTTGGTGCCGGTGTCGCGCCGGACGACGAGATCCAACTGCTCGAGCAGTGACAGCGCCTTCGAAACGCTCGGCCCGCCGAATCCGGTGAGGTCCTGGAGATCTCGATTCGAGAACTCTTCGGTCGGATTCTGGGCTGTGATCTCGAGGATATCGTCCATCGCCTCGTACCTGAAGATCTGCTCCTCGGGAAGCGGAAGGTGCATCTCGATCCGCATGCGTTATGCCTCATGTAATACGTTATATCACATATAACAGTTCTGCCGAGACTCACGCTCGGTTCCGATGAACGGGTGCTGTCACTGGAGAGAACTACTCGTCGGCGGTGATGAGGTCATTCGTCAGCACGATCATCCCCACTATCCCCGCGCTGGCGCTCGAGTTCGCGCTCGAGCGCCTCCGCATCCGGCCCGAGAGAGGTGGTCGTAAATGACCCCGATCGATCGGTCGGCGACGAATCGCGGTCGGGATCGTCGCCCGGCCGGTAGGGGATTACCGCTTCAGGGCCGACCAGCAACAGTCCGACCTGGCTGGCCTCCGCTCTGATCCCGCGGACGTGTCGCGCGGCCTCGCGACGGTTTTCGTGGTTGGCTGTCTCGAGGTCTGTCTCCGCATCTCGGATGGCCGAGAGCAGGGTGCGCGTGAAGTAATCGATCGCCGCGAGGCAATCGTGAATGGTATCGTTTCGGGTACCTCCATCAGCGCGGACTCGAGCGTTCGACATCGATGCCACTGATCGGTCGGGGCCTTCAAGGTCCCGCGAATTGTGGTCGGACATGGCTTCCGCAGCTGGAATACGGGAGCTAGCGCAGTCCGGTGCCCATACACTGGACTGCATTTTGCCACGGATCGATCGAATAGACCCGTATATAGTCCCCGTGACAAACAGTATTGTTTCAGCCGGATTAAAACTAACAACAGTACTGTTTGTCTATCAAATCATATTGTTTCTAGCCACTACCCAATGAAAATAGTCAAACAGGGAGAGAACGTCGTGGTGGCAGATGCGCCCGAGGTTAGCCGACTGGATGACGCCGGTCGATAGAGATATCCTCGAGTTGCTCCACAATGACGGAGGGTTGCACGAACTCGTTTTGTCTCCTCGAATCATCGCAGAGAATATCGACTGGAGTCGTCAAACGGTCCGGGAACACGTGATGACGCTTCGTGAGCACGGACTCGTCGAATACTACGATGAAACCGGCGGGATCTACCAACTCTCCGATCGCGGCCGTTCGTATCTCGAAGGCGACCTCACTGCCGATGACCTCGAAACAAGAGATCAATAGGACCCATCAGGAAATGAAACACGACTCCGGCTATGAGAGAACGCGCTGACTGGATGGTCCCGACTGACGACGCGATTCTGGAGTACGTCCGGGATGCAGGCGAGGTTCCGCCAGCGGTTATCGGACGGAATATCGACTCTCATCCGAATTATACCGGTCAGCGCTGTCGCAACCTTGCCGATCACGAGCTACTCGACCGCAAGAGTGACGGCTACTATTCGCTCACCGAACTGGGTGCTCGCTATCTCGACGAGACACTCGAGCCGGGCGAATTAGAGACGGGGTAGGATCAGAAATGCGTCCGAAAGTAGCCAACTGGATGACGCCGGTCGACAGGGATATCCTCGAGTTGCTCCACAAGGACCGGAGAGTGAATGAATTCGTTCTATCTCCCCGAATCATCGCAAGAATATCCTGCACTACGCGCAATAACAGTAGTTACAGGAGTAACGCATATAACACGCGCGACAGTAGGCTCGATCATGTCCATCGACCGGGAGACGTTCGACCGCTCGAGCGAGGACGAACTCGAGGACCTCTCCAGCACGGAGCAGGTGCTCGGCTTTCTGGCCGCGAATGACGACCGCGCGTTCAAGGCGACGGAGATCGCGGCCCGAACGGAACTCGACGGGGGGACGGTCAGCACGGCACTGACGCGACTGAAAGACCGTGAGTTAGTCGAACACAAGGGGACGTACTGGGCGATCACGAGCGATGAACAGCGCCTCGAGCGACACGACGGCTACAGCCGTGCGACGCGACTGTTCAACGAGCAACTCGGGGCTGAGGAGAAAGCGGCGTGGAAAGAACACGCGCCGGCGGAGCCACATCCGAGTCTCGAGGAGGACTCGCAGTGAGTGCCGACGAGCCGATTTATCAGGATGGAGACGTCGTCTACGGTGCTGATCCGTACAAGGGGGACGATGCAGCGCGACCGTGGCTCGTCCTTTCGAACCACGAAGGACGGCCGTTCCACGGCGAGCAGTACATCACGCTCACACTCACGACCAAAACCTGGATGGATGGACTGATCGACATTCCTGCGAACGCATGGATTCGTGGCGGCACTCCCGACGATAGTCGCATCGTTCCGTGGGGCGTCCAGTCGATTGCACGAGACGATATCGACTACTGGCAAGGGCGAATCGAACGCAGGCTCGTGACCGAGGCAACTGACTCACTCGTCAGTTACGTTCGCTGATAGTCCCGTTTCCTCGAGCGTTGGCAACGTCTGCCCATCGCTGCGCCGACATTATTTATCAGAATTCTCATCTCTACGCTCCCCGCGCTGGCGCTCGAGGGCCTCCGCCTCCGGTCCGAGATAGGTGGTCGTGAACGAGCGCGGGCGATCGGTCGGCGACGAATCGCGGTCGGGATCGTCGCCCGGCCGGTAGGGGATCACCGCCTCGGGACCGACCAGTAGCAGCCCGACTTGGCTGACCTCCGCTCTGATCCCGCGGACGTGTCGCGCGGCCTCGCGACGGGTCTCGGGGTCGGCGCTCTCGAGGTTCGCTCCCTCAGTCTGAACGGCTGCGTGCAGGGTGCGCGTGAGGGAGTCGATCGCGGTGAGGCAATCGCGGATGGTGTCGTCGGTCGTCCCGCCATCGGCACGGACTCGAGCGTTCGAAATCGATGCATCTGATCGGTCGAGGCCTTCAAGGGCCCGCGAATTGTGGTCGGACATGGCTTCCGTAGCTGGAATACGGGAGCTGTCGCGGTTCGGTGCTCATACACCGGACCGCTTATTTCTGGCAGGCCTACCGATTAGTCTGCCATTCTCACTTTCCCGTAATTCAACGGCTCTGTTGCCACCCTCATAAATCTAATCACTAATACATGATCTATGGGTAGGATATTGATGACTCGAATGTGATGGACCGATAGGCGTAAGAATCTATTCAGGAACACCCATACGATGCGAAAACCCGGCGAATGGATGCAATTGCCAACTGACGAGCGCATTCTCGAAGTCCTCCACTCGTCGGGTCTCACCCTCTCACCGGCCGTTATCGGGAAGAATATCGACAAAAGTCGAGAGCAGGTCAATCGTCGCCTCTCGGTCCTCGTCGACTACGAACTAGTCACTCGAGTCGAACGCGGTTACTACGAAATCGACGACCTCGGAGTCGCGTATCTCGAGGGGCAACTCGATGCCGACGATCTCGAACCAGCCGACGAGTAACGGCCACGCTGGTCCATCTACTCGCTCGCAGTTACACTCGAGTACGCGATAGCAGGTGCACCAAACCACCGCTGGGTAGCGACACGTGTTTTCCCACGGTGATATCTCGAGAAGCGCGAAACAGATCGAAACAACAGAATTCGCTACGGTGTCGCCGGTGCCGTATCGCCGTCATCGTGTGCGAACGGACTGATGATGAGGTCGTCGTAGGGGAAGACCGGTCGCTTCGATTGGCCGTCCTCGTCGAAGCGGATGATCCCCAGCGCCTCGAGGGTCGTCACTTCGTCGTGGACGTTTTTCACGTCGCGGCCGACGAGGCGCGCAGTCTCACGGATGCTATCGGGTTCGTCGGCGCGGATCACCCGCAAGAGTGTGTACGTACGCTCGTTGAGCACGTCGCTGAGCCGCTGTTCGTTCGGAAACGTTACCATCGCGGGCTGGTCGACCGAGTCACTGCCGCGAAGCGTTCGAATCGCTTCGCGTCCCGCTTCGTAAAGCGACTCTGCATTCCCGATCGTGACCAAGAGTACGTTGGTATCCGTCATAGTGTCCAATCCTCTGCATATTACTCCAACAGATACCGGAAATCTTCGACGAGACTTACTAGTACGATTCCTACCAACAAAACATACGCTACAAGCAGTATCTCACCAATGGGTCCTGTAACCTGTGGCTCTACGATGAACAACACGAACAACACAAAGGTTGCAATGACACCGGCCCTGCGAACGGTACCACGATCCATGCCGAATATTGACTGTGTCATAGTTGAAACCCACACAGCGCTCGCAAAACCCCTTTCGGGGTGTTTCGGGGTTTTCACCCCGGTTATGCGAGCAGTCCGCGAAGCAGTCTCCACAGGGCGTAGGAAACCACGGCGAGTTTCGCCGCGACGGTTGCCCACTCCTTCAGCCACTTCGGCGGTGGGTCAATCTGGGTCACTGCGACCCATTTGATCTATTGTTTTACTCCTACTTCAAACGGTTGGTTTGTAAACAAGTAGTTGAGATAATGGATACGCTTAGGGGCCCTCATCTCGAATTGGAAAATGGGTCAATCTGGGTCATCATCCGGTGCGAAAGCACCGGACTGACTCGTTACTACGATTCGATAGTGGCAAGTTTGGTTTTCGAATCGCGAACGCGACCGAATCAGACCGGCTCCCGAAGCGCCCAAATATCCTCGAGTGGCTCGAGCCGACTCGGTTCCGCCCCACGCTGCGTGAGAATGCCCGCGTGGTACAGCATCGCCTTCAGTTGAAACACCGTCGGCGAGTGGTAGACGGAGCCGTCCGCGAGTACCGCGGGCCGAAGCTCGCCGTCTTCGGTAAGCACGCGACTCCGGACGCCGTCGGTCCCCCGAACGAACAGTTCGACGGTAAACGACGGGTGGACTTCGTGCAGGTACTCGACCACGTCCACGAGCGACGGCTCCGTGATCCCGTCCGCGTGCATGCACTGGAGTTCGCGGACGAGCAGCTCCGTCGCCTCGTAGTCGAACAGCACACGGCGGGCCAACTGGCCCCACGCCGGCGCGAGATCGACGAACCGGTTCCCCGATCGGTACCAGTTCTCGAACTCCGCGAGGGCCGCCTCGACGGACCCGCACCGGGATTTCGCGAACCGAACGACCTCCTCGCCGAGCGAGGTCAGTTCGACACGCGCGCTGCCCTCGACACCGACCCCCTCCTCGATCAGTCCGAGGAACGCGGCTCCCTGCCGGGCGCTGTCGACGGCGCTTACGACCTTGTACTCGGACAGCAGTGCCTCCGTGTCCCCGGCCGCGTAGTGGGCCAGCGGATAGCCGAGGTAGTTCTTGGGATGGTTCAGGCCGAACGACGCGTCCGCGACTCCCTGCGCGCTGGCCTGAAACCGCAACGCCGTCGCCTCGGTCGTCGTCCGGTTGCCGACGACGCGGGGCACCTCGAGCGGGTCCACGGTCCCCGCCGAATCGACGCCGAGCACGCCGACGTTCAACTCCCGCGCGAGCGTCCGATCGGTCTCGGAAATCGCGGCCGCCGGCGCGGCGAGATAGGCCGCGTTCGCCTCGTGGAGCCGGTCGTACGCCTGTAGAATGCCCCGTTGCGTATCGACGCCCCCACTGGTCTCCCCCTTCGCCTCGATGGCGATCAACGGCGGCTCGTCGCCGAGGCGCTCGACGGCAAGCAGCTCCGACTCGAGAGTCCCAACGCCGACCAGATCGGGATACCCGCCGCCGATCCGGACGTGGTTGAACGGGGCCAGACGGTCGCGGATCTCCTGTGCGACGGGGTGGCCGGGGAGCCACTCCGCTTGCGAGAACTGGGTGTCGGCCACCGCGTACGCGGTCGACTCGTCCTCGGCTGGAAAGAGTCGCTGCTTCGTGTGGGCCAGCACCTGCGGTTCCGAGAGCGGCCGGGCCGCGCTACTCATGGTTCTCGATTAGACAGTAGTCCCAATAATGTTCTGGCGAGCAGACGGTTCGGCGGACGGAGCGACCGGTCTCGGGGAGCGACGGTTCTCGGACGGAAATCCGCGCCCGCGACGAGGACCGATCGTCGAACGCGACACAGTAGTTATTTCGGTTGACATGGTCGCCCCATTCATGGGTTGCCACGACCTGACACGGGTGAGAGAACCACAACTGCGAGAGAGTGCACCACAGTCGACCGCGCCCGCTATCGAGGTGGTGCGATGAGCTCGAAACCGCGGAGTCGCTGGGGATGGGGGTTCGAGGGCGAAATGATCGACGAGACCGAACTCCGCGAGCGCAAGGCGTTCCTCGAGTCGACGCTCGGCTTTCCGGAGCGGCCCGTCCGCGATCCCGTCCCGCTGTCCGACACGACGATCCCCGATCCGGCGATCGAGATACCCGACGAACTCGCGGATTTCTGTTCGTCGGACCGAGCCGTTCGCGCGAGGCGAACCTACGGCATGGCTCGTCCGGAGACCATCCGGGCGTTCCACGGGGATTTCACGCCCGCCCCGGACATCGTCGCGCGACCGACGACGGAGACGGAGGTCGAGGCGGTACTCGCGTGGGCTTCCGACCGGCGCGTCGCCGTCTCGCCGGTCACTGGCGGAACCGGCGTCGCCGGTGGGACGGGGCCGCCGGCTGGAGACATCCGCGCTGGCTACACAGGAACGATCGCGCTCGATCTCGGGAACCTGAACGACGTCCTCGAGGTCGACGAACGATCGCGAACCGCGCTGATAGAGGGCGGGACCCTGGGGCCGGCCATCAACCGCCAACTCGACGAGTACGGGCTTCACCTCCGGCACTATCCGCAGTCGTATCGGCTCTCGGGGCTCGGCGGGTGGATCGCGACCCGATCCGGCGGCCACTACGCGACCAGATACACCCACATCGACGAGCTCGTCGAGAGCGTCCGGATGATCTGTCCGGCGGGACCGTTCGAAACCCAGCGGCTCCCCGCCCACGGTGCCGGCCCGGACGCGAACCGGCTCGTCTGTGGCTCCGAGGGCAGTCTCGGCGTCATCACGCGGGCGTGGATGCAGGTCGAACCGCGACCGCAGTACCGATCGGACGCGGCGGTGTACTTCGACGGCATCCTCGAGGCCGCGGCGGCGATACGCCGGATCGTCCAGGCGAAACTCTATCCCGCGAACTGTCGCCTCCACGACCGCGTGGAGACGAGCCTGTACGGGATGGACGATGTCGAAGCGGACCTCGTCATCCTGGGGTTCGAATCTACGGACCAGCCGACGGACGCGGCCCTCGATCGAGCCCTCGAAATCTGCGAGGCGGAGGGCGGTTCCTGTCCGGACGGACCGGACCATTACGGCCCGGGCTACGGCCACGATCGCCCCGAGGACAGCGACGTGGTCCGCTGGGGTGAGGCGTTCCAGCTCGGCGGCTCCGGAAGTACCGACCTCCCGCTGTGCGTCGTCGGTGGAACCGTCGAGACTGCAGTGACGTGGGACCGCTTCCCGGAGTTTCACGAGGCGATGCTCGCGGCCGTCACCGATGCGCTCGACGCGGAATGCAAGATGGGACACGTATCGACCCGTTTTACGCACGTCTATCCGGACGGCCCCGCCGTGTACTACACGTTCCGCGCCCCCGGCGATCCCGATCCCGATCGGCGGATCGAACAGTGGCGGCGGATCAAACGCGCCGGCCTCGACACCGTCATGGAGTACGACCTGACGCCGACGCACCACCACGCCGTCGGCCGGGATCACAAGGAGTGGTACGCGAAGCAGATCCCCGAACCCTACGGGGACGCACTGCGCGCAGTGAAAGGCGTCCTCGACCCGGCGGGCGTGATGAATCCCGGCGTCCTCGTCGATCCACCGGGTCGCGACTGAGGTGGGATTCGGTCGGTGAGCGGTCGCTCTCACTACCGATCTCGGCGGCGCTGCCCGTCCCGAACAGGGATCGGGACGAGTACGACACCGCCGCCAACCAGCAGCACCCACCCGCTCTCGAGCCAAGCGTTTGTATCTCGAGCCCGTTCGAACGAACATGACCGAGGCGACACTCGTCTACGACGACGACTGCGGCTTCTGTACGTGGTGGGCGGCGTATTTCGACGAGCGAACGGCGGACATCCGTATCGTCGGGTTCAGCGACCTCACCGACGAACTGCTCGAGCGACTGCCCGCGAACTACGAGGACTGTGCGCATCTGGTGGCCGACGATGGCGTCTACTCCTGTGGAGCCTCGATCGAGGAGGCGGTCCGCCGTACCGACATCGCCGAGCCCGCGGGGGACGTCGTCGAGTTCCTCCGACAGTTCGAGGATTACGAGCGCGTCCGCGAGCGCACCTACCGGTGGGTCGCGGACAACCGCGACCGCTTGGGGACGTACCTCTCGAAGACGCCGCCGGCGCGCCAGCAATCCGACGACGGCTGACCCGGCCACCGGGACGAAAACCGAGTCACCACAGTCGCGGCTGCCGGACCCGCGACGCCTCGAGCGCGGACGGACAACGGAGTGACGCGTACGAACGGGCGGTCCGATCGACCGGTTTCGTCCGTGTTCGCCACCACGACGCCTAGTCGCTGTACCGAAACCGCAACACCCCGCCGGCGACGGCCACGACGAGCCCTGCCGCGGCCAGCAGCCCCAGTCCCGGTGCGTACGAGCCCGTGAGGTCGTGCAGGCTCCCGACGATCACCGGGCCGAGGAACCCGCCGATCTCGCCGACGGCGAAGATGAATCCCACGGCCGTCCCGGTCAGCCGCGCGCCGATCCCCTCGAGCTCCGGCGGGATCGCCCGGATGAGCGGCGAGAGGCCACCGAAGCCGAATCCGGTGACGACGACGCTCCCGAGCAACAGGAGGCCGATACCGCTTGCGATCACGCCCGAAACCCCGAGCCCGGCGACCAGCCCACAGAGCATCAGCGCGGTCCGGCGAGCGCCGAACCGGTCGGCGGCCGCGGGAACGGTCAGGACGCCGACGACGTTGGCGGCGACGAGCAGGCTCGTCGTCCGCCCCGCTCGGTCCGGCGAGTAGCCTCGGGCCTCGAGCAGCGTCGGGAGCCACCCCTGCATGCCGTGGGCGATCAGCAGGTACATCGTCCCGACGACGACCACGAGCTGCAGTTCGCGGTGGGTCAGGACGAGCACGAGATCCCGACGGATCGCGGCGAACGAGAGCGACGAGTCGGCTTCGTCCGCGTCGTTGGCCGCCCGGTTGCGGGCGTCGATCCGCAGTCGCCGCGCGACGACGAACCAGAGCAGGCCGTAGCCGATCGCGACGACGCCGCTCCAGAAGAAGAGGGCGCGCCAGCCGCCGAGCAGCGGCCCCAGGACCGGTCGACCGATCGCGAAGGCGCTCGCGGTTCCCGCCGACGCCCCCACGAGGTAGATCGAGGAGGGGAACCCGGTCTCGTCGGGCGGGAACAGCACCGAGACGAGCTTCGGCAGTCCGAACGTGATGGCGGTCGCACCGACCCCGATCAGCAGCGTCGCCGCGAGCAGCGACGGAAAGCCGACCGCGAAGCTGCGACCGGTCTGGGCGACGCCGTAGATCAGCACGCCGGCCGCGAGGGTCCGGCCCGGACCGACGCGGTCGACGACCATCCCGGTGAACAGCGCGATCGGAATGTACGTCAGCGGAACCGCACCCGCGACCACGCCGGCCTGAGTGCCGGACAGGTCGAGTTCGCCGATGATCGTCGAGAGGTACGCCGGCAGCGAGAACCAGATGAACATCAGGACGGTGTACCCGAGCGTCCCGACGGCGACGGCACCGTACGCGCGACGCCGACTCAGCCGATCAGTCATCTGGACGTGGATGGGTGACGGCGGCCCGAGTAGTTTGCCGTCGCGGTACGTCTCCCCGGAATCGTCCCCGGACAGCTCTTTCCCGCCGGTCGGTGTCGGTGACCCTATGACGCCCGACGAACGCGCCTTCCTCGAGCGGGCCCGCGTCGGTTCGCTGGCGACGGTCGACGCCGAGGGGCGACCGCACGCGGTCCCGATCTGTTTCGCGCTGCTCGAGCCGGCGGCGTCCCCGGCGGACGCGACCGGGGCGCGACGCGGCGACGCCGACGGTGGCGACGGCCGCCGAATCGTCTCGGCGATCGACGAGAAGCCGAAGGCGACCCGCGACCTCCGTCGCGTTCGGAACGTCCGGACGAACCCGCGGGTGACGCTGCTGGTCGACCGCTACCGCGAAGACTGGTCGCGCCTCGCGTGGATTCAGGTCCGCGGTCGCGCACGGATTCTCGAGCCGGACGGCACGACCGGCGATCGACCGACCGGGGCGATCCACGACGCCGCGGTGAGGGTGCTCGAGAACAGGTACGACCAGTACGCGGACCAGGACCACGCCCTCGACGATCGGCCGATCGTTTCGATCCGGGTCACGCGAGTCGTTTCGTGGGGGGCGCTCGAGAGCGAGTCAGGGAGCGACTCGGAAGACGCGAGTACAACTGCGCGGGCGAGCGATCGGGACGGTGCGGAGGACGCCTGACGGCGAGCGGTCAGTCGTCGACGAGCGATCGCTCCGCGTTCCCGGCGATGAGGAGCGTGCCGATCACGACGGCGACGGTCGTCACGAGCGGGTTCACGAGACCGAGCGCGGCCGGCGGGATGGCGATCGCGTTGTAGACGAACGCGAGCGCGAGGTTCTGTCGAATCCGGTCGCGCGCCGCCGCCGCCAGCGCGAACGCCCGCTCGACCGCGGCGAGGTCGTCGTCGACGATCGCCACGTCGGCAGCGTCGGCGGCGAGCGCCGTGCCGCTGCCCAGCGAGATTCCCAGATCGGCCGCGGCGAGCGCGGGCGCGTCGTTCGTCCCGTCGCCGACCATCGCCACGCGGGCCTCGGCTTTCATCCGCTCTACCGCCGCGGTCTTCCCGTTCGGCGGGACGCCGGCGAAGACGTGATCGACGCTCGGATGGCGATCGAAGATGTCCGCCGCCGTCCCGTCGTCGCCGGTCAGCACCACGACGTCGATCCCGTCGGCGGAGAGCGCCGTGACCGTCTCCTCCCACGCCTCGCGGGGCTCGTCGCCGACGATCACGATTCCCTCGGCGACACCGTCCCGGCCGACGACGACCGGCAATCGGCCCGCTTCGCGCACCCGGTCGATCCGCGCCTCGAGGCCGCTCTCGAGGGACCAGTCCCGCTCCCGAAAGAGGTCGGGGTGGCCGACCAGGACCGTCCGGCCGTCGACCGAGCCCTCGACGCCGGTCGCGTGCGTGTGGAAATCCCGCACCGCCAGTTCGTCCGCCGCGGCCGAACCGCCGTCCGCGCGAGTCGCCCCGCCGTCGACATCCTCGGCCGGCCCGGTCCCATCGAACGCGTCCGCGATCGCTGCGGCCGCCGGGTGCGCCGCCCGCCGCTCGAGGGCGGCGGCCGCCGCGAGGAGGTCGTCGGGCGCGTCGGCCTCGCGGACGGTCATCTCGCCGGTCGTCAGCGTCCCCGTCTTGTCGAAGACGACCGCGTCGATCGCTCGCAGGCGCTCGAAGATCGTCTCGTCGAAGACGACGATCCCGTGCTCGAGGGCCTCCTGCAGGCTCGCGGCGACGGAGTACGGCGTGGCGAACCCGAGCGCCCAGGGGCTCCCGACCATGACCGTCATGAGGACGGCCAGCGAGGCAGCCATCGCGCCCGCGCCGGTGAGCAGGACGCCCGCGCCGACGACGACCGCAGCGCCGACGACGACCGGCACCAGCATCGCGGCGAACTCGTCGGCCCGTCGCGTGACGCCGTGGTCCGCGCTCTGGACGTTCCAGACGACGCGGGTGAGCCGTTCGATGCTACTGGTCGTCCGGTCGCCGACGTCGACGACCGCCGCGTCGGTCGTCACGACCGAGCCGCCGACTACCTCGTCGCCCTCGCCCTTCGTGACCGGGAGCGACTCGCCCGTCACGACGGCTTCGTCGACCGCGCACTCGCCCTCGGCGAGTCGGCCGTCGACGGGGATGCGCTCGCCCTCGCGGACGAGCACCCGATCGCCCGACTCGAGTTCCGCGACGGGCACGTCCGCCGTCGAACCGTCCGCGGCGTAGCGCCGAGCGGTATCGACCTGCGAGACGGTGAGGTCGGTCAGCCGGTCGGTCGCGCGGCGTTTGACGGTCGACTCGTAGTAGGTCGCCCCCATCACGACCGCGGCCACGACGATCGTCAGGTCGAAGTAGAGGTCGTTGCGTCCGAGCCCGGAGACGACGACGCTGTAGACGTACGCGCTGACGATCGTCAGCGCCGCGAGCAGGTCCGTGGTCGGTCGCCGGAGCGTCAGGCTGACGTACGCACCCCGCAGGAGCGGCCCCCCGGTCAGATAGAGGATCGCGCCCGTCCCGACGAGAAAGAGCGGCAGGTACAGCGGGCCGCTGAAGCCGGTGAAGGCACCCTCGAAGTGCGCGATCGCGCCCCAGTCGGTAAACGACGTCAGGAACATCGGGTAGAGGACGGCGACGAACGGCAACAGGAGGAACGAGCCGAAGACGACGCCGACCACGTACCGCATCTCGAGCATGTCCTCCGAGCGGCGCTTCCGGAGCCCGGACATCTCCCGCGACCGCCGGGTGCCGCCGGTCTCGTCCTCGGCCGTCGCGTCGTCCCGCAGGTACGCCGTGTAGCCGACCGTACTCAGCGCGTCCTCGAGCGCGTCGGCCGAGACCCGGTCCGGATCGTGGTCGACCCGGATCGTCTCCGTGACGTAGCTCGCCTCGGCCTCGGTCACGCCGTCCCGATCCGCCGCGACGGTCTCGAGGAACGTCTCGCAGGTCGCCGAGTGCATGCCGTCGACTCGGAGGAACGTCCGACGGGTCTCGGGTCGCCCGTCGGCGTCCGCGCTCGCGGTCTGCCCCGGATCGGTCGGCGGGCCCGCTGGACGAGGATCGGTCTCGTCGGCGGGCCGATCGCTGCCTTCGTCGGGTGCACGATCGCCGTCACCCGTCCCGAACTCGGCGGCCACGTCGCGGCAGCCGGTCGAACAGAATTCGGGTGGCTCCGACTCGCCGACGGCCGCCGAAAGCGGCGTCCCACACAGCCGACAGCGGTCGCGTCCGTCACACCCCACGTGTCGATCGCTCACAGCGGCAACTGCGGGTTCGACGGCAATAACAGTGACCGATCACGCCGCTCGCCGCGCCGGTCTCCCCGTCGGTGCATCTCACCCGCCTCAGGTCGTGTCCAGATCGAGCCGCGAGAACCTCCACGACGAGATCGAACTCGACTCGAGGGCGAGTCCGTCCTCGAGGTCGCGCGCGAGGAGCGTCCGGGCCGTCGGCTGGACCAACGCCGAGAGGGGAAATCGCGTGTCCGGATAGAACCGAAACCGGAGCGGCGTCGGCACCGTCTCCCCGAACGCCTCGACGTAGCTGCGGTCCGCGTGATCGTCGAGCGCCGAGGCCAGCAGTTGCTCGAGCGCCGCGTCTTCCGACTCGATCGTCCGCGGGAGCGTGTCGACGATCCGGACGTGATCGCCGACGGTCGAGACCACGAGGGCGGCGATCGGGTCGCCGTCCCGTCGGGCGACGTACGCGGCGTAGGTGTGCGCCGGGTTGTCGAACCGCCAGCGGTAGAACGCCGCGGACCGGTTGGTGTGGATCATCTCGGGGACGGAGCGGTGATAGATCGCCGCGAGGACGTCGGCCGGCGGCGTCTCGTAGCGCTCGACGGCGATCTCGGAGTCGGAACCGACGAGCAACCGATCGCCGGCCCGGTGGGAGGTCGCGATGGCGGTCTCGAACGCCTCCCTGACCGCGGTGGCCGGTCCCCCGTCGGCCGACCGCGAGTCCGCGTCTCTGGCCGTCAGCCCGGTGCTTCCCTGCCCCTCGAGGGCGCTGAGGGGGTTCTGCGGTCGGTAGTAGGCCGGCACCGTGCCGACCTCGCGCCAGCCGTGCGCGAGGTTGCCGGGCTTCGAGTTCTCGTTCGGGAAGTTGAAGAAAAACGACGGCTCGCCGTCGGCGTAGCGCTCGACGGCCCGCTCGTTCATGCGATCGAACAGCCCGCGCCCGCGGTGGTCCGGGTGGACCATCGTATCGCAGGGCTGGAACGCGGTTCTGACGAGTCCGCCGACGCGCATCTCCTGGGCGAAGAACGACCGGAAGCCGACGGGTTCGCCGTCGGCGCTCGCGACGAGAACTGGGACGTGATCGACGTACGGGTTCTCGCGGAACTTCCAGCGGAACCACCCCGAGCTTCTGTCGTGCCCGAAGACGGTGTCGTACATCGACAGAAACGTCTCTCGATCGTCGGGTTCGAACGTGCGGACGGTGTATCGCGTCGCCGTTCGTGTGGGTACACTCATGATCGAGGTCGGTGCACGCCCGTCTACGAGGCGAACGGGGGACGCCCCGCTGTGCGGTCGTGACGGGTGGATATCCGTCTCGGAAGGGAAAGCCGGTTGACCCTGAATACGCCACCCCGACAGGTCCGCGATGGAGTCGGTTCGGCCGACCGTCAGTCGATCGGACTCGAACCGAGACCGGTCGACGCCGCGTCGACCGTCCGCCTCGATACCCGCGAGCTCGGCCGTCTCGACGTTCGAGCGGCGGTCCGCCTCGGCCGCCGCCCTCGGCGAGCCGTCTCACCGCCGTTCGACGACGGTGCCGTCCTCGCCCACTGCGACCGCTCGAGCCCCGTCCGGCGCGACCGAGACGTCGATGAGCGATTCCGGCGCGCGCGTCTCGACCTGCTTCCAGCCCGCCGCGTCGGTCCGCTCGTAGATCGCCCCGTCGGCGTCGCACGCGATCGTCTCGCCCTCGCGCCGGGCGAGCCCGCAGATCGCTTCCTCGCCGACCCGCTCGGGCGTCCACGTCGACCCGCCGTAGCGGTGGACGACACCGTCGTCCGCACTCACCAGACAGTCCCCCCGTCCGAGCGTCGCGAGGCTCTCGAGGGTCCCGCTCGCACCCCCGAGGCCGACGCGATCGAACGACTCGCCCCCGTCGGTCGTCTCGAAGACGCCGTCGTTCGTATCACAGCAGTAGCCCACCGACGCGTCGGCGAGCGCGATCCCGCTCAGGCTCGAGCCGTCGCCGGGTTTGACGGGGTCGTCCCACGAGCAGTCGCCGTCGCGGTAGCGGCCGCGCAGGACCGCGCCGGAGCCGTTGATCAGCAGGATCGTCTCGTCGCCGCCGGCCCCGCCGACGGCGACCCCCAGCCAGTTGTCGGTGACGTCCGCCGGGGCCGTGTAGTCCGTGTGGCGGCCCGTCTCGGCGTCGATCCGCCCCACGGCACCGCTGTCGCCCGCGACCCAGACGGCGTCCCCATCGTCGGTCGCGTCGACCGCGAGGAGGTCCTCGCCGGCGGCGGCCGGGCCGTCCTCGAGGGTAATCGACCACTCGCCGGCGTCCCGGCCGGCGAGGGGAGCCGCGGTGAGAACCACGCCGTCCTCCCCCACGGCGTAGACCGCGCCGCGTGCGGTCGCGCAGACTCCCCGGAGCGTCGCCTCGGTGGGAACGTCGACGACGCGCCAGTCCCGAGTGCGCTCCGCTCGGCCCTCGTCGTCGGCCGGCACGTCGCCACCGGCTTCGGGTTCGCGACCCCGGCGGTCGACGGCAGCGCCCGTCGGAGCGCCCGCTCGATCGGCGTGCGTCCCGCTCTCAGTTCGCCCGTCGGTCTCGGTGTGCTCCCCGCTCTCGGTGTCCTCGAGCGGTTCCGTCTCCGCTGCCGATTCTTCGCCGGCCGCCCCCGTCGGTCGGGCGGCACGCTCTCGGTCGACCGCGGGGTCGCCCGCCGTTCGATCCGCCGACGGCCGCCGGAGATACAACACGATCGGTGGCAGGACGTAAGCGGCGAGCGCGAGCACGGCGAACCCGCGGTGGACGATCGTCAGCGTCCCGAAGGCCGTCATGCCGGCCGCCGCGACCGCGTGGACCCACGACTTCGCGTAGCGGCGAAAGAAGGGGACGAAGTCGTTTCCGGACCGTGAATCGTGGGTAGCCATGGTCGAGCACCGCCGCTCGAGTCCAGCTACCGGGCTGGCGAGCAAAAACGTGCTGCAGGCACGGCCCGAGACGCGACGACCGGGTTCGCGAGCCGCGGTCGCCCGAGAATCCGTTCGGCTCGTCGGTCTCCCCAATCCGGGTCCCGCGGTAGTCACCGTTCGGCGTTCGACGTTCGGCGAGATCGACGCGGGGCAAGCGACTGCCAGTGTCACCGCCGGGTCGGGCTCGGACTACCAGCGTCGAGGGACGGCCTCGAGCGAGACGGTGAGGACGCCGTTGTTGTAGACGGCCTCGCGGTCGTCGCCGACGACGTGCCCGCGGGGGAGGGGCGTGAGCGTTCGTTCGGCGACGCCGTCGACGCCGCGGTCGACCGCGATTCGGAGTCGCCGCGAGCCGGCTTCGACCGTCACGTCCTCGACGGGAACGGGATCGACGTCGACGGCGACGCGAAGCCGGCCGACCCGCCCGTCGTACACGACCTGAATCGGAAACGGAAACGGTGCCGTGTCGGGAGGCGAAGTGAAGGACACGGGGTCACGTTCCGACGACGACCGGATACGTTTCCGCGTGAACAGGTGTGTGCTTGATGTGCCCGGGACGCGGCCACCGATCAGCTATGGACCACGCTTCGTCGGCAGCGCTTCGATGGCGGCGAAGGCAGCCCGTGCCGCCACGAGTACCACTCACCGTGCGGGGTCGTGTCGGTACCGAAATCACCGGCGAATCCGCCGGCGCTTCCGGCCGGTGACGGCAGTCCGACTGACGCGACCGCGATCGGCGTCGCTCGAAACCGGCGGTTCCGGAACCGACCGCACCGAACGGCTCAGAGGTACCCCAGATCCGCCAGTCGGTCTTTGGTCCCCTCGCGCATCTCCACCTCGCCGGCGGCGTCAGCCTCGCCGAACGGCTCGAACCGCCCCTCGAGCCGTCGCCGAAGCGTCCGCACCCGCTCGGGTCGCTCGTCGCTGATGTCGGTGTCCTCGAGCGGGTCCGTCCGGACGTGGTGAAGCCGTTCGAACCCGTCGTCGCCGCGGACGTACTTGTACTCGGGCGTCCGGACCGCTCGCAGCCGGCGATCGAACGTCCGGACCCGATCGGGAATCTCGCCGAAGCGAGCCTCGAGCCGTTCGATCGACGGCTGGGGTGCGACGTACTCGGCGAAGACGGCGTTGCGGGGCTCGGCGTCCGAGTGGGGGTGGAGCGACCGGCTCGACCACTGCTCGCGCAGCGCGGGATCGTCGACGCCGGCCGTCTCGAGCAGCGTGGCCGGCAGGTCGAGTAACTGGACGAGGTCGTGCCGCCGACCGCCGCCGGTGAACGGGCCGCCGTGACAGACCAGCGGAACGTTCAGCAGCGTGTCGTAGAGGTTGTACTGGTGTCCGAAGAAGTCGTGTTCGCCGATGTGCTCGCCGTGGTCGCCGCAGACGACGAACAGGGTGTCCTCCCACTCGCCGGCCGCCTCGAGTGCGTGCCGGAGCTGGCCGAGCTGGTGGTCGACGTAGGCGATTTCCCCCCGATAGAGCCCGCGAAGGAGGGCGAACTCGCGGTCGGAGATGTCGTAGCCGTCGCAGTCGTAGGCGCGGGGGTCCTGTCTGATCGCAGCCGCCTCCTCGTAGCTGGCTCCTGCGGGGAGGAACCGCTCCGCGTACGCTCTCGGCGGGTCGTACCGAACGTGGGGTTCGATGAAGTTACAGAACAGGAAGAACGGCCGCTCGTCGTCCCGACTCGCGAGCCAGTCGCCGATCCAGTCCGTCGACCGGTCGGAGCCGTCGTCGCCGGCCGGCTGCAGGAGCTCGCTGTAGAGGATGTTGGCCGCGTTGACGAGCGGATTCCCGTCGAGGATTCGATTCCGGGTCGCGACGAGCTTCTCTCGGAGGTCTTCGCCGCGGACGACCGCGCCCATGTCGGCGTCGGACTGAATGTACTGCCAGCCCTTGCGAAGATCGTCGAACCCGCGATCGAAGCCGAACTCTTCGGTAATCCAGGTGTTGTTCGAGACGCCGATCGTCTGAAACCCCGCGTCGTCGAAGGCCTCGGGCAGCGTTCGAAGCTCGTCGTCGAGATAGGTGTGGTCGCCGTGGGTCCCGTGTTCGGAGGGAAACGTTCCGGTGAAAAACGATGCGTGGGAGGGAAGCGTCCAGGGCGCGGTCGCGAACGCGTTTCCGAACGCGACCCCCTCGTCGGCGAGCCGCGTCAGCGTCGGCGTCGGGTTCGCACCGCCGCGATTGCCGCTCGAGCGGGGTCGGTCGTCCGGCGGGGGTTGCGCGCCGGCGTGGTCGTCGATCGTCGGTGGGCCGTCCGAGAACGGCTGCATGCCGACGCTTTTGGCCCGGGCCGTATCGAGAACGACGAGAACCACGTTCCGCACAGTACTATGTGACTCGTCGTCACGTCCGTTAGAGTCCGCCATGGATACTGTACGTCCACGGCAGATAGGGAAGGCCACCCGCCCGGAGTATGCAGGGCCGTAATGCGATCTATGGCCCAATATCCGGCCGAAACGGACCGAGTACGGTCCGCTTCGAGATCGACCCGACACCGACTGCGGCCGGGTCCGGGTGCGGCCCGGGTAGTCATCTGCCGGTCGAATCTTCATCCGGCCGGATCACGTACACTCTCCGATGACTGAGCACCAGGATCACGACGCGACGACGGACGGTTCGACGAACGACCTCGAGGGTATCGAGGAAACGGCGGACCTCGAAGCGCTAGAGGCACCGGCCGGCGCGCTCGCGAGCGGAACGCTGCCGCTGGTCGGTGGTGGGCTCTTGCTGGTGGCCGCGGTCCGCTCGCTGATCGCGAACCGACGGCGAGCGATTCCGCTCGCGATCGTCGGCAGCGGGCTGATCGGGATCGGACTCCGTAACCGGCGCTCGAGCGACGAGTCGACGGAGGGCGGCCCCCCGGAAGTCGAGGAGGGAACCGACGGGAAGGAGACCTCGGATCAGGCCACCGCCGCTGCCAACCGCGTCGATTCGGGACGGGAGTCCGAGACCCAGCCCGACGGCGAGATCTCGGAGGAGCCCGAAATCGACGACGCGGTGGATTCGGGCTCGCAGATCGAGTTCACGGACGAACCGGACGAGGATGCATCCCGGTCGCGACCGAACCTCGGGGCGGACGAGGAAGAGCCCCGGCACGAGACCGAGTCCGACGGGGTCGAGGTCGACGTCTCCGATCCGGCGATGGCCGACGAGGTCAGCGAGGCGACGGGGCCGTCACCCGAGCAGGCCCAACCGACCCAGACCGCGGACACCGAACCGGAGGAGAGCCCCGCGGAGGACGCCTCTGGGATGAAAGTCGAGCCGCCGGACGAGGACGAGTCCGAATCGGCGGAGAGCGAGGGGGACGCCGGGGACGGAGAGAACGACGGAGACACGGACAGAGAGAACGACGGAGACACGGACAGAGAGAACGACGGAGACGCAGACAGAGAGAACGCCGACGGCGAATCGGCGGAGAACGACCGCTGACTCACACCGAACGCTCGTCTTTCGGGATCCTCTTTGTCTCAAACAGAACCGAAAATATAGTATGGTCCCTCTGTGCGTATGCGTCGCTATTGCGGAACGGTGTTACATGGACCCGTCGCTTCCAATCGCCAGAGTCAGTTAGAGATCTGCAATACCATCGAGTAGAATTTCGAGTTCAGTGTGTCCTCGATACTGGACCACGTTGCTCCTCGCGTCGTAGTCAACGACACCGGCATCCGCTAATCGAGGAAGTGCTGAGTGGTGTAACTGTCGGGCAACCCGTTCCGCATCGCCGGGGCACTGGTCGCTGATTTCGTTTGCGAGGGTACTAACCGAAGTGACGTCCGCCGTCGAATCGCGGAAGTAAGAGAGGACGGAACGACGACGGTGATTGGCAATCAGGTTCAGAAGATCGTCGATCTCACGGGGATACAGTTGCTGTTGCGTCATTATTTTGATTCACTTGTGATCGAGTGATCACAACTTGGGGCGGTCTATCGAGTTCGACGAGGAACCTGACGGCGTGTTGGTTCCGAGGGAGGCCCAACCCTAACCGATCTCTCTGATCGATCTCTCCCACACGACGATGGGGCCGACTCGCTCTTAACTCTGTTGTGAGCGACTGGCTACATATTCGACTTTTCGCAATCGTGCCGTCCGAAATTGTGTGTTCTGCATTCGAAGGTGTGTATTTCCCCAATTTACATCCGAAATTCTGTGGAAAGTCGACTTCATATCACATGTCATTCATTCGGCGATTCGTCGTCTCCGTCGTCGCCGTGCGCGTCTACGTCCCCCGTCCCTTGCAGGAAGAAGTGATTGAACGGCTGAACGTGCCGTCGTCTCATCATCTCCGAACTTTCGATCTCGAGGCCAAGGTCGTGGATGCTATCGGTGATTCTGGTAACGTCGGTCGTGTTCGTCCCGACGACATCGACGTGGAGATTGCGTCTGCCAGTGAGCATCTCGCGGACGTCGATGATGCCTTTGATCGATCGGACCTTCTCCGAGAGAGGGGAGAGTTCGGTTGGAGACACGGTGACGACGAACGTCATTTGCAGCGGGAGGTTGGCCGCTTCGTAGTCGATTTCTGGATGGTATCCCTTGATGATGCCATCCGCCTCGAGTCGGTCGATGCGGTTGCGAACAGTACTGGCCGAGACGCCAGCCGTATCGGCGATCTCCTCTGCCGTCGTATTACGGGCATCTCTCTGAAGCAAATAGAGGATACTCCGATCGACATCGTCCAAGTCACGACCCATACGACGAGTTACGTCGCGAAGGCTCCTAACATAGGTGCATACCGCGTTGGTTCCCTGATGGGTTCGTTCACGGAACAGTCTCGAAGTCTCCGTGCTGCTACTATAGGTCGGACCGTTCGATCCGACGCTGTACTGGGCGGTCGTCCTCTACTGAAAGGAACGGAACGTTGCTCCGCGTCAAACCGAGGCCCAGCGGACGTGTCCGCAGGAGTGCTCAGAACGACTCTTCCGGTTCCTCGCTTTGCTCACCGAGTGCCGGCGGCGTGCGATCACTGTACCCTTTCCGTCCGATGGCGCCTTCGGGGACGTTGCTGAAGATGGCCGTGCGGACTTCCGTCGCCGAGTCGAACCGCTCTTCGGGCACCGGGCTCAGCACCTCCTCGAGCGTCTGTTCGCCGTCTTCGAACCCGAGGACCGCAGTCCCGTACGCGTCGAGCAGTTCTTCGCACGTCGCCGGATACTCGTGTCGATCGAGTCGGTCGGCGAGCGGGCCGAATTCGACCCCCAGTTCTCTGTCGCGTTCGCTATCGGACATTACGGGAGGATCCTTCATCATCGATCATAATAAATTGCTCGCGTGATTTCTTGACCTGTTTCGTTCGGCACAGATGACGGGGACGCGCTCCGTCGACAGCACGGCGTGGCGAACGGCGGGTGTACTCGAGAGTGATCCCGGCGTTCAGTCGAACGTGTACGTCCGCAACTGCTGTGTCCGAGGACGGGAGAGAGTAGCGCACATTCTTCAAGAATATCCGATTTTTCCACAATCTCTACCACATACACATGCAAATAGTTCCGATTTGTCAACGGTCTGTTTTCGAAGGGGAATCATTACTCACTGCGCTGGAGAAAAGTTATACTGTTATCCAATCATCATCTGAGCATGAGCACTCCGCTTGCAAATATTTGGGGGAATACGGTGATACGAGGAGTGATTGCAATAAGTGCGCTAGTTATATTCACACATTTCTTTACAGGTATGTCCTCTGATGGGGTATTTCCTCTAGTAATATTACTTTCTGGAGTGGTACTGAACGATGTTCTCAGCGAATCGTTTGAGTTTCCGAACGGGACAGAATGGGTCGTCTTTGGCACGTCGCTTCTCATCACCGGTGCATTTTTCGGACTAGTCGAATCTGTACTGATCGGTGTTATATTTTCGATTATTGGAACGTGGTTTTTGTTCGATGGTCTGACAATAATCGGGTACAAGCCATCCCCTGCAACGGAGGAATACGTAGTGACTCGAGAAAATGGAGAATTGCTACTCCGCTTGCAGATATTGAATACCGTATATCAGAATCTCAAGGAAAGTGAGGAGCCACAAACGGTCGAGTCCCTCGCCTCTAAATCGGATCTCACGGAATCACGCGTTCGGGATGCTCTAACGTACCTCGAACGTAGAAATCGCGTAAAACGGATTGAGAATACATATCAAGCGATTCTACCGAAGTGGGGTCGACTGACACCGATTGTGTTATTCATTTCGTGGGTAGTACAACGAGTCCGTTTACCGTTCCAGCGCGCTCGTTCGATAGATTGATTTCCGTCGCTGAAACGGGGTAGGAGAACCTCGTGCGAGTACAGTCGGCGAGTTCGCACAGAGAGGAACCGCCACTGGCCCGCCGGAACCTGTCCAGAGCACTGATTCTCCCACCGCAAAAATCGTGCCGTCCCACCCCCTCCGTCCTCACACGGAGTCGCCGTCGGTTCGCTCGAGCAGGTCGGCGGGAACCGGACAGCCGCAAGGCGTGGCCTTGTGCGTGAGGGGGCCGTAGCTGACGACCAGCGCGATCGCGGTGTCACAGCGCGGGCAGCGAAGCGGCTCTCGGCCGCCCGGCGAGTTGCTGGCGGGGATGACGTCGGCGTCGACGACTATCTCTCCGAGCCCTTCGGGTTCGTCGTCGGCGTCGGCGGTGTCGTCGGCCTCGTCGCTCATCGGCCCCTCCCGCGGCAGCACTCCCGCGATCGGTGCCGGTTCTGCGGATAGCGCCGCCGCTCGAGCGGCGCAGTCGATCGGGTGCGATACGGTCGTCGTGCGAGACGTTTATATCTCGGTAGGAGTAAGCGAATCATGGCTTGCAAACGGCTCGTGTTTGGAAGCCAGTCTCGGGTGTCATCAGCACCCGGGGCGTTTGCGTACGCCCCCGCTGGAGCTGACTTCCAGCGCGAAATGCGCGAAAGAATTACTTATAGCTAATGGAACACGACGGACGAGTACCGCGGTTTCTCGCCTGTATCGACGAACGCGCGCGACGTCGACACCGCCGTCCGAACCGCCGAATCGGCGAATAAAGGGTGAACCGTCGCTCGAGTCGCCGCGGCGACGGCCCGCGAGCGCTACTGCGATCGGGAGGCCGACCGGTTCCGGAACCCGCCGTCGTCCCCGGTGCGGTAGAGGACCGGCGCGACGACGAACGCGGCGACGAGCAGCCCGAGGACACCGCTTCCGGCGAGCAGCGAGACCGGCCAGTAGTAGCCGGTGAGGCCGACGAGCGAGGCGACCGAGAGGACGACCGCGGCGGTTCTCGCGGTGAGCGGGCGACTGGCCCGTATCGGCCCGCGCCCGGCGTCGAGCCCGCGAGCGACGAGGGCGACTTGCCAGCCGGCGAACGCGCCGATCGACGCACCCGTCAGGAGCACGGCGTCGGAGTCCCCGCCGGTCGTCCAGAGGGCGACGGCCGCGAGAACGACCGCGAGCCCGAACCCGAGCGTGCCGCGGTGGGTGGGGTGCCGATCGAAGAGCCGCCAGACGAGAACCAGGAACCCGAGCCCGACGCCGACGCCGGCGATCACGTCGACGAGGTAGTGAACGCCGAGCCCGACGCGCGAGAGACAGACCGCGGTCACGAGCCCGGCCGCGCCGAGGTACCGCCGCCGCCGCGTGCTGACGGAAGTGTACCTGGCCAGACTCAGGTAGACGATCGTCGTCATCAGGGCGTGGCCGCTCGGAAAGCCGTAGCCGGTCGCCGTCGCGGTGGCTTCGTACAGCGGGTGTACCGCTTCCGGAAGCGCGCCGATCTCGACGAGTACGCGGTTCGGCCGCGGCAGCGCGAACGCGTGTTTCAGCGCCGTGATGAGCGAGAGTCCGGCCAGTAACAGCCCGAAGACGGCAGCGATCCGTCCCCGGTCCTCCGTTTCGAACCAGTAGAGCGTCCCGACGAGCAGCCCGAGAAACCACACGTCGCCGAGCTGGGTCACGAACCCGAGCAGTACGACGGCCCACTCCGGTGCGACCTCGCGAAACGCGTCGAACCAGCCGAACCCTCGGGACATATCCGTGTTACGTGCGACGAGACATATAAACGATTCCGCTTGGTCGAACAGTCGTCGGCCGGGACCGATCTCGACCGCGAGTATCGCGATCACCATCGTTCACGCCGCGCGGAGAGTCACTGGAACGCGGGAAAACCCTCATTTTCGCGTCACCTGTAGGCTACCGGAACACGCCGTCGGTCGGCGTCTCGAGGGGAGTCCAATGAGTGAGACACCAGCACCCGAGCGCGAGCGCATCGATCCGGAGTACGACCACCTGCGCGAGGACGGCGTCGACGAGGCCGCACTCGAGGCCCTGCTCGACGAGTACGCGATCGGGCGGGACGAGCACGAGAACGCGCCCGCCTTCGTGATCCGCCCGGACGACGTTCGGGCGGTCGTTCGGCTGCTGCGCGACGAGGCCGGGTTCGACCACCTCTCGTGTATCACGCCCCAGCAGTACGAGGATCGCTACGAGTCGATCGTCCACATGACGAAGTACGACCAGCGGACCCACGAGGTGACGCTGATCGTCCCGCTGCCGACGGGGGAGCCGGTCTGCGAGTCCGCCGAACCCGTCTTCCGAACGGCCGACTGGCACGAGCGCGAGGCCTTCGACCTCGTCGGCATCGAGTACGCGGACCACCCGAACCTCACGCGAATCCTCCTCCCAGAATCGTGGCAGGGCCACCCGCTCGCGCTCGATTACGATCAGGACAAACCGCAGGTCGTCCGGTACGCCGAACACGCCAATCCGCTCCAGGCGGACCGCCGGGCCGAGGAGTCGGACACGATGTTTCTCAACATCGGCCCCCACCATCCGGCGACCCACGGCGTGCTCCACCTCGAGACGGTGCTCGAGGGCGAGACCGTCGCGGCCGTCGAGCCGGACGTCGGCTACCTCCACCGCTGTGAGGAGCAGATGTGCCAGCAGGGCACCTATCGACACCAGATCATTCCGTACTCGAACCGCTGGGATTACACGGCGAACCTGCCCAACGAGTGGGCGGTCGCCCGCGCGATCGAGGACATCGCCGACATCGAGGTACCCGAGTACGCGCAGGTCCTGCGGACGATGACGACCGAGTTCGGGCGCATGCTCGGTCACTTCCTCGCGGTCTCGACGTTCGCGCTCGACGTCTACGGCGACTTCACCGCCATCTTCCAGTACGGCATGCGCGACCGCGAAGTCGTCCAGGACATCCTCGAGGATCTGACCGGCCAGCGGATGATGTTCTACTACTTCCGGCTGGGCGGCGTCTGCTGGGACCTCCCCGAACCCCGCCAGGAGTTCGTCGAGAAGTGTCGGGACTTCCTCGACGAACTCCCCGCCAAGGTCGACGAGTATCACGACCTGCTGACCGGCAACGAAATCTTCCAGCGACGGACGATGGGAACGGGGGTCCTCGAGCCCGAGGTCGCCAAGGATTACGGCTGTACCGGCCCCGTCGCCCGCGGCTCGGGGGTCGACTACGATCTGCGGCGGGACGACCCGTACGGCTACTACGAGAACCTCGAGTGGAACGTCGTCACCGAAGACAGTTGCGACAATCACGCGCGCGTCCTCGTTCGGCTTCGCGAAGTCGAGGAGTCGGCGAAGATCATCGAACAGTGTCTCGACCTGCTCGAGGACTGGCCCGACGACGAACGAACCGTCCAGAGCAACGTGCCGCGGACGCTCAAACCGGACGCGGGAACCGAGACCTACCGAGCCGTCGAGTCCGCGAAGGGCGAACTCGGCATCTACATCCGCGCGGACGGCTCGAACTCGCCGGCCCGGTTCAAGATCCGGAGCCCGTGCTTCCACAACCTCTCCGCGCTGCCCGAGATGGCCGAAGGCGAGTACGTCGCGGACCTGATCGCATCGCTGGGCAGTCTCGACATCGTCCTGGGGAGCGTCGATCGCTGACGCCGGTTCGAGCCGACCGGGGCGTCTCGACGGTCGTTCGACCACGCCCGCGGCGTCTCGCCCGTCGGGGGAGCACCGAGACGCCGACTGTACGAACTTATTTGACCGTGAGCGCGCAATCCACCGTCGTATGGAAACCGGAGGATTCGAGGGATACGGCGGGCGACACGTACCGGAGCCGCTGCGAGAACCGCTCGAAGAGCTAGCCGCGGCGTACGACGACGTCGCGACCACCGACGCGTTCCAATCGGAGCTGCGCGGCCTGCTCGAGGAGTTCGCCGGTCGCCCGACCCCGCTGTACTACGCGCGCAACCTGAGCGAGCGCTACGGGGCCGACATCTACCTCAAGCGCGAGGATCTGCTCCACGGCGGGGCGCACAAGATCAACAACTGTCTGGGGCAGGCCCTGCTCGCCAAACGAGCCGGTCGCGACAGACTGATCGCCGAGACCGGGGCCGGCCAGCACGGGACCGCGACCGCGATGGTCGGTGCCCTGCTCGGCCTCGAGACGGAGATCTACATGGGGAGGAAAGACGTCGAGCGCCAGGAGATGAACGTCTTCCGGATGCGGCTGATGGGAGCCGAGGTCAACGAGGTCACTCGCGGCGACGAGGGGCTGGCCGACGCCGTCGACGCGGCGCTCGAGGACTTCGCCGAGAACGTCGAGGACACCCACTACCTGGTGGGCAGCGTCGTGGGTCCCGATCCGTTCCCGCGGATGGTTCGGGACTTCCAGAGCGTCATCGGCCGGGAGGCCCGCGAACAGATCCGAGAGCGGACCGGAGCACTCCCCGACGCGGCGGTCGCCTGCGTCGGCGGCGGCTCGAACGCGATCGGCCTCTTCCACGCGTTCCGCGACGATCCCGTCGATTTCTACGGTGCCGAGGGCGGCGGAGAGGGTCCGGACTCGAGCCGACACGCCGCCCCGCTCGCGTCGGGAACGGACGACGTCATCCACGGCATGAAGACGCGCGTCATCGACGACGACGTCGAGGTCCACTCCGTTTCGGCGGGGCTGGACTACCCCGGCGTCGGCCCCGAACACGCCATGTACCGGGCCGTCGGTCGCTGCGAATACACGGGCGTCACCGACGACGAGGCGCTCGCGGCGTTCCGCGAGCTGAGCGAGACGGAGGGGATCATCCCCGCGCTCGAGTCCAGTCACGCGATCGCTCGCGCGATCGACCTCGCCGAAGCGGGCGAGCACGACACGATCCTCGTGAGCCTCTCGGGTCGCGGCGACAAGGACATGGAGACGGCGGCGGCGACGTTCGACCTTTGAACAGCACCGCGACTGGTTCGAGCGTCGTCTCGGGACTCGAGAAACCGACGCCGTTAGGACGGCGGTAGCGAGACGAAAGCCACGGCGGTCGCCGCGGGAGGCTGTCAGAGGTGTGCTCGAACGCGGTCTCGCAGTCGCGTCGCGTCGTCGGGATCGAGCCGCTCCCGCGAGAGCGAGAGCATCACGTCGTCGCCCTCGAAGCGGGGGACGAGATGCACGTGCGCGTGGTCGACGGTCCCGACCAGCGGACCGGTCGTGTGAAAGACGCTGAACCCGCTCGGCTCGAGCGTCCTCTCCAGTGCGTTCGCGACGGTCCGCACCGTCTCGAAGACGGCCGTCGAGGTCGGTTCGTCGATCGTCAGGACGTCTTCCTCGTGGCTCCGCGGTACGACGAGACTGTGTCCCTTCACGGCCGGATTCGCGTCGAGAAACGCGACCGTTTCCTCGTCTTCGTGGAGAACGTGCGCCGATCGGTTTCCGGCGACGATTCGACAGAACTCACAGTCGTCGTGCATACCCGAACGTCCTCCCGAGTGAACATATACGTACCTCCAAGTGAGTCCGTCCGGAGAACCGACCGATCGACCGTCACCAGTCCATCGGCGGCGGCTCAGAGCAATCCGTGGTCGTCCTGTAGCGTGCGGTAGAGATCCAGATACCGATCGGCCACCGCCGACCGGTCGTAGTCGACGAACCGATCGTCGTACTCGCGGTGCTCGAGATCGCCCGCGGCGAGGATGGCCTCGGCGAGTTCGTCCTCGCTGGTCGTCCGGTATCCGCGGTCCCAGCCCTCGACGAGTTCGTGGGCGCTCGAGTTGACGTGGTACTCGGAGATGCCGACGCAGCCGGCGGCGATCGCCCACAGCATCTCCGTCGGGAAGACGCAGTGGTCCGCCGTCTGGGCGAAGACGTGGGCGCCGCGGTAGGCCGCGATCCGTTCCTCGAGTTCGAGGTCGCCGGCGAACGTCACCCGATCGTCGATACGGAGGTCGCTCGCGAGGCGCTCGTAGGTGTGTCGTTCGGGCCCGTCGCCGACGACTTTCGCCTCCCAGTCGCGGTCCCGGAGCTCGGCGAGGGCCAACAGCAGGCTCTCGAGGTTGGCTCCCTCGTCGAGTCGGCGGGCGTAGATCACGTCGACTTCCTCGCCCGGTTCGACGTCCCGAATCCGGTCGCAGTCGATCGGGTTCGGGACGGTCTCGACGAGGTCGCCGTCGGCCCCGATTTCGCGAACCCACGTGCCGACGAGTTCCGACGGGGTGACGATTCGGTCTGGGCGGCCCGTCGCGAACCGCGTCCACCGCGTGTCGGCCACGCCGCCGTCGCCGTACCACTCGAGGACGAGCGGCGTGCGCGCGAGCGTCGCGCCCCACTTGGCCGCGATGACCTGACTGGGCGGCCGTGCGCCGACGTGAATCACGTCCGGATTCGCGGCCGCGAGGACGAACGGGAGACGCAGGAGGAACGAACTCCGGGCATCGAGTCCGGTCGAGACCGCGTGGTAGGTGATCCCGTCGTGGTCGTGCGTGGTTTCCTCGCCCGCCCAGAATCCGGCACAGTACCAGTGGACGTCGTGGCCGTGCTCCGCGAGTAGCTCGCAAATGGTCAGAAACCGCTGGTTCGTCTCGGTGTCGTAGTGGTGTACCGTTTCGAACGAGACGAACGCGATTCGCATCTGCTTGCTACATGCGAGCGAGAGAATAAAAACCCACCCAGTTTCCGCTGAGGCGGACCCGCGGGACGGTTCGACCGATCGGGCTACTCGTCGCTCTCGTTGTCCGGAAGGGCGTCCTCGACGAACGAGCCGACGTCCTCGAGAAAGCCGTCGTCGCCCGTACCATCGTCGTCCGCGTCGTCGCTCCCCGACTCGGGTTCGCTGTCGGTCGCGTCGTCACCGGTTTCCTCGTCGTCGGGGTCGTCCGCGTCGTCGGGGTCGTCCGCGTCAGCGCCGGTATCCTCGTCGTCGGGGTCGTCACCCTCGGACGCGTCACCGTCGCCCCCGTCCTCGTCCGCGCCGGCACCCCGATCACCGGTTTCGTTGCCATCGTCGCTCTCGTTCCCGCCGGCGGTCTCGTTTCCACCACCCGCGGTCGGCTCGGTCTCCGACTCGTTGTCCGCAGGGTCGTCGCTCTCGTTCCCGCCGGCGGCCTCGTCGCTCTCGTTTCCGTCCCCGTACCCGCCGGCGGTCGTCTCGCCGGCGTCACCGGCCTGTGGTCCCAGCGACTCCGTTTCGCCGTCGGCCTCCGAACTGGCCGGCGAATCGGCCACGAACAGCCCCGGGCCGACGACCGCGACCATCAGCCCGAACGCCGCGAGGATGATCACGGTCGCCACGAGGACGGTCCCGACCGGCGACACGTCGGTCTCACCTGCCATCGAGTGTGCTCGCCACCCTCGGCGGCTTTGTTAAGCGCAGCCATTGCGGCCGTCGCGCTGCCTCGCCGGGCGTCGGCTCCGCGCGGCTCGAGTCACGGAGCCGGCACCGAACGGGGTGTAACTGCACCCTACTCGTCCGTTTCCGCTGCCCTGCTTACGACCGAAACGACTACTCCCTCGCGTCCGTACGGCCTGCTCATGAGCGGCTACGATATCGAGCGCTATCTCAACGTTCGCAGCGCCTACGGTGCCTCGTTCGGTCCCGACGGCGAACGGCTCTCGTTCCTGATGAACACGACCGGCACGCCACAGGTCTGGACCCTCGACGAACCCCGCGGCTGGCCCGAGCAGCGGACCTTCTACGACGAGCGAGTCACCTTCGCCTCGTGGTCACCCGAGCGTCCGGAGTTGATCTTCGGGATGGACGAAGGCGGTAACGAGCGCGCCCAGCTGTTCAGGCTCGACGCCGAGACCGGGGTGATTGAGGACGTAACGGCGATGCCCGGGGCCAAACACCGCTGGGGCGGCTGGAGCGACGACGGCGAGCGGTTCGCCTTCGCCTCGAACCGCCGCGACGAGTCCGTCTTCGACGTCTACGTGCAGGGTCGCGACGAGACCGGCGCGGACGCCGAACGCGTCGTCGAGGGCGACGGCTGGCTCTCGCTGTCCGGCTGGAGCCCCGACGACACACGGCTGCTGGTCTCGCAGGCGTACTCCAACTTCGATCAGGACCTGTACGTGCTCGACCTCGCGGCCGACGAGCGCGAACTCGAGCACGTCACGCCCCACGAGGGCGACGTCCGCTATCAGAGCGCGAGCTGGGCACCCGACGGCGAGGGACTCTACCTCGTTACGGACGAGGGCGAGGCCGACACCCTCTATCTGGCCTATCTCGACCTCGAGAGCGGCGATCTCGAGACCGTCATCGACGGGGACGGGTGGAACGTCGACGGGATCGCGCTGGACGACGAGACCGGCCGATTCGTCTGTTCGCGCAACGTCGACGGCTACACCGAACTGACCGTCGGGGCGTTCGACGGCGAGGAGCCGACCGCGTTCGAGACGTTTCCCGAGCCCGACCTGCCCGGCGGAATCTCCGGCGGCGTGAGTTTCGATCCCGACGCGGAGCGGTTCGCGCTCTCGACGACCGGCGACACCGTCAACACGAACGTCTTCGTCGTCGATCTCGAGACCGGCGAGGCGGACCAGTGGACGAGTGCGCCGACCGCGGGCATTCCCCGCGAGTCGTTCGCCGAGTCCGAACTCGTCCGCGTCGAGAGCGTCGGCGTTGACGGGCAGCGCCCGTCGGCCAGTGGGACTCCGGAGGAGTCCGACGCTGGGCTCGAGGTACCCGGCTTCCTGACCCTTCCCGACGACGCCGCAGCGGGCGATACGCCGGTCATCGTCGACATCCACGGCGGCCCAGAGAGCCAGCGCCGACCCTCGTTCTCGAGCGTCAAACAGTACTTCCTCGACCGGGGGTACGCCTACTTCGAGCCGAACGTTCGGGGCTCGTCGGGCTACGGTGCCGAGTACGCCGCCCTCGACGACGTCGAAAAGCGGATGGATTCGGTCGCCGACATCGAGGCCTGCGTCGAGTGGCTGCGGGACCACCGCGCGATCGATCCCGACCGGATCGCCGCCAAGGGCGGCTCCTACGGCGGGTTCATGGTGCTGGCTGCGCTGACCGAGTACCCCGATCTCTGGGCCGCCGGCGTCGACATCGTCGGCATCGCCAACTTCGTCACGTTCCTCGAAAACACGGGCGACTGGCGGCGCGAACTCCGGGAGGCGGAGTACGGCTCGCTCGCCGAGGACCGCGCGTTCCTCGAGGAGATCTCGCCGATCAACAACGTCGAGCGGATCGAGGCACCGCTGTTCGTCCTCCACGGGGAGAACGACCCACGCGTTCCGGTCGGCGAAGCGGAACAGATCGCCGACCGAGCGGCCGAACAGGGCGTTCCGGTCCGAAAGCTGATCTTCGACGACGAGGGCCACGGCTTCTCGAAACTCGAGAACCGCATCGAGGCCTACTCCGCGATCGCGGATTTCCTGGACGAGCACGTCTGAGAGGCCGATCTGACGGCCATAACTACGGTACAATAATTACAAAAACTATACATGACAGGGGTACAGAGGGGCAGCCATGGCCGCCATTCAAACGAACGGTCTCACCAAGCGGTACGGTGAGTCGGTCCTCGCTGTCGACGACCTCGATCTCACGGTCGAGAACGGGGAAATATTCGGCTTCCTGGGTCCCAACGGCGCCGGGAAGTCGACGACGATCAACATGTTGCTCGACTTCGTCAGACCGACGGAGGGAACTGCGACCGTACTCGGATACGATGCCCAGGACGAAACGGGAGAAATTCGAGAACGGATCGGCGTTCTTCCGGAAGGTGCGACCCTCTACGAGCGTCTGACCGCACGCGAACACATCGAGTGGGTCGCCGACACCAAGGACGCAGCCATCGACGTCGATGCGATCCTCGACCGCGTCGGCATCCTCGAGGACGCGGACCGAGCCGCCGGCGGGTTCTCGAAGGGGATGGCACAGCGACTGGGACTCGGAATGGCGTTGGTCGGCGATCCCGACCTACTGCTGTTAGACGAGCCCTCCTCCGGACTCGATCCGACGGGCATTCAGGACATGCGCGAGCTGCTGCGAGACGAGGCCGAGTCGGGAACGACCGTGTTCTTCTCGAGCCACATCCTGTCGGAGGTCGAAGCCGTCTGTGACCGCGTCGGCATCATGAACGAGGGTCACCTCGTCGCTCTGGACAGCATCGAGAACTTGCAGGACGAAGCAACCGGTGCAGTGACGATCGACGTGGAACTCGCCACGCCCGTGGATCCCGCCGTCCTCGACGTCGGCTCGATCTCGGGCGTGCAGCAGACCGACATCGACGGGGATACCGTCACAACCGTCTGCGATGACGCCACCGTGAAAGTCGACGTCGTCCGACATCTCGACGACCGGGCGACCGTGACGGATATCCTCTCGACGGACACCTCGCTCGAAGAACTGTTCAATCAGTATACGGGAAGCACGGACGGCGACGGCGCGGTCGAGTCACCGACCGATCCGGAGCGGGAACAGGAGGTGACCGTATGAGCGCCATTTCGGTCGCCAAACGGGACTTTCTGAACGTCCGACGGGCGAAGCTCGTCTGGATCCCCGCCGCACTGTACGCCCTGTTCATGCTCCTGTTCTACTGGGGGCAGAGCAGTCGACAGGAGCCCGACTTCTACAGGGTCCTGTGGAGTCTCGCCGGGATCGGCGGCGCGCTGGTCATTCCGCTGGTCGCGATCGTCGCGGCGTATCTCTCGGTCGCCGGAGAGCGCGAGTCCGGCAGCGTCCGGTACCAGCTGAGTCTCCCCGTCTCTCGGTCGGATGTCGTCGTCGGCAAGCTGCTCGCCCGGACTGGTGTCGTCGTCGTCTCACTGCTCGTCGCGTTCGCCATCGGAACCGTCGCCGCGCAGCTGCTCGTCCCGGAGATGACCATCGAATACGCCGAGTACGCGGCATTCATCGGGCTCACCCTCGTGTACGCGCTCGCGTACGTCGCCGTCGCCGTCGCGATCTCCGCGGCGACCTCGAGTCGGTCGCGGGCGATGAGCGGTGCGATCGGCTTCTTTTTCGTGTTCAACCTCGGATGGAACTTCCTGCCGGTCAGCCCCGTCCAGATGGCCAGGTTCGTCTTCAACGAACTCGGCGTCGACTACAGCGATTCGGTATTAGATTTCATCTTCAGCCTCAGCCCGACTGGGGCCTATCTCAACGGGATGAAACTCGTCTTCCCGGATAACTTCGTCATGCTGCAGACGACCACGGCCGAGAGCAACCCGTTTTACGTGCAGGGCTGGTTCATGCTCGTCATCCTCGCGGGCTGGATCGTCGTCCCGCTGCTCCTCGGGAGTTGGCAGTTCCGGCGGACGGACCTCGGCTGATGGGACGGACCGACCCCGATTGACGCCGTCGATCAGTCGATGACGCCCGTTTTCGTCGCCACGTCTCGAGCGGCCCGCTCGTTCATCCCGTCGCCGAGGATCGTATAGCGATCGCGGATCTCGTGGCAGGTCGTCAGCGCCTCGATCACCGTTTCGTCGTCGATTCCGAGTTCCACGGCGGTCGTCGGCGCGTCGATGCTCGCGAGCGCGTCGCGAATGTCCCGCCAGATGCCCCGATCGCCGCCGTGGAGGTAGGCGGTCATGATCGACCCGACGCCGACCTGGTGGCCGTGGAGGGCCGCCTCGGGTTCCAGTCGGTCGAGTTGATGGGAGAACAGGTGTTCGGCTCCGCTGGCGGGTCGTGACGAGCCGGCGATGCTCATCGCGACGCCCGACGACATGAGCGCCTTGGTGACGATCCAGGCCGACTCTTCGAGCCCCGGTCGAATGAGGTCGGCGTTGTCCACGAGGATCTCGGCGGTCATCTCCGAGAGCGCGGCGGCGTACTCGGAGTACTCGACGTCTTTGAGCCGCTGGGCGAGCCGCCAGTCCATCACCGCGGTGTAGTTCGAGATGATGTCGGCGCAGCCGGCGGTCGTCAGCTCCCACGGGGCGTCGGCGAGAATCCCGGTGTCGGCGACGACCGCCAGCGGCGGTTCCGCCGCGACGCTGTGGCGGGAGTCCCCGTCCGGCACGGAGCCGCGATTGCTGACGATCCCGTCGTGGCTGGCCGCCGTCGGCACCGAGAGAAAGCCCATCTCGAGGTGGTGGCTGGCCAGTTTCGCGATGTCGATGGCCTTCCCGCCGCCGATTCCGACGAGGTAGGACGCGTCCTCGGCTTCGGCGGCCTCGATGACTCGCTCGACGGCGTCGAAGGTCGCTTTCTCGATCGTGACGATCGCGGGATCGATTCCGGCGGCCTCGAAATCGGCCGCGATCGGGTCCGCGGCGACGTCTCGAGGCGTCGGACTCGTGACGAACAGCGGCCGCCCCTGCAGGTGGAGATCGTCGACCACGTCGACGACCTCGCTGCGAACGCCGTGACCGACGACGACATTTCGCGGGAGACGAATCCACGTCGACTTCTCGAACATACCGGTTCTGACACACCCCCGGGACATGTGCTTTTCCTCGTCGCGCTCCCGTCGACGGGAAATCGCGTGCCCGCTTTGCGAGACCGTGGCTCGAGCGACTACCGACCGCTCGCGTCGGACGGAAAGCGACACGTTATAAATTTCCAACTAAACAGTCCAAATATGATCGGAATAGTCACGCGCTGGCTCGGACTACTCGTCGTCGGCTACGTCGCGGGCCGCCTGTACGGCCGGTACGCGATCCGGAGAGCCGACGACGAGCACCGATCGCGCGGGACGTATCGCCTCCTCACTGTCGTGGGCCTCACGACCCTTTCCGCGCTCGTGTTCTCCGGCCTCCTCGGCGCGACCGAAACCGCGCTTTCCGCCGTTCACCCGGCACTGTCCGGCGGACTCGCCGCGTCGCTCGCCTGGGGGGCGACGGGGATCGGCACGATCGTCGCGGTCCTCGTCACCTATCTCGGCGTCTTTCCGTACGCCCGCGAGCGGCGGGACCTCGAGATCAGCGCCGCGACGGCCCTCATCCGGCTCGCCAAGTACCTCGTGGCGATCGGGATCTTCTGCGTCGGTGTGATCGCTCTCCTCACGGTGCTCCTCGGGGCGTCAGATCCCGATCCACGGCTGATCCCGGTCGTCCTCCTCGTCCTCGTCGTCGGAATCTACGCCTGGGTACAACACGCCGTCCGACTCTCGCAGGACGTCTCAGAACCGACGGCCGAACAGCGCCGGCGACTCGAGGCCGCGGCCGACCGGGCCGACCTGACCGCGGTGATCGCCGGCGTGTTTCCGGGTCGCGAAACCGAAGTCGCCGCGGTCTATCTCGATGGCCCGTTCTGGAACCGGCGGGCCTACGCCACCGACTACGCGCTGGAGATCCTCGACGACGACGAACTCACGGCGCTGTGTGCGCGGGTCGACGCGGCCGACGAGCGCTGGCTCCTCGAGCGACGAACGCTCGTCGCGGCGCTTCTGTTCGGCGCGTTCGTCGTCCTGACCGTCTGGGCATCGCTGGCCCTCGCGCTCGTCGGTCTGCTCGTTGGCTGGCCGCTGCTCGCCCGGCATCTCCAGCGCTGTGAGTTCGCCGCGGACCGCCGCGCGGCGAGCGAGGTCGGCGTCGATACCTTCGCGAACGCCTGCGAGGCCGGTCGTGACCTCGCCGCGGGTCGGAGTCGAATCCTCGAGCGCCTCGCCACGAGACCGTCGACGGCGCGGCGACTCGAGCGACTCCGGAAACTGGAGTCCTGATCAGAGCGTCTCGAGAATGCCAAGCACGCGCTCTTCGGCCACCCGGTCCGGGCCGTTCTCGTCCCCGTCGCGGTCGCTCTCGAGGTGGGACTCGACCGACCGGTCCATCGCCGCCTCGAGCGGTGTCGATTCCCAGCCCAGCGCGGCGAGTTTCGCCGTCGAGAGGACGTGTGGATACGTCCGATAGAGGGGGTAGTCGTCGAGTTCGATGTCGCCGGCCGCGAGCTCGCGCGGGCCGGCGTGGACGGTCTCGACCGCAGTGTCCAGGGAATCGGCGATCAGCTCGATCATCTCCTCGAGCGTGACGAGCCGTCGATCGCCGACGTTGTACGCCTCGCCGGCCGCGCCGCGCTCGGCGACGACCCGCAACGCGCTGGCCACGTCTTCGACGTAGACGCGGTGTCGGAGGTTCGTTCCGTCGCCGGGGACCACGATACGGTCGAAGCGGTGCAGCCGGTCGATCCACCAGTCCAGACGCTCGGTGTAGTCGTGGGGACCGTAGACGATCGGCGGCCGGACGGCCATGGCGCGGACGCCGCTCTCGGCCGCCGCGAACACCGCCCGATCGCACTCGGCCTTCCGGTTCCCGTAGGTCTCGACGGAATCGTCGGTCGACTGCTCGGCGGTACAGGGGTGCAACGGCGTCTCACCTTCGCGTTTCGGGATCTCCTCGCGGCCGTACGCCGCGCCGCTCGAGACGTAGACGTAGGCCTCGCAGTCCGCGAAAACGTCGGTCGCGGTACGGACGTCCGCGGGGTGGTAGGCCACGCAGTCGAAGACCGCGTCGGGATCGACCGTCGACGCTGCCGACTCGAGCACCGCGTCGTTCGTGCGATCGCCCTCGATGTGGGCGACGCGGTCATCGTCCACGAAGGGGTTCTCGCGGGTGCCGCGAGTGAGGAGGGTGACGCGGTAGTCGTGCTCGAGCAGATCCTCGACGAGATGGCGGCCGATGAAGCGCGTGCCGCCGATAACGAGTGCGCTGTCCATACGTAGCCGTCACGAGTACCGGAGAAAACGGTGACGGACGAACCGTCGTCGGTCGGGCGATCCCGGTTTGACCGCCAGAAATAGTTTCTCAGTCAATAAGTGTTCTATAGTAACCAGATAATATTGAAAGGAACGCGCGTCGACGACGGTATGCCAAACTGGCATCGCCGTTCGATACTGGCGACTGGTGCAGCACTTTCGACCACCGGCGCGCTCGCGTCGATCAGCGCGACGACCGAGGAGGCGGCTTTGGACACGTCGTCGGGGCCGACCTCGACCGGCGATCCCGACGGCTGGTCCTCCGCCTGGGGCAACGCCGCGAACTCGAATTACCTGCCGCTCGAGGACGAGTTCCCGGAGCCGGAGACCGTCGCCTGGCGATACAAACTCCCGAGTATGCGCACGTGGCACGACGGGACGGTCGCCGCCGTCGACGGGCGGATCTACCTCCTGACGAATTACGAGCGGACCGACGAACGAATCGGCGGGCTCTTCCAAAGTTACGAGACCGAACTCCACGCGATCGACGCCGACGACGGCGAACTCGACTGGCAAGCCGCGGTCGAGGCGACGGGTCGGCCGACGGTCGCCGACGGAATGGTCTACGTCAACGGCAGGGATAGCGTCACGGCGTACGACGCCGCGGATGGCTCGGTCCGGTGGGAGCGGAAGCTCGATACCGTCGAGTGGATCACCAATCCGACGGCCGCCGACGGGACGCTCTACGTCGTCGCCGGGGAGGCTCTCTATGCACTCGACGGCGACGACGGATCGATCCAGTGGCGGCGCGAACAAGTCACGGTACGGGCGGCGGACGACACGGACGAGTCCGTGTCGACGTCGTTCGCGACGGAGCTCGTCGCCGTCGTGGACGGGACCGTTTACGCGATAACGACACCGTGTCCCGAGGACAGCCCCGGTGCCGTCGCGCTCGAGGACGGCGTCGCTGCACTGGATGCGACGACGGGCGACACCGAGTGGGCAGTCGCGCCGGAGGGCGGCGTTTCGACCAGTCTCGTGGCGAGCGAAGCGTTCGTCTTCGGCATGAGAGTAGTCGACATGCATGGGGGCCCGCTCCTCGACCCCGACACTGGCGACGTCGTGCAGCAAGAAACACAGACCACCGTCGCCGCGACACCCGACGCTCGAGTGACCGTGCCGTTTCCGGGCAGCAGTGACATCAGTGTGTACCCGTCCGACGACGGGGAGCGCTGGACCGCTCCCGACGCGTCGGAGCCGCTCATCGCCGGGGACACCCTGATCGCCTTCCGCGACGGTTCGGTCGTCGGCTTCGACCTCGAGACCGGGGCCGTGACGTGGCAATGGGAGGGCGGTCCCAGCAGCACGCGGACGCTCGTCGCCGTCGACGAGAACACCCTCTACGCCGGGTTCGACGATGGAATCGTCGCGCTTCGTCCATCGGACGATGAAAACGAGGGCGACGAGTGCGGCGAGGACGACGAAGACGAGGGCGACGAGAACGACGGAGACGAGTGCGGCGAGGACGACGAAGACGAGGGCGACGAGAACGACGGAGACGAGGGCGACGAAGACGACACCGATTCGGACTGTCCCCGCGAGGGGGCCGGCTCCGCTCGAGCAGACCAGTAAGCCCAGTGACGATCAGGGGCGGGTTCTATTTGGCCACCCGTGGAACCACGTCTCAGCATGTCAGAACGGCTCCAGACGGATCGCACTCCCCAGTACCCGCTCGAGTGCGACTACTGTCACTACCCGATACCCGCCGATCCCGAAGAGAGCGAGGACGGACGATACTGTTCGACCGCCTGCCTCGAGGCCGCCGCGGACGCCGATTCGGCGATGCCGGAACCCGACGCCTACAAGCGATTCATCACGGGCGTCGAACCGCTGGACTCCCTGGTCCCGAACGGCATCCCCGCCGACTCGTTTCTCCTGCTCTCGGGCGACGAGGGGACCCGCTCTGCCGAACTCGGGATCGAACTCGCCTGGCGCGCCCTCGAACGCGGCGAGCGCGCCGTCGTCGTCTCCGTCGCCAACCCGCCGACGGCGACCTTAGAGCGGTTCTACGCGAACGGCTGGAACGTCCTGCCGGCGCTGGAGAACGACCGGTTGCGGATCATCGACTGTTTCACCCATCGGCTGGACGACCGGGAGGATTACCTCGACAGGCGGAACGACTGGTCGACCTTCCTCGGCGAGGCCGCCGACGAGGCGATCGTCGACGTGCGCGATCCGAGCGATCGCCGCGAGGTCGCGAACAGCCTACACCGCGCGCTCGACGCCCTCGAGATGACCGAGACCGGACTGGTCACGATCGACTCGCTGGACGAACTCGAGTCGCTGCTCCAGGAGCAGTTGCTCCGCGACTTGGTCAGAGATATCCGCGCGACGGTCTGCAAGGCGCGGTTCGTTCCCATCGTCGCCGCCACGACGGCGGGGCGGGACGGCTATCCCGAGGACGGTCACGCCGTCGACGGGATCGTCGATCTGCAGCTGACGGAGCAGACGGCGGCCGAGACGCGGCTCAAACGCCTCGCCGTCCGCAAGCTGATCGGGGCCGAGTTTCTTCCGCAGTGGGTGACCTACGACCACGAGCCCGGCCGCGGACTGTTCGCGCTCAGTCCGAACGCCGACGCTCGACGGGGAACCGATCTCGGAAACGGACAGCTCGAGCCGAACCGGCCGCGGTAGCCGAACGCGGCACCGTGACGAGCCGCTTCGGCTGGGCTCGAACGCGGTACTCGAGACCGACGTCAATCGTTCTCGGCCGTTTACGGCCGTCATCGTCCCGAAACGGGCATGCACGCGAACGCACGCTCAGGATTTATCCGCGCGTTCGGGGTAGCCCCGATCGCAGTACCACGACGACCAGCGACGAGCGCAGCAATCGGGGCGAGTCCGGAATCGACGATCGAACGAGTCCGACGATCCACACGGCCATACCCATGAACGACAGATACGACAGCGACCGACGGACGGAAGACCGACGCACCGATCGCTCGAGCGACACGGAGAGCCGAAGCCGGCGCGAAGGACGGGGCCAGAAGACCGACCGAAACCAACAGAGCGGCGACCGCGGCTGGCTCCACGGCATGTTCAGCCGCGGCGAGAGCGAGGACCGCGGCGCCCAGGGGCCCGAACACCGAGGGCGCGGGCGCGAGCGAGCGGAGGGCCACCAGGAGACGGCCGGCGACGCCGGGTGGGGACGCGGCTCCGGAACGACGGGCGGCCGAGGCCGACAGCGCGAACAACAGGCCGGCAGTGAGCAGGGCCAGCAATTCGGCCAACAGTCGGGCCGACAGCGAGGCCCCTCCGGTCGGCAGGGCGGCCAGCAGCGAAGCGGGTTCGAAACCGACGCGCTCGAGCAATCGAACCTCGAGTACGGCGGCGAAGCCAGACACGAGGGCCATCGCGGCAGCCAGCAGGGCTATCAGGGGCAGCAAGACCGAATGCAGAGCCGGCAGGGCCAGCAGGGTAGCGAAGAACGACAGGGAACCCAGCAACGCTGGCACGAGGGCCGAGACACCGGGGCCGACACGATGGACCGCGAACGCGGGTACCAGGGCCGACAGCATCGCGGGCAGCAAAACCGGATGGCGGACCAGCGGGGGACCCAGTCCCAGCGAGGCAGCGAGCAACACGGCAGCCAGTACCGGCAGGGACAGCCCGAGTCCCGTCGCCACCAGCGGGGCGAAGGCCACCAGTCGGGGATGGAGCGAGACCGCAGCGGCAGCGACCAGCGAGGAGAGCGATCACAGCGAGACGACCAGGATACCCAACAGTTCGACCGCGGCGGCTCCGAGCGCCGCGCCGGCGGTCACACGAACCGCGAGCATCAGTCCGGCGGCGGCCTCGAGTACCGCCAGCAGGGACGGCGATCAGAGCAGGGCGAGTGGACGGAGAATCGCGAGACGGAGCGGCGCTCGAGCGGCGACCGGAACCAGCAGTTCCAGGACGAAAACATGAGCAACCGCCGGCATGTCCACGAGCGCGATCCGACCGCCGACGAGGACCGGTCGCGCTAACGCCCGGTACCGATGACCCGCGGCCGACACCGCGGGCTCGAATCAGCCCCGTTTTTACCGCAGCCGCCCCGACGACCCGTATGAGCGGCACGTACGTCCTCGTCATCGACCTCTCTCGAGCGACGACGATCGAGATCGGCGCGCTCGGTGACCGCAAGTTCACCGCCGGCGCGTACGCCTACGTCGGGAGCGCCTTCGGTCCCGGCGGCTTCAGTCGGGTGGAACGCCATCGCGAACTCGCCGCCGGCGAGCGCGAGACGCGTCACTGGCACGTCGATTACCTGCTCGGCCATCCGGCGGCGCGGCTCGAGGCCGCGATCACGTTTCCGGACGTCGACCGGGAGTGCGAACTGGCGACTCGGCTGCCGGGCGAGTCCGTCCCCGGGTTCGGCGCATCGGACTGCGACTGCGAGGCGCACCTCCTCGACGCACCCACCGCAGCGGCGGTTCGAACGGCGGCAATCGACACCGGCGGCGTCGTCGACGGGTGACGAGCGGGGTCCTCGCCCCTCGAGTTATTACGAGGGCTTGCGAACCGGTAGCTATGGGCAATTCAGATTCCGACCCGTCGGCCGAACCGACCCCGGAACTCAGCGACGACGCGATGGCTCGATTCCCCGTCCCGGCGTTCGACGACCTCCCAGCGGACCTCCGGGAGCGAATCGCGGAAGAGACCGACCGCGCCGGCTTCACGCCGAACGTGTTCTCGGCGTTCGCGTACAAACCCTCGCACTTCCGGGCGTTCTTCCAGTACCACGACGCGCTCGTCGAGGACACCGCTCTCGAGCGCGAGGAGATCGAAATGATCATCGTCGCCGTCTCCGGCGTCAACCACTGCTACTACTGCAACGTGGCCCACGGGGCGCTCGTTCGGATCTACGCCGAAGACCCGACGCTGGCCGACCAACTGATCGCGAACTACCGCACCGCGGATATCAACGAGGCCCATCGAACGATGCTCGACGTCGCAGTCACGCTCACCGAACGGCCGACCGAAGTCGAACCGGCCGACCTCGAGGCGCTGCGCGAGGCCGGCTTCAGCGAGGAAGCGATCTGGGACATCGGGGCCGTGACCGCCTACTACAACATGAGCAATCGTATGGCGACGTTCGCCGAGATGCGGCCGAACGACGAGTTCCACACGCTCGGTCGCGAGTAGCCGACCGCGTCACTGATTCCGTGAGCGATCGACCGAGCTGACGAGGACCGTTATTAGATAGGGCTAAAGATTAAGTTAGATGCGGCAAAAATAGGAGACTGCGGAGGTGATCACGCAACGAACGCACCACACGGAACCCTCGACGATCACATCTACCGGGACCGATCGTGCCAGGTGGAAGTCACCCGGTAGACAGCGGAACCCGACGCGCGGCTACGACGCACCCACGTTGACGTGATCAGTCGGCGTAACCGCCAGTCGGTCGGTGAGCTCCTGTCTTCTTGTACCGTTCCGCTGTTTAGTACGCGCCACTGCTCGCGACGCCCGAACGATGACCGTACGGTCTCGAGCGACGGGGACACCGTCCGTATTCGGCGGTCCGTAACGCGGTTCGAAACGGATCGGACTCGTCTAACGCAATGCCCGGGGTAGTGATCGCACCGGTCGCCGATGCTGTTCCCCGGAGCGATCGTGTGTGTCACGCACCCACAGCGACCGAAGACACTTATCGCTCACGCGAGACCGACGGCTATGGTCGACAGGGACGACGTCCGCCGTGCCTACGACGAGATAACGGCGACGTACGCGACCGAGCGGGCCGCGACGCAGGACGAGGCCGAAACCGCCGCTCTCGAGTCGCTGTTCGACGCGTTGCCGTCCGGCTGTCGCCTCCTCGACGCCGGCTGCGGGCAGGGGACCCCGGCGCTCGAGTACGCCGTCGCCCCCTCGAACGGAACCGAGTGCGAGCCGGCGCTGGCCGTCGGCCTCGACCTCTCGCGGGGGCAACTCGAGACGGCGACGGGGCTCGTTCCCGATGCGGCGCTGTGCCAGGGAGAGATGACGCGGCTACCGTTCGCCGCGGACACGTTCGACGCCGTCACCGCGCTGTACTCGCTGATTCACGTGCCAGCCGACGACCACCCGGCGGCGATCGAGTCGTTCGCACGCGTGCTCCGCCCGGGCGGACGGCTCCTGCTCACGGAGGGGTGGGCCGAGTGGACCGGCTCGAACCCGGACTGGCTCGAGACCGGCACCGAGATGCGCTGGAGCATCGCCGGCGCGGCGGCCACGCGGGACCAGCTGGAGTCGGCCGGGTTCGAGCTGGTCGACGAAGGGGAGTTCAGGGACGCACTCGCCGACGAGGAAGACGCCCGGTTCCCCTTCTTCCACGCGCGGCTGGCGGAGTGACCGAGTGCCGGGGGAACGGGACGCGCCGGTCGATCGATCAAGTGCGAGTCGAGAGCCGACCGTCGAGAGTACTGGCAGCGAGAAAAGACGCGGCGCGAGTCAGTCGTCGCTGGCCGCGAAACTGGCCGATTCGGCTTCGGCCGCAGCCTCGGGTTCGCCGGGCAGTTCGTTCCGGACGTCGTCCGACCCTTGCTCGGTGATCGCCTCGTAGTAAGCATCGGGCATGACCTTCACGAAGGCCTCGAGCGCACGCTCCCAGTTGTCGAGCAGGTGTTGGCCCCGCTCGGAGCCGGTGTAGGCGACGTGGTTCTCGACGAGTCGGCGGAGCATCCGTTCGTCGCGCTCCTCTAAGTCCTCGTACAGCGAGACCATACCGGTGTTGGCCTTGGCCGCGAACTCCTCGTCGGGGTCGTAGACGTAGGCGACGCCGCCGGACATGCCGGCGGCGAAGTTCGTCCCGGTCTCGCCGAGGACGGCGACGACGCCGCCGGTCATGTACTCGCAGCCGTGGTCGCCGACGCCCTCGACGACGGCCTTGGCACCGGAGTTCCGGACGGCGAAGCGCTCGCCGGCGACGCCGTTGACGTACAGCTGGCCGTCGGTCGCGCCGTAGAGTGCGACGTTTCCGATCGAGACGTTCTCGGTCGGATCGTAGGCGGCGGCCTCGGGGGTGCGAATCGTGAGTTTGCCGCCCGAGAGTCCCTTGCCGACGTAGTCGTTGGCGCTGCCATCCAGGTGCATCGAGACGCCGCTGGCGAGGAACGCGCCGAAGCTCTGGCCGGCGGTGCCCGACGCGTCGACGGTGATCGTATCCTCGGGCAGCCCGGGTTCGCCGTAGCGGCTGGTGATGCGATTCGAGAGCATCGCGCCGACGGTGCGGTCGACGTTCGTCACTTCGGTCTCGATCGAGACCGGCTCCTGCTCCTCGATGGCGTCGGCCGCGGCCTCGATGAGGTCGCGATCGAGCTGCTCCTCGAGTTCGTGGTCCTGCTCGCGGATCTTGCGGCGGACGTCGCTACCGGGGTCAGCGAGGACGTCCGAGAGGTCGACGTTGCGGGCCTTCGGGTGGTCGACGTCGGTGCGCTGCTCGAGCACGTCGACCTGACCGATCATCTCGTCGACGGTTTCGAAGCCGAGTTCCGCCATGATCTCGCGCAGCTCCTGGGCGATGAACGTCATGTAGTTGATGACGTGTTCGGGCTCGCCGGGGAACCGCTTGCGCAGGTCCTCGCGCTGGGTAGCGACGCCGACCGGACAGGTGTTCTTGTGACACTGCCGGGCCATCACGCAGCCGCCGGTGACCAGCGAGGCGGTGCCGAAGACGTACTCCTCGGCACCGAGCAGGGCGGCGACGGCGACGTCGCGCCCGGTCTTCATCCCGCCGTCCGCCGAGACGCGGATGCGGTCGCGGAGGCCGGTCGCACAGAGCATCTGGTTGGCCTCGGCGAGGCCGAGCTCCCAGGGGAGGCCGGCGCTCTTGATCGAGGTGCGGGGCGAGGCCCCGGTGCCGCCGTCGTGGCCCGAGATGTGGACTACGTCCGCGTTCGCCTTCGCGACGCCGGCGGCGACCGTGCCGATGCCGGCCTCGGAGACGAGCTTGACGTTGATGTCGGCGGCCTCGTTGGCCGCTTTGAGATCGAAGATCAGCTGCTTGAGGTCCTCGATCGAGTAGATGTCGTGCAGCGGCGGCGGCGAGATGAGCCCCACGCCGGGGGTCGACTTGCGGACGTGGGCGATCATCTCGTTGACCTTCGAGCCGGGGAGGTGGCCGCCCTCGCCGGGCTTGGAGCCCTGGGCCATCTTGATCTGCAGTTCGTCGGCGCTCGAGAGATACGTCGAGGTCACCCCGAATCGACCCGACGCGACCTGCTTGACGTTACACTCGCGCTCGGTGTCGAACCGCTCGGGCGGTTCGCCGCCCTCGCCCGAGTTCGACTTCCCGCCGAGGCGGTTCATCGCGATCGAGTTGTTCTCGTGAGCCTCCGGCGAGAGCGATCCGAGGCTCATCGCCGCGGTGGAAAAGCGCTGGACGATGTCCTTGATCGGCTCAACCTCCTCGACCGGGATCGGGTCGCGGTCCGACTCGAACTCGAGCAGGCCGCGAAGCGTCTGGAGGTTCTGCTGCTGATCGTTGATCTGTTCGGCGAACTCCCCGTAGCGCTCGTAGTCGTTCGAGCGGACGGCCTGCTGGAGCGCGCCGACGGTGGCGGGATTCCACTGGTGGTGGATGCCGTCCGAGCGGTGTTCGAACTCGCCGTGGCGGTCGAGGGTCGACTCGTCGCCGTCGGCGTCGAAGGCCGTCGCGTGGCGCTCGCGGAGGTCGTCCTCGATTTCGGCGAGCCCGATCCCTTCGGTGCGGTTCTCGGTCCCCTCGAAGTACTCCGCGACGAGGTCCGAGTCGAGGCCGACGGCCTCGAAGATCTGCGCGCCCTGGTAGCTCTCGACCGTCGAGATCCCCATCTTGGCCATGATCTTCAGGAGTCCGTCCTCGATCGCGCCGACGTATGCGTCGATCGCGACCTCGGTGTCGGCACCGTCGGGGCCGGCGGTGATGTCCTCGATGGTCTGGTAGGCAAGGTACGGGTTGACCGCGCCTGCACCGTAGCCGACCAGCGTCGCGAAGTGGTGGACGGTGCGCGGATCGGCGGATTCCACGACGAGCCCGACGTGGTTGCGCAGCCCGTTTCGCACGAGGTGGTGGTGGACGCCGCCGGTCGCCAGCAGGCTCGGAATCGCGACGCGGTCCTCGTCGACGTTCCGATCCGAGAGGACGATGACGTCGCTGCCCGCTTCGATCGCGTCGACGGTATCCTCGCGGACGCGTTCGATCGCCGCCTCGAGATCGGCCCCGAGTTCGTCGCTCTCGGGCTCGTAGGTGATGTCGATCGTGGCGGCCGTGATGTCGTTTTTCGAACAATTCCGGACCGACTCGAGTTCGGCGTCCGTGAGAACGGGCGAATCGAGCACGAGCTGGCGGGCATGTTCGGGCGATTCGTCGAGCAGGTTCCGCTGGAATCCGAGTCGCGACTCCATCGAGGTGACCAGTTCCTCGCGGATGTAGTCCAGCGGCGGATTGGTGACCTGCGCGAACAGCTGTTTGAAATAGGAGAACAGCGGCCGGTTGTACTCGGTCAGCACCGACAGCGGCGTGTCGTCGCCCATCGAGCCGACGGGGTCTTTCCCCTTCTGGGTCATCGGCTCGATCAGGTTCTCGAGTTCGTCGTGGCTGTAGCCGAAGGCGGCCTGGTAGTCACGAAGGCCGTCGACGGTCCGCCGAGGGGTTCGGTCGTTGGTCGTCCGGATGTCGTCGAGGTGGACCTGTTCCTGCGCGACCCACTCGCCGTAACGGTCGTCGGTGAGGTCGTCGAAGACTTCGTCGTCGGGAATGACGCGCCCCTCGTTGGGGTCGGCGAGGAAGAGCTGGCCGGGCTTGAGCCGGCCCCGCTCCTCGATGTGCTCGGGGTCGGTCTCGAGCGCGCCGGCCTCGCTGGCCATGATCAGGCGGTTGTCGGTGGTCACGTCGTACCGGCAGGGGCGGAGTCCGTTGCGGTCGAGGACGGCACCGACGCGTTCGCCGTCGGTCGCCGCCACGAGCGCGGGGCCGTCCCACGGCTCGACGAGCGAGGCGTGGAAGTCGTACCAGTCTTTCCGATCGGGGTCCATCGCGTCGTCGCCGCGCCAGGCTTCCGGGACGAGCATCCGGAGCGCGTGTTCGAGGTCCCGCCCGTCCTGCATCAGGAGTTCGAGGGCGTTGTCGACGCTCGCCGTGTCCGACTGCTCGGGGTCGTCGATGATCGGCTTGACCGCCTCGAGATCCTCGAGCACGTCGCTCTCGATGTCGGTCTCGCGGGCGCGCATCCAGTTGATATTGCCCTGAATGGTGTTGAACTCGCCGTTGTGGATGATGTTTCGGTACGGATGGGCGAGGTGCCAGGCGCCGAGCGTGTTCGTCGAGAAGCGCTCGTGGACCATCGCGAACGTCGACGCCATGCGCTCGTCGGTGAGATCGGGATAGTAGGCGGGGACCTGAACCCCCTTCAGGAGCCCCTTGTAGACGATCGTCTTCGAGTCGAGGGAGACGACGTAGAACCGATCCTTGTTTTCGATGTCGGCGTCCTCGACGGCATTTTCGAGGGCGCGACGGGCGACGTAGAGGCGTCGGTCGAAGTCGTCGCCGGAGATCTCGTCGTCGGGAGCCACCGCGACCTGCCAGACGTCCGGCTCGGAGTCGACCGCCGTCTCGCCGAGGTCGTCGTTGTTTGTCGGGACGTCCCGCCACTCGAGGACGTCGAGGTCGTAGGTCGAGAAGGTCTCTTCGACGAGCGAAACGAGTTCCTCGCGTGCCGCCGCCTCCTGTGGGAGAAAGAGCGATCCGACGGCATAGGTTTCGGGCAGCGCGGCATCGAGAACGCTCTCGAAGAACGAATCGGGCGTCTGGAGCATGATCCCGGCCCCGTCGCCGGTGTTTTTCTCCGCACCGGTCGTCCCGCGGTGCTCGAGATTGACGAGTAGTTCGAGACCGTCGGCGACGACGTCGTGGCCCCCGTCCCCATCGAGGTCCATGACGACGCCGACGCCGCAGTTCGACCGCGCGTCCGCGGGGTCGGCGAGCCCCTGTGAACGCTCGGTGGATGACGCTCTATGTGGCTGTGACATACACACTCCTATCGGGAACACCTATATGAGGCTAACCCATTATGACTAAGCGTATTATTAACACATATGTATTAGTATAAGGTATGGGCGACGCCCTTAGTCAATCCGCCGACGGCCTCGTCGGCCGGCCGTTTCACGAACGGGTCGCTATCGAGAAGAGCGCCGAGTACGGAAGCAATCGAAACCCCGTCCGGAAAGTACCACTTCCCGGTCCAGGGAATGTCAGAGGCACGTAGTGTTCACCCACCAGAGTGAACACCACATACCCTCCCTCTCTCTCCCCCAATAAGGACTCTCGGGTTAAAGAGTTAGGTTCGAGTGTCAAAAGCACACACTATCAGGCGGAAAACACCCTCGAGGGAGCGCCGGAACCGACCGTACTGCTCGAGGCGGCCGCGGTTGCGGATCAGTACGACGTCGAGAAGGAGGCGATGTCGTCGGTGAGACTGCTACGGATCACAGACTCCGTGTCGCTGCCCTCGAGTCCTTTCGGGCTACTTCTTGGAACTATCAAACAGTACGTGACCGGCTGATTCCAACGCCAGATAGCGATTCAATAGCGACCTCTGACCCGACGTACTCCGAACTCGATCCCTGCGAGCAACAGCATGGCGACGAGAACGATGGGGAAGACGAGGCCGAAGTGAATGACGAGACTGTTACTCTCGTGGCTGACAGTGAACATCGCCCAGAAGGCGTTGTACGTGACTGCGAAGAGTCCGAGCGTTGGACTGACCGACAGCCCACGGCCGAACAACCACAGTGTCGGGAGTGCCTTTCCGGCCAACAGTAGCCAAAATGCGACGAGCGCCGCAAAAAATAGCAGCACATCGAGCGGACCGGCGAACTCGGCTATTAGATCATTCGAACCGGGATCAAGAAGCAACTGTCGGACGATCCACATACAAAAAAACAGCGTTCCCCCAAGGAGACAGCCAGCGAGGGCCGTTCGTCCGGACTCGGTCAATCGCGATCGAAAATAGTAGCCGAGGCCCGCTACGAGCACCCCGACGATGCCAGCTATCGTGAGGATCGTCTGTTCGTCTAAAAACAGCGCTGATGACGATTCCATTTATATAGTTGACAAATATTTTGAATGAGTAGAAGTCTTTTGATTCATATATTCGGGAGTGTGCACTCGGTTGGTCGCGTCGCAAAGTCGTTTAGAGAGGCGGCCTGGGAGGTAGTTACCCTCTGGTAGCTGGGGAACGGCTCAGTACGACTTCGCGAAGTAGGCGATTTCGTCGGCGGGATCGCCACAGACGCCGCACTCGTCGTGATCCGGCTCGGGAACCTCGGCGGCCGACGAGCCACCCTCGTCGATCAGGGGCTGCATGACGATTTCGGCGGCGATCTTCTCCTTGATGGCCTCCTCACAGGCCTCGTCGCCGCACCACGGCGTCTTCACGTAGCCGCCGTGTTTGCCGATCGTTCCCAGAATCTCCTCCGGGCTGTGGGCTTCGCGGACGTTGTTCTCGAGGGTCTCCTCGGCCGCCGCGTAGAGTTTGTCGAAGATCTCGTCGAGGTGGTCGTCGACGGCGTCGACGATCCCGTCGCGGTCCGCGACGGCTTCGGCGTTGTCCGGCCGGTGGACCAGCGTAGCCTCCTCGTCGTCGACCTCGTGGGGACCGATCTCGAGCCGCAGCGGGATTCCGTTGAGTTCGTGCTCGTTGAACTTGAAGCCGGGATTGCGCTCGTCGCGGTCGTCGAGTTCGACGCGGAAGCCGGCCTCCTCGAGGTCGTCGGCGATCCCCTCGGCGTACTCGAGGACGTCGTCTTTGGTGTCTTCCTGCCAGATCGGGACGACGACGACCTGCGTGGGCGCGACGGTCGGCGGGAGCACGAGCCCCTGATCGTCGGAGTGGGTCATGATGAGCGCCCCCAGTGCGCGCCACGAGAGTCCCCACGAGGTGGTGTACGCCGTCTGTTCTTCCTCGTCCTCGTCGGCGAAGGTGATGTCGAACGCCTCGGCGAAGCTCTGGCCGAGGTTGTGGCTAGTCGCCCCCTGGACGGACTTGCCGTCGGGCATCAGCGCCTCGACCGTCGTCGTGGTGTCGGCACCGGGGAACTTGTCGTGTTCGGGCTTCTTGCCGCGCAGCACCGGAATCGCCAGCACGTCCTCGTAGACGCGCTCGTACTGGCCGAGACGGGTCCAGACCTCCTCCCACGCACCCGCGTTACTCGCGTGGGCGGTGTGGCCCTCCTGCCACATGAACTCCTTCGTCCGGAAGAACGGCTTCGTCTCCGTGGCTTCCCACCGCACGACGGAACACCACTGGTTGAGTCGCATCGGCAGGTCGCGGTGGCTGCGCGTCCAGTCGGCCATGAAGGGGGTGATGATCGACTCGCTGGTCGGTCGCACCGCGAGGCGCTCCTCGAGTTCCTCGTGGCCGCCCTGCGTCACCCACGCGACCTCGGGGTCGAAGCCTTCGACGATGTCCTTTTCCCGCTCGAGGAAGCTCTCGGGGATGAACATCGGGAAGTAGACGTTGTCGACGCCGGTCTCCTTGAACCAGCCGTCGAGCGCGCCCTGAATGGCCTCCCAGAGGGCGTAGCCCCGCGGTTTCGTGACGATGAACCCGCCCATCGGGGCGTAGTCCGCGAGACCCGCTTTCTGGACGACCTCGGCGTACCACTCGCCGGGTTTGTGCGATTTCGACTCGGTGATTCCGAGTTCTTGACTCTCGTCGCTCATTGGTACGACATGCAGGCAGCGCGGGCTTAAACCATGCGAAGGACGGACGCTCGCGAGACCGTCGGGGGAGTCGCGTCGTTGCGGTTCGATGTCGCCGCCGGCCGTAAACTACAAACTGTAAATTCGTTTCCACCGGTTCTGACACATTTATGCGGATGAGCAGGTTATATACGGCCGACATGAAGGCCATAGAAATCGAGTCCTACGGAGAGAGCGACGAACTCTCGGTCGTCGACGTCCCGACGCCGGAGCCCGGTGCGGGCGAGGTTCGAATCGATATCGAAGCGGCCGGCATCAACTTCGCGGACATCATGCAGCGCCGGGGCCACTACCCGGACGGTCCCGAACCGACCTACGTCCCCGGCATGGAGGCCGCGGGAACGGTCGACGCGGTCGGCGACGGCGTCGAGGACCTCTCGGAGGGGGACCGCGTCGTCGCGATGCTCGACACCGGCGGCTACGCGGAGTTCGTCACCGCCGATGCGAACCTCCTCTTTCCCATCCCCGACGAGATGAGCTTCGAGGAGGCCGCCGGATTCCCCGTCCAGTTCCTCACCGCCCACGCCTGTCTCTTCGAGTGGGGCGGCCTCGAGGCGGACGAATCGGTCCTGATCCAGGCCGCGGCTGGCGGGGTCGGCACCGCCGCCGTCCAGCTGGCGTCGAACGCCGGGGCGGAGGTGTTCGGCACCGCGAGCACCGGCGAGAAGCTGGACCTCGCGAACTCGCTCGGCTGTGACCACGCGATCAACTACACCAACACGGACTTCCGCGAGGTCGTCGACGAGGAGACCGACGGCGAGGGCGTCGATCTCGTCCTCGAGAGCGTCGGCGACGACGTCTTCGAGCGCAGCCTCGACGCGATGGCCCACTTCGGGCGGATGGTCGCCTACGGCGTCGCCAGCGGCGTCCCCGCGGAGGTCAGCAACCAGCGGCTGCTCTTCGAGAACAAGACCGTCAAAGGGTTCCACCTCGGGCAGGCCTCCCTCCACGATCCGAGCAGAGTGATGAAGGCCGTCCCCGAACTGACCGACGGGTTCGCCAGCGGCGACCTCGAGGTCATCCTCGGCGAGTCGTTCGCGCTCGAGGACGCGGCCGAAGCCCACCAGTACATCGAGGACCGGAAGAGCTCCGGGAAGGTCCTGCTGAAGCCGTAAAACTGGTCCGGGTTCTTCGTTTTCCGTCGCTTTCATTTGGTGTAGCAGCGACACGTCGACGACGGCTTGTTCGAGGGACAACGCGTGGAACCGACGCCGCTCTTCGAGCGCCTCGAAATGAACCAGGCGCTGAGCGATGCCGACCGTGCGGTGCTTACGCTCGCTGTAGAGCGTAGTGCGGTCGCGGTAATGGATGAACGACACGGACGAGCCGTCGCCCGAACGGAAGGGGTTCAGACTCGTGGAACTGTGTTTCTCCTCCTTTCGCTGGCCAGAGACGGCCATATATCGCCTTCAGCGGCCCGAACGACGCTCGAGACGATTTGAATAACGGATAGTACTGCTCACCTGACCGCTACGCAAAGATCTCCGAGAAATTGGAGAGCATGCGGTAGGTCGATCGTTCAGTACGATCGCTTCTCGTCCTGATCGCCCTCGAGCGAGGCGTCCCACGCCATCTCGTGGTCGACGAAGTCGGCTTCGTCCAGCGGCGTTCCGCCCTCGAATCGAAACTCGCCGGCGACCGTCTTCCCCTCGAGCACGCCGGGGAGCCACAGTCGGTCGTCGTCCCACATCCGATCGTAGGGGACGTCGTCGACGGGGACCCACTCGGGGGCGGCCTCCTCGGAGGCCGTCGGCTCGCCCTCGAACGAGCGGGTCCGGTAGACGTGACAGAACGTGTGTGCCTCGCCGTCGAGCAGGAAACGGAGTTCGCCCGCCTTCTCGAGGTCCCGAACCTCGAGGCCGACCTCCTCGCGGGTCTCGCGGATCGCACACTCCCGCGGGGTCTCGCCGGGTTCGCACTTGCCGCCGGGACCGTTGTACCAGCCCTCGCCGAGGCCGCGGCGTTTCTCGATGAGGAGCACTTCGCGCCCGGTTTCGTCGTCGGTGGCGAGATCGGCGTCTGTGGCGGGATCAGCGCCGGTCTCCCCATCTCGGAGCGGGAAACACAGCGTCGCCTCGATCATATCTGCCGATTCGTTCGGAGTGTGAAAAACGTGTACTCTTGCTCGAGCAATCCACTCTTTCGAGAGACGCGAGTCGGCCGCCGCTGCGCACCGGTTTCGCGATTTCGCTCCGGAGAGACGCTGGCACCCGAATCGACGAATTAGTCACCGACGCCGTCGGCGTGCGAGAAGACGAACTCACGGACCAGTTTCGCGGCGAGCGCGGCCGCCTGGCCGTCGTCGCGGTCGTTGACCTCGACCACGTCGAAACCCCCCGCGTACGGGGCGACCGCGCGCACCACGTCGCGGAGTTCGCGGGACTCGAGGCCGAACGGCTCTTTGGTTCCGGTTCCGGGCGCGTACGCGGGATCGGCGGCGTCGACGTCGACGCTCAGATAGACCTCGCGGTCCGCGAACCGGTCGCCGGGCGTCCACTCGCCGACGTCCTCGGGCGGGACGACGGTCACGTCGTCGTCGGCTGCGCGCTCCCACTCGGCTTCGCTGCCGGTGCGAGCGCCGAGGATGATCGCCTCCGTGACGGAATCGACGTCCTCGAGGATTCGCCGCGTGACGGCGGCGTGTGAAAACGGCTCGCCGTCGTACGCGTCGTACAGATCGAGGTGGGCGTCGAGGCAGACGAACACGTCGGGTTCCACTGCGCGCACACCTGCGAGGGAGACGGTGTGTTCGCCGCCCAGCGTCAGCGGAACGGCGTCGTCCCAGACCGCCTCGCGCAGGGCGCTGGTGAGGTACTCGAGGTACGCGCCGACGTCGTTCCACGCGCGGACGTCGCCGCGGTCGGCGACGCCGAGTTCGGAGAAGTGCCGGCCCGTCCGGTGGTCGTAGTCGTCGAACGGTTCCGCAAAAGATCGAATCCGGCGGGGCCCGAAGCGGGTCCCCGGCTGAAAGGTCGTCGTGGCGTCCAGAGGCGCACCGACGACCACGAAGTTCGCGCCGCCGCGGTCGGCCGTCGGGCCTCGCGCGTCGGTGTCGCCTTCACGGTCGGCAGCAGCCGCCGCGTCGGTTCCCTCGCGTTCGTCGGTCGCCCCGGGAAACATCAGACGATCTTTCGCTGGTCTTCCATCTCGAGGTACTCGATGTTCTCGTCGGGGGAGACGTCGGCGTCCTCGGGAACTCGCATCGTGATGGTCTCGTAGGTCTCGAGGTCCATGACCTGCATGTCGTCGCCGTCGACGGAGACGACCTGCCCCTGTTTGCGTTCGATGATCGGGACCCAGATCTTCGCGTCGACGGGCTGGGAGAGCGAGCGCTTCTTGCCGTCGAAGACGCCTTCTGCCTCGACGCGGGCCTTGGCGCTGCCGTGCTTGCCCGGCTTGGCCGTCGAGTAGGCGTTGATTTTACACGGTGTGTCGTCGATCATGACGTAGCTGCCTTCCTGGAGGTCGCGAACCTCGGTCTGCTGTTTCGCCATGTCCCGGCGTAATCAATCGACGTGCATAAACCGTTTGGAATGCGCGCTGTGACGAGTTCAGCCGATAGCGCGGCGTCGCGGACGTCTCGACGGACCCCCGATCGCGCGAATAGCGCCCAGCCGACGGACCGAGCCACGGTCTCGGCGGCGAGTCGTCGACGAGCGGACCGCGGCGTCGGTGCGGTCCGAACGCCGGTCACCGAGGTCGGCCGCCCCCGTCGGGGGCGATACTCGAGGGCAGTCCGTCGAATTGCGGGCCGTCCCACCCCTCCAGCGTCGCCTCGACCGCGTCGGCCTCGGCGACGAGTCGCTCGGTCGTGATCTGTTCCTCGCGACGGACGGCTTCGCGACCGACTCGGCCGGCGAGATGGCGGACGTCGCGAATGCTGAACCCTTCCGTCGCGTCGGCTACCGTGGCGAGATCGACGTCCTCGGCGACGATCCCGCCCGGAAGTGCATCGTCGAGGACCGCGCCGCGAGTTCTGGCGTCCGGCGGTGGCACCTCGATCCGTTCGTCGAAGGTCCCGGCGTGGAGGACATCGATGTGAACGCGGTCGATCGCCCGTGCCGTCCCGACGACGAGCACGTCGTCCTCGAGCGTCGGCAGGAGGGTTTCCAGGCGCGTTGCGACCTGGCGAGTCGCCCTCGATCCGCCCGACGCGGGTGCGAGTTCGTCGAGATCGTCGAGGACCAGGACGCTCGGGGCGATCGACCGCGCGTCCTCGATGATTTCCGCCGCGCGATCGGCCGGATCGTCGACGGCCTCCCGGCGGAAGCGGTCCGGACTGATCTCGACGGTGGGACGGTCGAGTTCCGCGGCGATCGACCGGGCGAGCGTCGTCTTCCCCGCGTCGGGCGGGCCGTACAGCAACGCGCCGTCGACCGGCGTGACGCCGTAGCGCTCGTAGCCGTCGGCGTTGCGAATCGGATCGAAGACGCGGCGCTCGATCGCGGCCGTGAGATCGTCCATCCCCGGAAGGTCGTCGAAGGAGACTGGCTCCTCGGTCGACGACCGGCCGAGATCCTCGTCGAACCGATCCTCGTAGCGGTCGAGCCAGCCCGGGATACTGGTGTCGATCTCGTCGACCGCCTGGCGGAGATGCGACTGCCTGACCGACGTCTCGTCGGCGATCGCGTGGCGGATCGCGACGTCGGCGAGCACCGTCACGTCGCTCGAGGCGTAGCCGGCGGTCGCGTCCGCGATCGCTTCGAGGCTCACGTTGTCGGCGACCGGTGCGTCGGCCAGTTCGAGGTCAAGGATCTCCAGCCGCGCCCGACGATCCGGCGGCGGCACCTCGATCCGCTCGTCGAACCGGCCGGATCGCAGGATTGCGTCGTCGACGTCCTCGAGGTAGTTCGTCGCTGCGAAGACGACGATCTCCGAGTCGTCTTGCGTTTCGAGTTCGGTCAGCAGCTGGTTGACCATCTGCTGTTCGCTCGTGGCCATTCGCTCCGACCGGTCGCCGGCGATCGCGTCGATTTCGTCGATAAACACCAGACAGGGCTCGTTCTCGCGGGCGGCTTCGAACACCGTCGCGACGTTGTCGGCGGCCTCGCCGATGTACTTGCTCGTGACGTCGGTCGGCGTGACTTCGATGTAGTTGTACGCCGTTTCGGCTGCGACCGCGCTCGCAACGAAGGTCTTGCCACAGCCGGGCGGACCGTGAAAGAGGACGCCGTTGACGGCTCCGATCCCGTAGTGATCGTAGACGTCCGGTCGGGTCAACGGGTCGATGACCCGGTCGCGTATCGTCTCCGTCAGCGCGTCCATGCCGCCGACGTCGGAGAAGTCGTGACCGGGCGGGTCCGTATCGAGCTGGTCCGCGTCGAGTGCGGTGTCGTCCCCGTCACCTGCCTCCGAGCCGTCGTCCCCTCCCCCGCTCGGCGAGCCGCTCCCAACCGGCGCGACGTCCGTCCGTTCCGTGACGAACAGCCAGACGAGGGTCGCCGTCGGCGGTGCGAATACGAGCGCGAGGTCGCGGGTCACGACGAACCCCACGACGCCGACGACGTACGCCAGACCGAGCAACAGACGGTCGAGCTGGGTCGTCGCCATCCAGGACACCGTCCGAAGGACGACTGCGAGCGTTCCGAAGACGACCACTGCTGTCAGAAACGCGCTCGAGCCGGGGACGAACGCGCTCCAGCCGCCGGCTTGTGCGGGCGTCAGTAGCGAAACCATTAGCCAGTACGTGACACGAACTCAACAAAACGGTTCTGGTCTCTCCCGGACCCGCGAACGGAACGAGACCGGCGGGAGAGCCCGACTGGGACGGTCGGCTACTCTCGCAGTCGGGGCGACAGCCGGCTGACAGCGACCACCGGACCGCGACGGGGAACCGGCGGAAGCGAGGGCGGAATCGTCGCAATCGCTACCGAGACGGGTCCCACCGGAATCCGATCGACTCCGTCGGCGGTTCGAGCGGACTCCGGGGCAGTCCGTCTCCGACCGCGGGATCGTTGTACGCCCGCGGGGCGACGTCGTTGGGCCCGTCGGGGTAGCACAGCGACGCCAGCGTCTGGAGCTGCCCGCGGCCGACGCCGAGTTCGAACTGGCCGCCGCCGTACAGTCGAATGTCGCGGTCCCCGCAGTAGGCGATCGTCTCGAACAGCGACTCGAGCGACCCGAAGCGGGAAGGTTTGATGTTGAGCCAGTCGGGTTCCCACGGCAGCGCCTCGACGTCCGCGAGCCCGTGAATCGGGGCGTCCCACGAAACCCGGGCTCGAACGGCCGGCTCCTCGAACAGCGGCCGCGTCTCGTCGGTCAGCGCCGGGTCCTCGATCACGGCCTCGGGGAAGGCCTCGAGCACCCGCTCGTACAGGTCCGGATCGGCTGGCACGTCGACGTCCGTACCCTCGTACTGGCCCTTGAGGTCCAGAATCCGGACGGCATCGCGCCCGACAGTCTCGTCGATCCCGGCCACGAGGTCGTCGTCCCACGCCGGGATCGGGTCCAGTTTGAACTCGAGATTCGAGACCTGCCCGCGGAGCGACTCGAGTCGATCGGTCGTCGGCGGCTCGCCCAGTCGGGTGCTGGCGACGAACCGGACGGGATCGTAACTGCGACCCAATTCGCTTCCGAGGTCGGTATCGGACTGCCGGAGCGCGAGGTCCAGCGCGGCGCTCTCGAGTCCCCACCGACGATAGTTCCGGAAGACCTCGCGGTCGGGCGCACCGCCCGGGAAGAGATCGCAGTCGTCGAGCCGGTCCGAAAACGACTCGAGGGTGTACTCGCCGGTGAGGTCGGGCAGTCCAGTCTCCGCCAGCCGGTCGTGATCGGCGGTCTCGTAGGTGACGTCCTCGCCGCGTCCCGTGACCGGTGTGTCGCCCTCCGGAGCCGGCCCCGAAAGCGAGAATTCGGTCGTCACGCGAGTGAACTCGCTCGAGGTCTCGCGCTCTACGCGCTCGGTGGCGACCGCGTCGATCGTCAACGACAGGTCCGCGATCCGATCGTACTCCATACCGGTCGTTCGAGGCCCTCCCGGAAAGAGGCTTGGAGCCGGCTATTCGACCGGGTTCCCGCCGCCCACCGTCCGTCAGGCCGATCCGATGTCGGACCGGGACGCGCTCGAGGCGACCGACACGGTTCGCGTGTGCGAAACCGGCTCGAGGTCGTCGGCTCGCAGGACCCGATCGCGCCAGACGGCGTAGCCGGCCAGGTTCCACGCGAGGCCCGCGGAGCGGTCGACGAGGTCGCCCGGCACGTCCGGGGCGAACGCCGGAACGTCGTAGCGGTCGAAGACGTCCCCGAGCGGGCCCGACGTGAGGAACCGCTCGGCAGGGAAGTTCCCGTTCCCCTTCGGCTTGGACCGGTCGTAGTCGGGGTACCACTCGCCGAGGAGCGTCTTCGGGACGTGTTTCGACTCGCCGTCGCGGAGGTACCGCTCGGGCGAGGAGAGACCGAGCGCGAGTTCGGCGACGGCCTTGCCCGCGAACGGCGTGTACATCTCACAGCCCCGCGCGAGGCCGGCCTGACGCCAGACGGAGACGGCGTCCTCGCAGAAGAAATCGATCCACTGCCCGACGTGCATCTGACGGGCGTAGGGAGAGCCGCTCGCGTCGGGAACGCGGGCCATCGCGTACTCGTATCGCTCCCGCTGTCGCCGCTCGTAGCGCCGGCGACCGATCGCGTCGACGACCGACGGCACGTCCGTGTAAACCGCGAACTGGAGCGCCCGCCCGTCCGGTTCCGACGGATCGCGCCGGATCTCCGCGAGGATCTCGCGGTGTCGCCGCAGTTTCTCGGCGACCGGCGGAACGTATCGGAGGTGGCGCGTCCGCCACACCGTGTGTCCGGTCTCGAGCTGGCCGCTCAGCCCGAAGACGGCGTCCGCGACCTGCCCGCTGACGAGCGTCTCGCCGTCGTCGACCGCGCGATAGATGCCGTCGAACGTCGGCGTCTGGAGCTGGTGTGGCGGCATCCCCAGGGCGTCGACCGCCGCCTCGAGTCGCTCGAGGTACGACGACTCCGTCATCTCGACGATCTCCCGATCGGTCTCGACGAGGGCGTTCGCGCGGTCCGCGTACTCCCGCTCGAACGCCAGTTCGGGCGTATCGAACGAGCCGGTCACGCTCTCGGTCGGGTTCGACAGGTAGGGTTCGAGGACGGTCGAGTCGACGCCGCCGGAGAGCATGAGCGACGACTCGTCCGCGATCGGCGCACAGACCGCCGACAGCACCTCGTCCAGCCGGCGGTGCGCGCTCGCTGGCGACAGCCTCGTCTCGGGCTCGAGTGTCTCCGTCAGCTCCGTCCGGGGCGTCGTCTCGCCGGGCGTCCAGGTGAGCGTCTCGCCGTGGCCGAGGCGGTGGATTCGTTCCACGTAGGAGTCGATCGGCGTCGTCCGGTAGAGCAGGTGGTCTGCCATCGCCCGATCCGGCACCGTCCGGTCGGCGGGTTCGAGGCGAGCGAGCGCGTTCCGGAAGAGATCGGAGACGACCGGTTCGCCGCTCGAGTCGAGGCAGTAGAACACCTCGTAGGCCGACGTGATACCGCGGTGGGCGCGTATCGTCGGCTCGTCCGCGCGATCGGAGAGGACGACGACCGTTCCCTCGCCGGGCAGCGAGTCGTGGAGGGCTTTCACGTCCCGACCGGCGGCTCCGCGTTCGATCGCCGCGCGAAGCTCCCGCCGGTGGGTCCCACAGAGGATCCACCGTCGCCCGTCTCGGTCAACGACGTCGGCGTTCGGATTCGCGAGCAGTACTGTTGCCATCACCCGTCCGAACCGGCATCTCGGGCATTGTAATGGGACGACTACTCCGCTCGAGGTGACAGTCAGCCGATACTGAATGCCTCGCCGTCACTCTTTGCCCCGTCGCTGGCGCAGGTTCTGCCGCGTAAACTGCGGTCGCGCGCCGATCGATTTCGGCTTGCGGAACGAACGGTAGAGTTGAACCGTCACGATCACCGAAAAGATCGCCGCGACGATCGACGCTCTGGGGGCCTCGAGCGCGTACAGCACGCCCATCGAGAACAGCGACATGGTGAGCAGCATGCCGTAGACCAGTCGTTTGGCGAGTTTGTCGAAGACGTTCTCCTCGTCCTCGACACCGATGCGGACGAAGAGGTCGTCGCGGTCGAGTCGGTCCAGCGCTCGCTCGGCCTTGGGCGCGAGTCGGGTCAGCGATTCGCCCGTCCGGCGGAGCTGTTGGCCCGTCTCGTCGATGTACTGTCGGATGGACTCCTCGCGGTAGCCCTCCTCCGTCAGGTAGTCGGTCGCGGTCGAGATGAAGTCGAAGCCCTCGTCGAGGGTGACGCAGACCCCCTCGACGACGGTGGCGACCCGGAGGACGAGCGCGAGATTCTTCGGTAGCCGGAAGGGGAACACGTAGATCGAGTCCTCGATCTGCCCGACGATCTGGTTGACCCGGTACTGCTCGACGTCCTCGCCGCGGGCGTCCTGGATGGCGATCTCCATCACCTCGGCCATGACCCCCCGATCGGCGTCGGGGCTGAGCGTGCCGATCTCGATCAGGGCATCGAGGATCGCGTCGATGTCCTGGTTCGCGACGGCGATGTAGAAGTCGATGATCTTCTCCTGGACGAACGGATCGACCCGGCCGGACATCCCGAAGTCGTAGAAGACGATCTGCCCGTCGTCGGTCACCGCGAGGTTGCCCGGATGTGGATCCGCGTGGAAGACCCCGTCGTCCATAATCATCTGCAGGTAGGCTCGCTCCAGGTTCTCCGCGATCCGGGTCCGGTCGATCCCCTTCCGCTCGAGCGTCTCGAGATCGTTGATCTTCGTCCCCTCGATGTATTCCATCGTGAGCACGCGCGGCCCGGAGTGGCTCTCGATCACGTCGGGGATGCGAAAGCGGTCGTCACCCGCGAAGTTCGCGCGGATCTCGGCGAGCATCGCCGCTTCGCGCTCGTAGTCCATCTCCTCGCGGATCGTCTTCGAGAACTCCTCGGCGAGGTTCTCGAGCGAGAACGAACGGGCGTCGTCGACGAAGTACAGCAGGATCGGGAGCGACCACTTGACGACCCGCAGGTCGGCCCGAACGAGGGCCTCGATGTTCGGTCGGCGGATCTTCACCGCGACCTCGTGGCCTCCCGCACCGTCGGTGCGCGTCGCCGTCGGGTCGCCGTCGATGTGGGCCGCCTCGCGGGCGTCGGGCTCGACCCGCGCCCGATAGACCTGTCCGAGGCTCGCACCGCTGATCGGTTCGGTGTCGAATTCCGCGAACCGCTCGTCGACGGGGCCGAGTTCGTCCTCGAGGACTGCTTTCGCCTCGGGCCAGGGTGCCGGTGGGACCTCGTCCTGCAGCGCCGAGAGCACGTCGATGTACGCCGGCGGGAGCACGTCGGGACGGGTCGACAGCAGCTGGCCGAGTTTGATGAACGTCGGGCCGAGCGTCAGCAGCGACTCGAGCAGCACTTCGGCCCGGTGGCGGTGCGTCTCGGGGCCGACCTGCCGGGGGCGGCCGAACAGGAGAAAGCGCCGCCGGTCGCGGGCGTAGGCGAGCAACAGCGGGAGGAACTGCCACGCGACGATGAAGAACCGTTTGTAGGCGCGGAGTGAAGCCAGCCTCGGTCACCCCGTGTTAGGAGTCCTCGTCGACGATGTCGATCGTGGTCTCCCCGGCGGACCCGCGTTTCGGAAGCCGCAACTCGAGAACGCCGCGGTCGACCGTCGCCTCGGCGCGGGCGTCGGACGCATCGTCGGGCAGCGGGAGGTCGACATCGAGAAAGAGCGAGCGGTTCTCCTCCACGTAGTGATAGTCGTCGGTCGGCGCTTTCTCCCGGTGGGCGTCGATGGAGATGCGACTGTCTTCGATCGCGAGCTCGAGCGAGTCGGCCGAGACGCCGGGGACGTCGAGCACGAGCAGATAGGCGTCGTCGCTCTCGAGCAGATCGAAGAAGATGTCGTCGGAGAGGTCCCGCAACGCGTCGCGGAGCGCTGACATGGATACAGGTTCGAACGCCGATACGAAAAAGGCCGCGGTCGCGGCGAGTCGTCGACCGCGTGAAAGCGGACCGTTGACATCTCGGCGGCGGGTCGTTCCGGGGGGTCGCTCGGCGGAGACGGTTCCGGTTCGGACGACGGCGGACACGGAGCGCCGACGTTCCGTCTCGCCCCGATACGGCCCCTTCGAAGCAGCTACGCCGAACCGGTCGAACGACCTGCGGTGGCGTGCGCTGTCGGCCGTCTGAGCGGGTCCGACACGCCGAGTCGCCCGGAATCGAGCGGGCGGACGACGGGTCCCCCACGCTTTTGGCCTCCGGCGACTCGAGTCAGGGTATGGAAGGTGCCGACCGCGAGCGCACGGAGGCCGGGTTCAAGGTTCGGACGCCGGTCGACGAGGCGCGCCGGATTCTGCAGGAGGCAGTCGAGGGGAGCGGGGACGCCGACGCGGACGTCCCGTGTCGGACGGGGACCGAGACCGTCGACGTCGACCGCGCGGACGGCCGCGTCCTCGCCGCGCCGGTCACGTCGGCTCGAGACGTCCCCCACTACGAGCGGGCGGCGATGGACGGCTACGCCGTCCGGGCCGCGGACACGTTCGGCGCGAGCGATCGGTCCCCCGAAGTGTTGCGGATCGCGGAGCCGGCCGCCGCATCCGACGACAGCGACGAGCACGCCACCGCCGACGGCATCGACCCCGGGGCGGCCGCGCGGGTGCACACCGGCAGCGCGCTCCCCGAAGGTGCCGATGCCGTCGTCATGATCGAGCGCGTTACCGAACTCGAGGCGGCCGGCGAGCTCGAGGTCGAAGACGCCGTCGCGGCGGGCGAAAACGTCGCGCCAGTCGGCGAGGACGTCGTGGCGGGCCAGCAGCTCTACGACGCCGGCCACCGGCTCCGGCCGTCGGATCTGGGGCTCCTGCGATCGGCGGGCTACGGCCGCGTCGCGGTCGCACAGCAACCGACGGTCGGGGTAATCCCGACGGGCGAGGAGCTCGTCGAGGGCGACCCCGGCCCCGGCGAGGTGATCGAGACCAACGGGCTCACCGTCTCGCGGCTGGCCCAGCGCTGGGGCGCTCGCGCGACCTACCGCGACATCGTCACCGACGATCCCGAGTCGCTGCGGGTCGCCATCCAGCGGGATCTCACGAAGGACGTCGTCGTCACGACCGGCGGCTCCTCGGTCGGCGAGCGCGACCTCTTGCCCGAGGTGATCGACGACCTCGGCGAGGTGCTCGTCCACGGCGTCGGGCTCAAACCCGGCCACCCGGTCTGTCTGGGGATCGTCGAGGAGACGCCCGTGCTCGCGCTGCCCGGCTACCCCGTCGCGTGCATCGTCAACGCCGTCCAGTTCCTCCGCCCGGTCCTGCGCTGGCTCGAGGGGACGACCCCCGATCCGCATCCGTCCACGCGGGCCCGACTCGAGCGCAAGATCCCGAGCGAGCCCGGGACCCGGACGTTCGCGCGGGTAAAACTCGAGAAACGCGACGGGGGCGATCTCGGCCCCGACGAGCCCCGATACGAGGCGATCCCGACGCGAGCGAGCGGCTCCGGCGTGCTCTCGAGCGTCGCGCTGGCGGACGGCTGGGTCGTCGTCGACGACGACAGGGAGGGGATGCCGGCGGGCGAGACGGTCGCCGTGGCAGATTGGGAGCCGAACGCGTGAGCATGACCTAGGTTGTTCGTTCTCGCCGTCGAGACCGCGTCACGATCAGGAACCCCGTCAGGAGGGCGACGGCCGCGACCGCTGCGGTGAGAACCGGTCGGTCGGCGGCGACCGAACCCGCGGCCGCGAAGAGCGATCGCTGGCGGCCGTAGTAGACGACCGCGCCGACGGCCGCGTAAAACAGGAGGGTACCGGCCGCCGTGTAGACACCGAACCGGGCCGCCGGCATTCCGGCGAGCCCCGCTGGGATGGAGACGACGGACCGCAGCGCCGGCAGAAACCGGCCCCAGAAGACCGACGACTGCCCCCACCGGCGGAACCACCGCCGGCCGCGTTCGGCCGCCTCCTCGGAGACGTTGATCCGCTCCCGGAGCCGACCGAGCCCGCGCGATCCGGGTCCGCGGAACGCGTAGTACGGGACGTACGCGCCGACCGTTCCGCCGACGGTCGCCGCCGTGACGAAGACGACGAACGAGAGCGGGTCGACGATCAGCAGTGCGGCCGCGGCCGGAACGACGACCTCGCTCGGGAAGAACGGAAAGAGCATCGACGTCTCGAGGAACGTGAAAATGAGCAGCGCGAGCGGCCCGTACAGCCGGATGAATCGCACCGCGGCCGGGCCGAGATCGATGGCGAAGTCCACCATACCCGGAGTTGGGACAGACGACGTATCACGTTTCGGATGACGCGGTTGGCGGTTCGGAAGATGCGTCTCCGTTCCACACGACGCGTTCGACGGTGACCTCGACGGCGGCCGAGACCGCCACCGTCACCGAAGCGCCTGTCGAACCGCGTCGGCCAGCGCGTTCACGCGCGCGACGTGTTCGTAGGAGCCGTCGCGAACCCCGTTCGTCACGTAGGAAAAGCCGATGTTCTCCTCGGGGTCGGCCCAGCCGACGCTGCTCCCGAGACCGGCGTGTCCGAAGACGTATTCGGGGGAGAGCGACCCGTACGGCGCGACCGCCGTGCCGCCTTTCCAGAAGCCGAGCGCGAACCGGGCCTCCCGGCCGATCGTGCCGTCCGCATCCGTCTCGGCCTCGAGTCGGGTCATCCGTTCGACGGTCTCGGGCTCGAGGATCCGCGTGCCCTCGAGTTCGCCGCCGTTCGCGAGACAGGCGTAGAAGCGCGCCATGTCGCCCGCGGTGCCGAGTCCGTTGGCGGCGGGGATGACGGCGCGGTGGATCGCTTCGGAGTTGAACGGCGCCGCGACCTCGGTGTGATCGCCGAGCCCCTCCCCGGGGTCACGACAGCGGTCGAACTCCTCGAAGCCGACCAGCGTCGCGACGTCGTCGTCCTCGCCCTCCCGCAGGCCGATGCCGGTGTCGTCCAGTCCGAGCGGGTCGAACACGCGTTCGGCCGCGGCCGCCTCGATGGGCGTCCCGGAGACCCGGCGAACGAGTTCGCCGACCAGCCAGCCGAACGTGAGCGCGTGGTAGGCCGGGACCTCGCCCGGCGGGAAGTTCGGTTCCATCGCCTCGAGGTGCTCGACGACCGCGTCCCAGTCGCCCCACAGGTCGGGTCGGTCGTCGATCTCGCCCCGGTTGAGCCCCGCGGTGTGGCTGAGCACCTGCCGGACGGTGATCTCGGCCTTCTCGGTTCCCTCGTCCGCGAACTCGGGCCAGTGCTCGACCACCCGATCGTCGTAATCGAGTTTCCCCTCCTCGACCAGGGAGTGCAGTGTAACGCCGGCGTAGGGTTTCGTGCTCGAGAAGAGGACGTGACGCGTCTCCCGGGTCTCTTCCGCGCCGTCCGGCTCGCTGACGCCGCCGGCGAGGTCGATCACGGGCTCCCCGTCGACGTAGACGGCTAGCTGCGCCCCGTGGTGAAGCCCGGCTTCGAGGTGGCGGTCGAAGAGGTCGGCGATGCGCTCGCGGTCCGTCTCGGAAATCCGTGACATGGGTCGCACCTCTTCGGGCGGACGCTTAATCGTTGTCGTACGAGAACATCCCACAGACGGATCGAGGCGGCCCGCAGTCCGCGGCGAGTCGGCCGACGTTTTTATCCTCGGCACGCCAAGGACCGCTATGAACCGCAAGGAGTTTCGCGATCTCGCCTCGCCGGCGGCGGCACGCGAGGCGATCGACTCGCTGTCCCTCGAGGGTGGCGTCGAGCGCGTTCCGCTCGAGGCGGCGCGCGGCCGGGTGCTCGTCGCGCGACTCGACGCAGAACTCGACGTGCCGGGATTCGACCGGGCGAGTCTCGACGGCTACGCGCTCCGGGCGCGGGACACGTTCGGCGCGGACGAGGCCGATCCGGCTCGACTCGAGCTCGTCGGCGAGGTCCACGCCGGCGCGACACCGGACGTGGCGCTCGAGTCGGGAACGGCGGCGGAGATTTCGACCGGCGCGGTGATGCCCGACGGTGCCGATGCGATGGTGCCGGTGGAGCGAACTGATACGGACGCCGACGGCGACGACGTGCTGATCCGCACCTCGGTTGCCCCCGGTGACAACGTCATGTTCGCGGGTGCCGACGTGGCTGCGGGCGAGCGCGCGCTCGGTCCCGGAACCACGATCACGCCCCGGGATATCGGGCTGCTGTCGGCGCTGGGGATCGACGAGGTGCCGGTCCGAGCCAAGCCGCGCGTCGGCATCGTCTCGACGGGCGACGAACTCGTCCGACCGGGCGAGGACCTGCACAGCGAGCGCGGAGAGATCTACGACGTCAATAGCTACACCGTCGCCGCAGGGGTCGAAGACGCGGGCGGGGAGGCGGTCCTCTACCCTCACGCCGGCGACGATCAGGACGAGATGGAACGGATCCTCCGCGAGGCTGCCGACGAGTGCGACCTCGTGCTCTCGTCGGGGTCCACCAGCGCGAGCGCGGTCGACGTAATCTACCGCGTTATCGAGGAGCGAGGGGAGTTGTTGCTCCACGGCGTGAGCATCAAGCCGGGGAAGCCGATGTTGATCGGTCGATTGAACGACTCCGCCTACGTCGGGCTGCCCGGCTACCCCGTCTCCGCGATGATGGTTTTCCGAACCTTCGTCGCGCCGGCGATCCGCGAGGCGGCCGGCGTTCCCGAACCCGCGTCCGCGACGGTTTCCGGACGGCTCGCCCAGCAGGAACGCCACGAACAGGGTCGGCATCGGCTCATGCCCGTCGGTCTCGTGAAAGACGGCGACGGCGAGATGCTCGTCTACCCCGTCGACAAGGGCAGCGGCGCGACGACCAGCCTCGCCGACGCCGACGGCGTCGTGGAGGTCGGCCCGGAGACCGACTACCTCGAGGAAGGCGAACCCGTCACGGTCACGCTGTTCTCGCCGGACGTCCGGCCGCCGACGCTGTTCGGCGTCGGCGAGGACGATCCGACGTTCTCGCGAGTGCTCGACCGGCTCGAGAACCCGCGCTACCTCTCGGTCGGAACGCGGCCCGGCCTGCGACGGCTCCGGGACGGGGTCCCCGACGTGGCCGTCGCCGCAGGCCCGCTCGAGCGCGATTTCGAGGGCGCGACGGAACTCGACGGGTGGGAGCGCGAGTGGGGGCTGGTCGTCCGCGCCGGCAACCCGGACGAGATCGATGGACTCGAGGATCTGGTCGATCGCGATCTCCGGTTCGTCAACCGGACGACCGACTCCGGACTGCGCTCGAGCCTGGGCGCGGCGGTCGCCGAGTTCGCGGCCGAGCGAGGGACCGATCGCCACGAGATCGTCGACGCCGTCGACGGCTTCGATCTCGGACTGCGTGCCCACGAGAGCCCCGCCCGTAAGGTCATCGCGGGCGACGCCGACGCCGGTCTCGGCCTGCGCGAGACGGCCGACCGGCTCGATCTCGGGTTCGTCTCCCTCGGCGAGCAGCCGGTGCGCGTGCTCGCGAACGCCGATCGAACGGCGAAGGAGGGGGTCCGGGAACTCGAGGCGGCGCTTTCGGACGCGTCGACGGCGGAACGCGCTCCGGATCGGTCGGCGTAGTCGAACGACCGAGCGCCCCTGACCGCTCGATTTTTTGTCTTCTAATTGCGGTGCCGAGTTCTCAGTTGTTGGTAATACGATTTCTTTATTCAGACTGCACCGTGAATGTTTGTCGGGCGATTCTACCTTGTTTTCGTCACCAGAAGAAGTGCCTCGAACTCTCCAACACTTCTGATAGATCGGGTGCGTCCTCAGTATCGATCTCCTCCGTGTCGTAATCGATTGCTTGGAGCACGCGCTTCGCTGTGAACACCTTCACCTCCGCAAGATCGTGCTCCTCACCCAGTTCGTCCGACCGAATGATGTTCGCCACCACCCAGAGGTTGTAGAGGTGGACGGCAAAATTGAAGTAGAACAGCCGCATCTGCGTCCGTCGACCCTCCTCGTGTACGTACTCGTCGGCTTCCCCGCCGTCGTCGCTGTTATCTTTCTCCCGTCACTCGGCCCTCTGGGGCTGTTCGTATCCGCGTTTTTCGTCCTTCTCATCGTCGCGATTCGGTCGTGGAACGACGGCGACGAACGACCGCCCCGGACGAACTGTTCCGAATGCGGCGCGCCGAACGAGCCCGACAGAGTCCGGTGTACGTACTGCGATTCGCCGCTCGAATCCGTCCACGAGGACTGATCGTCGAGGCCGCCGTTTTTGGTCGCTCGCTCCCTACGAGCAACCATGCGAATCGTCACGACGCTCCCCTCGGCGACCGAGACCGTCGCCGCGCTGGGGCTCGAGCCGGTCGGCGTCTCCCACGAGTGCGACTATCCACCGAGCGCGGCCGCCGCGCCGTCGATCACCCGGTCGCGAATCGACGTCTCGGCCTCGAGCGGCAAGATCGACCGGCAGGTGCTCGAGACCGCCGACGCCGAGGGTGGGATCTACGACGTCGACGTCGCGACCCTCGACGACCTCGAGCCGGACGTGATCGTCACGCAGGGGATGTGTGACGTCTGCGCGGTCGACGTGGCCGCGATCGAAGACGCCGCAAACCGGATCGAGGGGGACCCCGAGATCGTGCCGACCGATCCCCACGGTGTCGCCGACGTGCTGGACGACCTCGAGCGGATCGGCCGCGCGGTCGGCCGCGAGCAGCGCGCTCGCGAGGTGCGGGCCGACCTCGAGTCGCGAATCGAGGCGATTCGGAACCGAACCGCCGGTTTCGACGCTGCGGACCGCCCGCGCGTGGCGATCTTCGACTGGACCGACCCCGTCATGATCGCGGGCCACTGGACGGCCGAACTCGTCGACTGGGCCGGCGGCGAGTACGGGCTTGCCGACGCCGGCGACCGCTCGCGACCGCGGGAGTGGGACGACATCCGCGCGTACGATCCCGAGGTCGTGATCGTCGCGCCCTGTGGCTTCGGCCTCGAGCAGATCGCGGAAAACAGGTCGGACCTCACCGATCGCGAGGGCTGGGACGAACTGTCGGCGGTGCGGGAGGGCCGCGTCTGGGCCATGGACGGCGACCACTACCTCAATCGGCCCGGTCCGCGGCTCGTCGACACGCTCGAGGCGCTCGCACCGATCGTCCGCCCCGATCGGTTCGACGGGCCGGACCCGGCGGTCGCGGTTCCGTTCGACGAACTCGAGGCGCTCGACTCCGCCGGTCCCGGGTCCCGACCCGCCGTCGACTCGAGCCCGTGATCGTCCTGCCGACCGCCGTCCGCAAGGCGATCCTCGAACGCGCCCGCGAGGGCAGTCCCGAGGAGATCTGTGGGGTCCTCGGCGGCGAATACGAGCCCGACGGGCGGAGCCGCGTGCGGTCGCAGTATCCGGCCGAAAACGTCGCCGAGACCCCGCGGACGCGGTACGAGATCGACCCCGAGCAGCAGCTGACGATCTTCGAGCGACTCGAGGACCGCGGCGAGGAAATCGTCGGCTTCTATCACTCCCACCCCCGCGGCCCGCCGCGGCCGAGCGCGACCGACGCTGCGCGGGCGACCTGGCCCGATCGGTCGTACGTTATCGTCTCGCTCGAGCCGCTCGAGGTGGGGTCGTGGCGGTGGCGGGCGGAGTCCACCGACGGACGATTCGAGCGGGAACGGATCGTCGACGACTGATGCCCAACGGGTCTAATTCGTCGAATACAAGAAAGGCATTATATATTTAGAATGACGCATGAATATTAGTACCATTGACAATTCTGTATAGCCATTATCACCCACACGTAGGAACAAACTGCCGGCCAGTCAGAATATCTAGCCAGTCGTATTTGCTATAGTAGTCGTTAGAAGTCATAGCACTACCGCTCGCGAATTAGCGGCCAGCACCGTTCGTGTTAGCCACTCGAGTGCGAGCGGTGAGTGAATCGTTTCAACGACTTCTGTGGTGCTTTTCTACTGAGAGAGGATTCCACCACGAGGACTGGTTCGACGTTGTGGTTTAGCGCCAATTCTGTGAGTGAACCGGTGTCGTGAGAGCGATTGGATCGTCCAATCTATAGTATCCTATATGAAATATATAACTAAAATATAAAATTTAATTTGGAGGTGGGCCCAATAGATATTATGGGAGAAAATTACTTCCAGGAGAGGTGAGCAGTTTTGAAGACTACCGGTGCGGTTCTTGCCGGACTTGTCGGCATAGTAGGAACAGGATCAGGGCAGCAGAATAGTGAGTACGATCCATCTACGGTTACCTGGTCAGACGAGGAGTCCGTGGTACGTTATAGTAACAGAGTGAATGAACTCAACGAGAGCCAGCAAAGGGAGATAATAGACGAATTATCCGTCGAACAAGAAGAAGCGATCGTCGCTGCGCAAGATGATCAGTTATCTTACGTCCGTACTCGGACAGTCAGCAGGGAACAATCGGATATGGCAACTGAAAATAGGGAACCAACAGCGGCTGCTGCCCCTGGGGTGCCCACGAATTACAAAGAATCCGTCGTCGGTTACGATGGTATCGGACCGTTCAAAGATAAGAAATTCGAGTTTCGCCATACGATTGAGTGGAACTACGATGGTGACGACTACTACGCAAACGTGAGTAGTATCAATGGAGAGACGTATGACTGGGTTTGGAGCTATGAGGGGCCAGGTGCAAAAAGTGACGCAGAGTACGGGTCATTTTTCGATCACCGGAGAGAAGGTGTTTTCGAGGCAGGTATTACTAATCCCACGACGGTTACGCCCCATATAGAACTTCGGGGAACTGCAGACGGTGACGGCAGAACCGTATCTCAAGACGACGACTGGCCGGACGAAAACCTCCCGTGACAGAATACCAAGACACACCTTAGAGATAGCGAAGATCCAGTATATCGAAGCATGGCTACCCTCATGAACTACAAGACTGCTTGTTGCATGCCGAATCAGGGTCAACAGGTTACAAGATATACTGAACGGACAACTGAGTTGCTACCATGGAAAAGAACGAGAATCCGTTCGACGATTACAAGCTTCGGTGTGGGAGAGGACACAGACCAACAGTGACTGAAAAAGCCGAAGTACAACCGGACGACTCACTCGTCCGTCGGTATCGATGTCCGAAATGCGATCAAGTATTCCGGGTGAGAATGTCAGCGGACGGGTCGACCACTGAGACGGTCCGAGAGTGACGAGTATCATGAGTCTCCGTAGTCGAAACCGATCACCGATCTACGTGACACCAAACCAGACGCTCCGTCCGCTCGAGCCCGAGTTCGAAGACGGACGGAGAAACCGGACACCTCAGGCTGTGCGTCCGACGACAGGCCCGGAGATCGAGAATGTAGTCGGGGAACGCTCAGTCGTCCGACTCGTCCTCGAGTTCGTCCGCCCGTTCTCTCGCCTCCGCCGCCCGCTCGCGGAACTCCTCGATCCGCGTTTGCAGCTTCTTGCCGGCGGTGTACGTGAACTCGTCGGGCATCATCCCGTACTCGATCTCGAGAGTGATCATCGTGTCACAGCCCTCGACGATTTCGGGTGCCCAACTGCCCTGTGCCAGCTTGGACTCGTCCGTGACGACGGCCTCGCCGTCCTCGACGTCGATAAAGGCGCTCACGATGTTCCAGATGTTCGGATTGCTCGAGCTGACCTCGTCGAACAGCCCCTCGAGGCGCGACTCTTTGATCTCTGCGTCGCGTAGCTCTTCGAGGAGATCCTCGAGGGCGTCGGCGATTTCGTCGTATCTGGCGGCGTTCTCGCGGAGGTCGGCCGGCGGTTCGTCGGCGTTCGAGTCGGGTCCCGTCATCGTAGCCCCTCCGTTTCGTCGGTGTCCGCAGTCATGTACGACTGGTACCCGCTTCGGCACTGTAAACGTACGCTTCCGTCTCGAGATCGGACGTGGGAACGCGTATCGCGAGTCCGGACGGCGACAGCGACTCTCCTGCTTCCGTGGCAACGCGGAACGGCCACACCCTCCCCAGCCGATTCGTTCGCGATCGCAGATCGCTCACTCATCCCTCGCACAGTGTCGTCTCGCGATTCACTCTCGTTCATCGCTCGACAGCGCGCGCCACCGCAGGATCCGTGTCGGAACGGTTACGACGCATTTTCCAGCACGCCCGTCACCCAGACGCGGTTCGGATCCTCTGTCGCCTCCATCCAGTCGACCAGGCGGTCTCGCATGTCCCGCCGCACGTCCTCGTATGCGGGGTGGTCGATCAGGTTCCGTAGCTCCGCGGGATCGGCCTCGAGATCGTACAGTTCGTCGATATCCGGCCCGTTGTAGACGTACTTGTACCGATCGGTGCGGACCATCCGCTGGCTGTAGAGCCCGAACTCGTCGCCGTGGTACTGAGCGAACGTCGAATCCCGCCAGTCGAGGTTCGCGGGCGGCTCGCCGCCGTTCTCGAGCAGGGGAACCAGGCTCCGGGAATCGAAGTCGTCGGGCACGGGAACGTCGGCGAGCTCGAGGAACGTCGCCGCCAGGTCGTGCAGGTGAACGGGGGCCTCGCTGGTCGTCCCCGTGTCGGCCACGCCCGGCCAGCGAATCTGTAGCGGAATGTGGTAGGTGTCGTCGTACATCAACGGTCCCTTGTTGAACTGGCGGTGGCTCCCGGCGAAGTCGCCGTGGTCCGAGGCGTGGACGACGACCGTCTGCTCTGCCAGTCCGTGCTCGTCGACCGCGTCGAGGACCCGTCCGATCTGGTGGTCGATCAGCGTGACGAAGCCCCAGTACTTCGCGAGCGCTTCGGCCCACAGCTCCCAGTCGAAATCCGCCACGCCGCGGTACGAGAGGTAGTTCTCGTGGACCCGTGGTTTGCCGTCGTAGGTCTCCGCGTAGCTCGCGGGCGGCTCGATCTCGCCGGGGTCGTACAGCGAGGCGTAGGGCTCCGGGACGACCCAGGGGTGATGGGGGCCGTAGAAGTCCGCCCGGTGGAAAAAGGGGTCGTCCCGGTCGCCGTCGGCGTGAGCCTCGATCGCGTCGATCGTCCGCTCGGCGAGGAAGTACGCCCGCGTCTCCTCGACGTCGACGGGCGTCTTCGCGGCGACGAACGTCCCGTTCTCGCCGTCTCGCGGATCGTCGCCGGTGTAGATTTCCTCCTCGAGTTCGACCTCGCCGATCGGCACGTCGCGCACCTCGCGGTGCTCGCGGAACGCCTCGTCGATGTCGTCGTGGTGTTTGTCGCTGCCGCCGAGATACGAGAAGCCGAAGTCGGCGGGCGTCCGATCGCGGCCGGCGTGCCACTTTCCCGTGTACGTGAGGTCGTAGCCGGCCGCGACGAGTTCCTCCGAGAACGTCGGCAGGCCGTCGGGCAGGTTCGCCCGGATCGCGTCCGGCTCGTGGCAGTTGTTCAGCATCCCGTGACCGTGCGGGAACTGTCCGGTCAGCAGCGACGCGCGGGCGCTCGAGCAGATACTGATCGGCGTGAACGCCCGCTCGAAGCGGACGCCCTCGCTCGAGAGCCGGTCCATCGCCGGCGTCTCCACCGGCGGGCCCTCGGATGCGCTGCAGTCGTATCGCTCCTGATCGGTGAGCAGGAACAGGACGTTCGGGCGGGTATCGGCGTCAGCGTCGGCCATCGGGCCAGGTACACCGCCGCCGCAGTTAAGCGTGGGACCTGCAGTCGGTGACACCGCACGGCGGCGGATAAGTCGTCCCCGTGTGAACCCGACCGTTCATTAGAATCGCGTTCGACGGTCGACGCGTGCCGAGTGCGTACTGTGGTGAATGTGAGTGGCAGTACCGGGTCGCGGGGACCGATACCGGCGACCTCAGTCGAGCGATGATCGATCACTTCGTCGAGACCGGCCACTCGCCGGTCGAGCGACGTGACGCGGCCGACCGTCTCGCGACCGACGAGCGGATCGCGCCGTCGGACGAAGCGACCGAGAGCATCGGCGAGCCGTCGAAGAGACGGTAAGGCCGCCTCCGCCGCGGCGTTAGCCGAGGAGGTAGCGCAGCCGGGGCCGCCGTTGCACGAACGCCGTCCGCTCGAGGGAGGCGTCGACGCCGAGGATGCGGCCCGCGGCGAAGACGCCGACGATCACGAACAACAGGAGCCCGAGCAGGTCCCCGTTGACGTAGCCGTGCGCCCAGTCGGCGTTGCCTAGGTAGAACAACGTCATCAGGACGCGGCCGAAGAAGGCGGCGAGGCGCACGAGCGCCCCCAGGATGAGTCCCAGCCCGATGAGGAACTCGCCGAGGGGGATCATCACGTTGGTGACCTCGAGCAGCCAGGGCGTCCCGGCGACGACCTCGAAGCGGCCGGCGATGGGCGATTGGGCGTTCTGCAGGTAGCCGGCCGCGTCGAACGGCTCCCCGGCGACGAACGCGAACTTCCCCCAGCCGGAGCTGAGGAACCAGTAGCCGACGAGCAGCCGCGCCGCCACCAGCACGTAGCTGGCGGCCGGACCGGCGTGCTCGAACTCGTTTCGCCTGCCGGGCCACTGAACGGTGGCCTCGGTAGTGGACATTGGTCGTCACCTCACGAACGAGGATTAGTTCGTTCGGCCCATAATACCGGCCACAGTTCCCGATTCACAGGAGCCGAGTCGGATCTCCCTCTCGATACGGAGTGTTTTTGTACTCGAGTCGAGCGGCGGTCGCTTACGCGAGGTCGTCGTACGTCGGTCGCTCGAGATCGCCGGGGAACTCGTCGACCGGGACCTGCGTCTGGTCGCCCGACTCCATGTCCTTGATCGTCACCTCGTCGTTCGCGAGGTCCTGTTCGCCGACGATGACGACCGTCTCGGCGTTGATCGAGTCGGCGTAATCGAGCTGCGCGCCGAACGAGCGGCCCGCGATATCGGTCTCGACGACGTGCCCTCGCTCGCGCAGTTCGCGGACGATCCGAGCCGCGTCCGCTCGCGTGTCACCGATCTGCAGGACGTAGTAGTCCGTCGTCACTTCCTCCTCGGGCCAGACGCCCGCACGCTGCAGGAGCAGCGACAGCGTCGCGTGGCCCGGCGCGACGCCGACCGCGGGCGTCGGCTGGCCGCCGAAGCTCTCGATCAGATCGTCGTACCGGCCGCCGCCGAAGATCGACCGCGAGACCTCGCCTGCCGAGTCGAAACACTCGAAGACGACGCCCGTGTAATAGTCCAGTCCGCGGGCCGTCTCGAGCGAGACGGTACAGTACTCGCGAGCCCCGAAGTCCTCGGCGGCTGCGAGGACGTTCCGGAGGTTCTCGACGGCGGCGGTCACGCGCTCGGTGTCCGCGACCGCCCGGACCTCGTCCAGGTCACCGCTCGCGATGAGGTCGTCGAACGCGGCGGCCTGATCGGCCGTGAGTCCGGCGTCGATCAGCAGGTCGTGGTACTCCGCACGCGATATCTTGTCGGACTTGTCGACCGCGCGGATCGCTGCTTCGGTGTCGACGTCGGCGTCGTAGCTCTCGAGGACGCCGCCGAGGATGTCGCGGTGGGAGATCCGGAACTCGAAGTGGTCGCCGGTGAGTCCGAGGCCGGTCAACGCGTCGGCTGCCCACGCCAGGATTTCGGCGTCGGCCTCCGGCTCGGACGAACCGAAGATGTCGACGTTCGTCTGGTAGAACTCCCGGTACCGACCCTGCTGGACCTGCTCGTAGCGCCAGAACGGTCGCGTGGAGAACCACTTGATCGGCTTCGAGAGCTCCTGCTGTTTCGCGACGACCATCCGGGCGACCGTCGGCGTCAGTTCGGGTGTCAGCGTGACGTGACGACCGCTCTGGTCCTCGAACGAGTAGAGTTCGTCGACGATGTCGTCGCCGCTCTTGTCGGTCCACATCTCGGCGCGCTCCAGCGCCGGCGTTCCGATTTCGCGGAACCCGTACTCGCGGGCGGTTTCCTCCAGACCGTCGATAGCCGACCGCCTGGAAGACATCTCGCCGGGATAGAAGTCTCGAAAGCCCTTGATCCGGTCGTACATGAACACCCGTTCGGCGACGACGGACTTCTAACCTTTCGTTCTCACGCGACCGCCGAAACCGTGGCCAGTGATCCGGTCTCGTTTGCTTCAGTGCTGATTACCGTTGGTTCCACGATATCGATTCTGAGAACGTCCCGTAAGTTGATACCGACCTGCGTCAGAGTCCGACTTGTGCAACGCGTGGCCGACGACGACTGGATCGCGGAGGTCGGTGAGCAACTGCCGGTATCACCGCTCTCGGCGCTGGGTCTCTTTCTCGCCGCGATCATCGGCACCCGCCTCGCTCTCGAGCACGTCTCGAGCCGAGCGCTGCTCGAGAGCGTCTTTCCGCTGCTGGCGGCGACGGCAGTAGTCTTCGCCGACCGCTGGTTGGTGTCCCGAGGCGTCTCGACCAGGGACCGGCTCACCGTCTTCGGCTACGGACTCGGCGGCTTTCTCGCCGCCGTCCTCGTGACGGCGCTCCACCTCTACGTGCTGTACCTCGAGGGAACGGGCGCCAGAGCGCCGCTGTACCTGCTCCTGATGGGCGGCACCGTCGGCGTCGGTGCGGGCACCGTCGCGGGCATCTACGAGATCCAACAGCGGGCGGCCGTTCGCGAGGCCGAACGCCAGAGCGCGCGCCTGGAGGCGTTCGCGAGCGTCGTCAGTCACGACCTTCGGAACCCGCTCAGCGTCGCACAGGGCCGGCTCCGGGCGGCGTTCACCAGCGGCGATCCGGACCACCTGCAGGAAGTCGATGCGGCGCTGACCCGAATGGACGAACTGATCGAAGAGACACTCTCGGTCGCTCGTAGCGGGACGCAGGTCGAGGACCCCTACGACGTCCCGCTCGTCGAACTCGCGAGCGACGCGTGGACGGCCGTCGAGACGGACGAGGCTACCTACGAGACGGTCGGCGATCGAACGCTGCAGGTCGATCCACTCCGAGCGAAGCAGCTCTTCGAGAACCTCTATCGGAACGCCATCGAGCACGGCCGCGAGGACGTCCACATCCGGGTCGGTCCGTGCGACGGCGGCTTCTTCGTCGCCGACGACGGTCCCGGGATCCCCGCCGACGAGCGCGAGGAGGTACTCGAGCAGGGGTACACCACCGCCGAGGACGGATCGGGGCTCGGCCTCGCGATCGTCCGCGCCATCGCGGACGCGCACGGCTGGCAGGTCGCGATCGGCGAGAGCGAGGCCGGCGGGGCCCGGTTCGAGTTTACCAACGGCGGCTGAGAACCGGAGCCGGGCCGCCACTCGCAGCGTACACCGCGCCGTCGGTCGCCGTCCTCGCTCCTTCACCGGATGTTCGTCACGTACGTCTGGTCGTGGTCCGGGAAGTACTCCGCGATCGCTGCAGGACCCTCCTCCGCGGCGATCAGCGCCCGGAGCTCCGCCTCGTAATCCGCCCTGTCGATCTCCTCGCTCGGCCCCACGATCACGTCCAACCGCGCCTCGACGAGCCTGTCGACGGCCGACCGGCCGAATCCGGACAGCGGCGCGATGTAGTCGACGTCGTGTCGGTCCTCGAGGCTCTGGGCCTGCGCCCGCGAGACCGTCGGCACGCGGTCGTCACGCCGAGTACCGTCGGCGATGGCGTCGAACGACCGATCTGCGAGCTGCTCCAGGGCGTGCGTGTGGACCAGCTGGATTCCGTTTCGCGGAAACCCGTCCTCGCGGATCCGGTCGACGGCCTCGCGGGCGACGTCGGGATCGCACTCGAGGCGCTCGAAGTCGAACCCGGCGGCGTCGGCCGTTTCGCGGGCGTGTTTCCAGTCGTCGCTGACGCCGAAGTGAGCCGTCAGCAGCGTCACGTCGTAAAACTCCTCGAGCAAGAGCGCGGCGAGCGTCGAGTCCTTGCCACCGCTGTAGAGCAGTCCGAGCTCCATCACCGGCGCTGGATGTCGAAGCTCTGCGAGTCGGGTTTCAGCTCCTTGAGGAGCTGTTTCATCTTGTCGTCGTCGATCTTCCCCTGGATCCGGCCGCTGCGAGCGAGGCTGATGACCTGTCGCTCGACCTGCTCGCCGAACTGCGGCTTGCTCATCTTGACGGTGTTGAGCCGCTTCCGGGCCTCGTCGGTCAAGTGCTGGCGCAGTACGGCCTTCTTCTGGGCCTCGGCCTGCTGCTGGGCCGCCTCCTGTCCGCCCTCGCCCTGGGACTCGGCGCGGTCCTGGAGCTGTTCCATCTTCTTCTGTCGGAGTTCCTCGAGTTTCTCCTCGTCGGGTGAGCCACTCATCGTTGGTCCATACTTGTCCGGCACGCGGGAAAATGATTACGGACGAGCGGTAGCAATGGCTCTGCGCGGTGAAACCGGCGCGAAAACGATTCCAGCAATTACGCGTAGCGCTCGAGTTCCGGACGGTCGAGATCTTCGAGGACGGTGCCGGCGGTCTCGTCGAGCAGGCTCCGCCCGTCGGCGGTGATCCGGCGACCCTCGCCCTCGGCGGTCTCGACGAGGTCCTCCTCCTCGAGCTGCTGGAGGATGGTCCGGATCAGGTTCTTCGAGCCGTCGGCGCGCTTGTCGGGTGCGACCTGGTAGCGGTTGGAACCGCCCTTCGCACCGCCGTACTCGGTCGAGAGTCGCTCGACGCCGATCGGTCCGCGGTCGGCGACCTTGCGCAGGAGACTCGCAGCGCGGGTGGCCCAGAAGTCGTCCTGTTCGGGGGGGAGCTCCTTGTCGACGCCGCTCTTGGCGAACTTGCCCCACTCCGGTTCCTCGAGTCGATCCGCGAGATCGTCGGCGAGCGCCTCGATGAGGTCGTCCGCCGGAACGTCGTACATCGTAGCCATTGGCGTGTGATTTCCGTCCGCGGCATTTAAGACCATCGTATCACGCCGACCCGGCGTCGGCCCGGACCGTTTTTCGCCCTCGAGTCGAAACGGAGGGTATGGACGAACGCGCCGCCCTGCGGCTCCTGTCGGGCGAACTCGAGGCGGCCGGCGACGACGCGGCCATCGTCGACGGGCTCGTCGTGACGACGGACATGCTCCACGAGCGAACGGATTTCCCGGCTGGCACGACCCGGTACACGGCCGGCTGGCGCGCCGTCGGCGCGTCGCTGTCGGACGTGGCCGCGATGGGTGCCGAGGCCACGGCGACGGTCGCCGCCTACGCCGCGCCGACGTTCGACCGGGACGAACTGCTCGCGTTCGTTCGCGGTGCGAGCGACGTCTGTGATCGCGTCGGCACAGAGTACGTCGGCGGCGACCTCGACGGCCACGACGAGTTCACCGTGTCGACGACCGCGATCGGTCGGACCGACGATCCCGTCCGCCGGCGCGGCGCGCGCCCCGGCGACGTCGTCTGCGTTACCGGGACGCTCGGCCGGAGTGCGGCCGCACTCCGCCTGTTCGATCGCGGAGAGACGGATCGCGCGAACGACCGCTTTCGGTTCGATCCCCGGATCGACGCCGGCCGCGCACTCGCCCCGCACGCGACCGCGATGATGGACTCGAGTGACGGGCTCGCCCGATCGCTCCACCAGCTCTCCGAGGCTAGCAACTGCGGGTTCGCGATCGATTCCGATCGGATTCCGATCGACGATGCGGTCTTCGAGGTCGCCGACGGCGACGACGTACTCGAGCTGGCGACCAGCTTCGGCGAGGACTTCGAACTCGTCGCGACGCTCCCCGAGGACGCGGTCCCGGCGGTACGAGACGCGACCGACGCGTCGCTGTCGGTGATCGGATCGGTCCGCGACGCCGGCGCGGCGATCACGATGGACGACGAGCCGCTCGCGGACCGCGGCTATACGCACGGGTAGCCGCGGAACCGACGGCGAACCGCCCCGAACGCGCCGGTCACTCGATGATCATGACCGGTACCGGCATGAAACAGAGCAGGCCGAGACCGAACGTGACGATCCCGAGGACGACCCGGCTCCGACCGAGGCGGTCGTCCTGGATCGGCGTCGCCGGCCCCACCGACGCGAACAGCGTCGTCAACAGCCCCCAGAGCACCCAGACGAAGACCGTATTCAGGCTGTGATTCTGTATATAATAGAGATAGCCGGCAAGCGCGAACAGCGCGCCCGGGACGAGCGCCGCGATCGTCTCCTGAAGCTCGCCGACCATCGCCCGGAGGATGTGGCCACCGTCCAGCTGTCCGACCGGAATCAGGTTGAGGAACGTCACGAACATCCCAACCCACGCGCCGATGACGACCGGGTTCACTCCCGTCGCCGGATCGTCTCGGTACAGGGGCTGGTCGAACCCGGCCGCGAGCAACTCGAGCAGCGGCGGGTAGCCGAGCTCGATCCGCACTGCGTCCGGATGCTGAAGCAACGCGGGGTCGACGGTCACGGGCGGCAGGTGAAGCCCGATCACGGTCGCGATGACCGTCGCGACCAGTCCCGCGATCGGGCCGGCGACGCCGATGTCGAACAGTGCCTTGCGGTCGGGCATTCGGCCCTTCATCTTGATAACCGCCCCCATCGTCCCGATGAGCGTCGGGACCGGGATGAAGTAGGGCAACGAGGCGTCGACCTGATGGTATCTGCTCATGACGTAGTGGCCCATCTCGTGAACGCCAAGCACGCCGAGGATCGCCAGGGAAAAGGGCCACGCGTGGACGGTTTCGATTGGGTTCATAAACGGATCGAGTGAGGGGTACCACCACCACGCGCCCACGAACAGCGTCGAAACGACCGTCGCCAGTAGCAGGACGACGTTCGTCCACGGAATTCCGTCGACACCGACGGTCGTCGGCTCGGCGACGAGCACGTACTCGCCGCGGCGGCGCTCGAGTTCGGCGTCGTAGCCGCGTTCGCGGAAGTCGGGCCAGAGCTCCCGCATCACCCGTTCCGGGTGCGCCAGCGGGTCGCCGTAGTATACCAGCTGACCGTCTTCGCGCCGAACCTCGTAGACCGAAAACACCGATTCGATGCGATCGATCGGCGGCCCGTCTTCGGGACGCTGGCCACTGCCGCTCGCCGTGCCGAACCCGGACCGATCGACATCGTCCATCACCTGTGGTTCAGGGTCGGGCGGTATAAAACGCCTGTCGTCGGCAGAGCCGACCGTTTCTCGAGGCGATTCCGCCGGCGGGCCGGGCGCTGCGGGAACGGCCGACCGGCGGCGCTCTCGGGAACGATTCGATACCGAATCCGGAGATGCGACTCGGCATCGGCGTGGGATGCGACGTCTCAGGGTGGGTCGTGCCGGATGGCGTCGGTGACGCGCCGGCACGGGGCAGGGGAGCGGGGATAGTCGTCGGGCGAGTCGATCGGGTCGAGTGAGCGCGACTCAGGCAGGTGCGACGCGCCACGTGGTCGCGCTCGTGTACGACCACTTCTCGATCTCGAGGTCGCTGACCGAGTCCGAGAGCTTGACCATCAGCGCGCCGATCTCCTTGGGGGACATGCCGACATCGTCTGCGATGAACTTGCCTTTGAAGTACAGCTCGCCGTCTTCGGCGCGTTCACGCAGGTAGCGTTTGAGGCGGCGTTCCTTGCTTTCCGTGGAGGGTTGGGCTGTCGTGCTCATCGACATCCACTCCTTGTTGGGGATATCTGTTATAAACGAAGGATGGTTAGTGGCGTTTCGATTGTGTTCAGCGATCTGGGGGGTAATCGACGTTTTATTCGCCGACAGCAGATTGTCAGTTGCAACCTCAGAACCGACGAGACATTTTAAAACAGCAGCTAACTCATTATCTCAGTTTCGACCGTCACGACAGTTTCAATATCTTCCTGCCCGACCGTTTCACTATTTCATCGGATTCGATGAACGAACGGAACGGTCAGGATCGCTCGTGGACCCAGAACTCATCCTCGACCGTCACTTCTTTCTTGAACAGCGGTACCTCGTCTTTCAGTCGGTTGATCCCGTCTTCGACGGTGCGGAACGCCTCCTCGCGGTGGCCCGCGAGCACGACGACGAAGACGATGTCCTCGCCGTCCTCGACGATCCCCGTTCGGTGGTAGAGTTCCACGTCGAAGACGTCCGCGCGGGCTTCGAGGTCGGCTTCGAGGGCCGCCATCCGCTCGTCGGCGACGCCCTCGTACTTCTCGAACTCGAGGTACTGCGTCCGTGCGTCGTCCTCACTGTCTTTGGCACGGACTCGACCCGTAAACGTTGCGATCGCACCCGCTCGATCGGCGCGCGGCGATCGTTTGACGCGAGCGACGAGCGATTCGAGCGTTTCGTGGGGCTCGGCCGCCTCGAGGTCACGGACGAGTGTATCGAGATCGAGGTCGCCGGGGCCGCCGACGGCGGCGAGGATCGTGTCGTCAGCCTCGCTCTCGGACGCGGCAGCAGTTCCGACGGCGATCGAGGGGGACTGAAGCGTCGGGACGCCCGTGACGACGGCGTACTCGCAGTCGCTGGCCAGGCTATCGAGCGCGTCGGCGACGGACAGTCCGGTGCCCGAAGCGGTCCAGTCGCCGTCGACACCGAGGTCGTAGGTGACGTCGCCGCCGAGCGTGATCGATTCGCGCGTCTGCCGGCCGTCCGCGATCGTCGAATCGTATCTGACGACGCCGACGCGACCGCGCTCGGCGAGCCGATCGACGAGCCGGTCGACGACCGACTCGAGCGCGTCGCCGTCGGCCTCCGCCTCGCGAACACCGAGTACGTGCATATCCGAGACATGGGCGGGTCGGGCTTTGTAGCTGTCGCCCGGAACACCCCGGACGAGCGACGTCCCCGCGGCCGGTCGACCGCCGCACGGCGGGACATCGGTCCGGCGACGGTGCCCCGGGATTTTGCACGTGCGCCGCGAAGACTCGCATATGCCCCTTCGAATCGGCTTCACTGGCGACGTCATGCTCGGGCGGCTCGTCGACGACCGCCAGCGCGACCGGCCCGTCGAGGCCGTCTGGGGGACCGTCCTCGAGCGACTGCGCGCGCTCGACGGACTCGTCGTCAACCTCGAGTGCGTGCTCTCGACGCGCGGTCGGAAGTGGACGCGCACGCACCGGCCGTTTCACTTCCGGGCCGATCCCGACTGGGCGGTCCCCGCGCTCGAGCGCGCCGGCGTCGACGTCTGTGCGCTGGCGAACAACCACGTACTCGACTACGGGGACGTCGCGCTTCGCGACACCATCGACGCGCTCGACGAGGCCGGAATCGCCCACGCGGGGGCGGGGGAGACGATCGACGAGGCGCTCGAGCCCGCGGTTCGAACGATCGGGACGGCGACCGACGACGGCGACGAGGGCCTCGAGGTGGCAATCGTCTCGTTTACCGACAACACGCCGGAGTACGCTGCGGACGAGGAGTCGCCGGGGACCGCCCGGATCGAAATCGACACCGACGATCCGGAGACGAACCGACTCGTTCGGGAGGCACTCGATCGCGCACGGGAGGCTGATCCCGACCTGCTGGTGGCCTCGCTCCACTGGGGTCCGAACATGGTCACGGAGCCGCCCGAATCGTTCCGGGCGTTCGGCCGCCGGCTGATCGACGACGGCGTCGACCTGATTCACGGCCACAGCGCGCACGTCGCCCAGGGAATCGAGGTCTACGACGGTAGTCCGGTCATCTACGACGCGGGCGACTTCGTCGACGACTACCGGGTGGACGCGGAGTTGCGCAACGACCGGAGCTTCCTGTTCGATCTCGCGGTGACGCCCGCCGGCCGACCGACCGAGCTCCGACTGCATCCCACCGAGATCGACGGCTGTGCGGTCCGCGAGGCGAGTCCGGCGGCCGCCGCGTGGTCCCGCGAGCGGATGCGCGAGCGCTCCGACCCGTTCGGCACCGCGTTCGATCGCGACGGTGACGCGCTCGTCCTGTCGCTCGCGGAGTGAACAGCGGGCCCGTCCGAACCCCGGCTCGAGCGGTGTGTCACCACGCCGTCCGGGTAGTTGACAACCCTTAAGATAGCAACTCCGCTACACCGGTGTAGTATGAAAGTGGTCGTCTCTATCGGCGGGAGCGTCCTCGTCCCCGAACCCGGCGCGGACCGGGTGGCCGAGCACGCCGCCGTCATCGAAGACCTCATCGCGGAGGGCTGTCGTATCGGTGCCGTCGTCGGGGGTGGCGGCGTCGCTCGCGAGTACATCGGGGCCGCTCGAGACCTCGGGGCGAACGAAATCGAACTCGATCAGCTGGGGATCGACGTCACCCGGCTCAACGCGCGGTTGCTCATCGCGGCGCTGAGCGAGGAATCGGTGACCGCGCCCGCCCTCGACTACGAGGAGGCCAGCGAGGCGCTCCGCCGGGACGACATCTGTATCATGGGCGGCGTCGCGCCCGCCCAGACCACCGACGCCGTCGGGGCCGCGCTCGCGGAGTACATCGACGCCGACCTGCTCGTCTACGCGACGAGCGTCCCGGGCGTCTACAGCGACGACCCCAACGAGGACGACGACGCGACCAAGTACGACCACCTCTCCGCAACGGAACTGGTCGACGTCATCGCCGGCCTCGAGATGAACGCCGGGGCCTCCGCGCCGGTCGACCTGCTGGCGGCGAAGATCATCGAGCGCTCGGGAATGCGAACGATCGTCCTCGACGGCACCGATCCCAGTCGGATCGCGCGCGCGGTCCGATTCGGCGACCACGAGGGGACGGACATCGTCCCCGACGGTGCCGGCGCGGAACCGACCTACTGGGCGAGCGACGAACGATGAGTGCGAACGACGACGGCGAGACCGGAGCCGCTTCGGACTCGACGGCGATCAGCCCCTACACGCTCCAGCGCGAGGACGCGGACGACGCGCGCCACGCGTTCTGGGCGGATACGGTCGCAGACCGTATCGAGGACCAAAACCCCGAGGAGCCGATCGTCGTCAAGGGCGGTATCTCGCCCTCGGGGGTCCCGCACCTCGGCAACGTCAACGAGATCATGCGCGGCTACTTCGTCGCCGAGGTGCTGCGCGATCGGGGGCACGATGTTCGGCAGGTCTTCACCGCCGACGACCGCGATCCGCTCCGAAAGCTCCCGCGGACCCTCTGTGACCTCGACGGGAACCTCGTCGATCTCGGCGAGGTCGACGCGGGCGCGCTCGGCCGGAACCTCGGCGCACCCTACACGGACATCCCGGACCCGTTCGGCTGCTGTGACTCCTACGGCGACCACTTCGCGACGATCATTCAGGACAGCGCCGACGCGGTCGACGTCCCGATCGACATGGTCTCGAACACGGCGCTGTACGAATCCGGCGAGTTCGAGGACGTGACCCGGTTCGTCCTCGAGCGGCAGGATCGCGCACGCGAAGTCCTCTCCCAGTACCAGGACAAGGTCGACGCGGACTACGTCCCGTTCAACCCGATCTGCGAGGAGTGCGGCAAGATCACCGAGACGGTGACGAGCGTGGACCTCGATGCCGGCGAAGCGGCGACCGTCGACTACCGCTGTACCGACATGGACGCCGGCGACCAGACGATCGACGGCTGCGGCCACGAGGGCACCGCGACGCTGCGCGAGGGCAAGCTGCCCTGGCGCTTCGAGTGGCCCGCCCAGTGGCAGCTGCTGGGCGTCGACTTCGAACCCTTCGGCAAGGACCACGCCGAGGGGTCCTGGCCCAGCGGACAAGACGTCGCCCGGAACGTCCTCGAGATCGAGCCCCCGGTCCCGATGGTGTACGAGTGGTTCACGCTCGAGGGACGACCGTTCTCCTCCTCGGAGGGCAACGTCATCCTCGTCTCTGACGTCCTCGAACTGCTCGAGCCCGAGGTCCTGCGGTACTTCTTCGCGAAGGACCCCTCGAAAGCCCGGGACTTCAGTATCGAACGACTGGATCAGCTGGTCGACGAGTTCGACCGGCTCGAGGCGATCTACTTCGACGAAGTCGAGGCCGGCGAGGACGAGGAAGCCTTCGCCGAGCGGGTGTACCCGTTCGTCGTCGAGGAACCGCGAGCGGAGCGCATCCGGCTTCCCTACACCTTCGCCGCGGTGCTCGGGATGACCGACGACCCCGATCTGCGCGAAGAGATCGCCCGACGCGAGGGTCACATTCCGGCCGACGCCCCGGAGTGGGCCGTCGAGGGAGCCCTCGAGCGGGTCGAGCAGGCCCGAAACTGGGCGCGGCGGACCGGCAACGAGTTCGATTACGAACTCAAGCGCACGGAGATTCCGGCCCACGAGTTCGACGCGGCGACGGAAGCGGCACTCGAGGAGCTCGCGGACTTCATCGAGGAGGGTCACGAACCCGACGAGATCCAGGGTGAGATCTACGAGACCGCGAAACGCCACGACGTCGACGTCGGTGACTTCTTCGGGGCCGGCTATCGGCTGTTCTTCGACGAGGACCAGGGACCGAAGCTCGGACCGTTCCTCGCGAAAGTCGACCGGGAGTTCGTCGTCGGGCGGCTGCGGCGGGAACGCTGAGAGCGGCCGATAGACAAAAACCATTTGAGAACGCCACCCGGAGAGACTAGTGATGGATCACGGTCCTCCCGCTGTCGTCTCACCCCCCGAACTCTTCGGCTCGGAGCTCGTCACCTGGGTGCTGATCGGCCTCCTCTGCTACTGGGTCGTCGTCGTCGGACTGCGGAACGGCGGCTACCTCCCCGACTACATCGGCACCCAGGGCCCGATTCTCACGTTCCACACGAAACGCGGCCGGGACCTGCTCGACAGGCTCGCCCGCCCGAAGCGCTTCTGGCGGGCGTGGTCGAATTTCGGCGTCGGCATCGCACTGGTCGTGATGGTCGGCATGTTCGCGTTCCTCGTCCGCGCGGCGATGGTCGCCCTCTCGACGCCACAGATGACGACCTCCGCCGTCCGCCAGCCACGGAACGTCCTCGTCATCCCCGGCGTCAACGACTTCCTGCCGCTGGCGGCGACCCCCGGGATCGTCTTCGGACTCCTCGTCGGACTCGTCGTCCACGAGGGCGGCCACGGGCTGCTCTGTCGCGTCGAGGACATCGATATCGACTCGATGGGGATCGCGATGCTCGCAGTCGTCCCCGTCGGCGCTTTCGTCGAACCGGATCAGGAGAGCAGCAAGGCGGCCTCCCGCGGCGGCCAGACGCGGATGTTCGCCGCCGGCGTCACGAACAACTTCGCGATCACGCTGCTGGCCTTCGCCCTGCTGTTCGGGCCGATCGTCGGCGCGATCGGCGTCGCCCCCGGCGCCGCCGTCGGCGGCGTCGCGGAGGACTCCCCGGCCGCCGCCGCCGGTATCGAACCGAACGATCGCATCACGGCGATCAACGGGACCGCCGTCGAGGACAACGAGGCGCTCGCCGACCGGCTCGAGTCCGTCGACGGCGACCGCGTGGCCGTCGAACTCAACGGCGAGGAGACGGTGACGGTCAGCCGATCGCTGCTGGTTACCGCGGCGATGCAAAACGGTCCGACGGGGCTCTCCACCGGCGACAAGATCCACGCGGTCGACGGCCAGACGGTCGCGACCGAACGCGGCTTCTTCGACGCCGTCGGCGAGAACGAGCGGGTCACCCTGACGGTCGAACCCAAAGACGGCGGGGATCGAGTCGAGCGAACGGCCCCCATCGGCGCGGCGGTTTCCGTCGCCGAGAACGAGCCCCTCGAGGGCAAAACTGGCCCGACCGACGAGACGTTCGTCATCACCCGCTTCGACGGCGAACGGATCCACGAGTACGACGGTCTGAGCGCGCTGCTCGAGGACACCGAGCCCGGCCAGGAAGTCACCGTCGCGGGCTACTTCGGCGACGAGCGCGAACAGTACAACGTGACCCTCGGTGAGCACCCGCGGGCCGATAGCGGGTTCCTCGGGATTCAGGCCCAGCCGGGCACGTCCGGCGTCTCGGTCAACGACATCGGTGTCCAGCTCTATCCCGCGGCGGAGTACCTGACGCTGCTCGGCGGGGAGGGGAACGGCGACGCGCAGCTCGGTCCGCTCACGAGCAGCTTTCTCGGAAAGATCGGGATAGCGGTCCTGCTGCCCGTCATCGGGGTCACCGGCGGGATGCCGTTCAACTTCGCCGGCTTCACCGGCGGGATTCAGAACTTCTACGAGGTGCAGGGGGCGCTCGGTGCGTTCGGTGACGGGACCGTCTTCCTGCTGGCGAACCTGTTGTTCTGGACCGGCTGGATCAACGTCCAGCTCGGTTTCTTCAACTGTATCCCGGCGTTCCCGCTCGACGGCGGGCACATCCTCCGAACGAGTACTGAAACGATCGTCTCTCGGTTGCCGATCGACGCGACCCGCGGGATGGTCCGCCTGGTGACGACCACGGTCGGCGTGACCATGCTCGTCAGCTTCCTTCTGATGCTGTTCGGCCCGCAACTGATCGCGGGCTGATCGCGAGCGACGCGGCGGGACTTCGCGGCCGAGACCGCAGCAATGCTCGTCGGGGGCGTCTCGCGTTCGCGCGCTTATCGTCTGCCCCGCACGCTCGCACTCACGCTCACTCCTCCGTCTCGATGCCGTGGCGGTCGTAGAACTCCTCGGGCGTCTCCTCGAGGCGCTCGAACGTCGCGTCGAAGTAGTGTTCGTAGTGGCGAACCACCTGTTCGACGACCCAGCGGCTGAACGCCTCGTCGAATCGCCACTCGCCCTCGATCTCCGGGATCTCGAACCGGTCGTCCGTCGAGAACGCCGCATACACGTGGAAGAAGCCGAGAATTACGTCGGCGAAGTCTCGGGCCTTCTCCGAGCCGCTCTCGCGGCGCTCCTCGAGTTCCGCCTGCCCCGCCGCCGTGAGCTCGAAGTACTTCCGATCGGGCTCGTCCTCGCGGTCGATGCGTTCGGCCCACCCTTTCTCTTCGAACTTGTAGAGGATCGGGTACACCGAGCCGTAGGACGGTTCCCAGTGACCGCCGCTGATCTCCCGGATCTCCTTCAAGATCTCGTACCCGTATCGGGGTTTCTCCTCGAGGAGCTCGAGCACGAGGTAGGCGATGAGTCCTTTCGGCGGCCCACTTTTCCGCATATATCCGGTGGGTTAAACGGACGGACGTAAAGCGTTTCGGTCACGTCCGAAACGGGCGAACTGAGAGTCGACGACGACGAATTCGACCCCGTCCGAGCGGTGATCCGACGCCGCAGGAGGCGACGGGGAGCGGGCCGAAACCCGGCCCTTCTTAGCGTCCCCGACCCAACTCGCGCTCATGGAACGACGGCGACCGCCACAGACCGAAGAGGGCTGGTACGTCCTGCACGACTTCCGGTCGATCGACTGGGACACCTGGAGAGAGGCACCCGAGCGACGACGCTCGCGAGCGATCGACGAGGGTATCGACTACCTCGCGTCCTGCGAGGCCGTTGACGACGCCGACGCGGGCGAGTCGGCGACGTTCTCGGTACTGGGCCACAAGGCCGACCTGCTCGTCCTCCATCTGCGACCGACGCTTTCCGACATCGACACGCTCGAGCGGCGGTTCGAACACACCGCGCTCGCCGCGTTCACGGAACGGACCGACTCCTACCTCTCGGTAACGGAGGTCTCGGGCTACATGTCGGAAGACTACTTCGACGAGGACAGCGAGGTCGAGGACACCGGCCTCGAGCGCTACATCGAGTCCCGACTCAAACCCGACATCCCCGACAGCGAGTTCCTGAGCTTCTACCCGATGAGCAAGCGTCGCGGCCCCGATCACAACTGGTACGAACTGCCCTTCGACGAGCGGGCCGACTACCTCTCGAACCACGGCGAGATCGGGAAGGACTACGCCGGCCGCGTCACCCAGATCATCTCCGGCAGCGTCGGCCTCGACGACTTCGAGTGGGGGATCACCCTGTTCGGCGACGACCCGACCGACGTGAAGGAACTGCTCTACGAGATGCGCTTCGATCCCTCGAGTTCCCGCTTCGCCGAGTTCGGCCGGTTCCTCTCGGGCCGCCGGTTCCCGCCGGAGCACCTCGGGGCCTTCCTCGCGGGTGAGACGGTTCCGCAGGAGGGCGACGGCAGCGGTCACCCGCACGCCGCCGGCGAGTCCGGCGGCCACCACGGCGACAGCGGCGGTCATCACCACGGCGGCGATGGCTCCGACTCGAGCGGCCGCGACGACGCCGGACGCGCCCACGGGGGCGACGACGAGGACCTCCGCAGCGAACTCGAGGACATGGGCGTCTACGCGGGGCAGCCCCACGGCGAGGACGTCCACGCGGTCGTGCTCTACTCCGCGGCCGACTCCGACGAGCTGTTCGAGGCGGTCGACGGCCTCCGGGCGAACTTCGACCACTACGATACGCACGTGAAGACGGCCGTCTACGAGCCTCGAGACGAGGGCAGCGAAACGGCCGTCGTCAGCCTCTGGGACACCGAACGCGCCGCGAGCACGGCGGCCGGCTTCCTCGCCGACCTCCCCGATATCGTCCGGCAGGCCGGCGACGACGCGGACGACTCCTGGGGGACGATGGGGATGTTCTACACGGTCAAGCCGGATCACCGCGGGGACTTCACCAGCGCCTTCGACGACGCGGCCGGCCTGCTCGCGGAGATGGACGGCCACCGCAAGACCGACCTGCTGGTCAACCGCGAGGACGAGAACGACATGTTCATCGCCAGCCGCTGGGACGCCCGCGAGGACGCCATGCAGTTTTTCCGCAGCGACGCCTTCTCGGAGGCCGTCGAGTTCGGCCGCGACGTCCTCGCGGACCGACCGCGACACGTCTTCCTCGCTTGATCACGTCCGATTAGCTACCGTTCTCGGCTTCGTGCGCCCCGATTAGAAACCGAATTCGAAACGGCGAGAAACGGAACGGTCCCGTCACTCGGCGCTACTCGAGGGGCGATTTCGACAACTGAGATGGCTCACTGTTGTGATTCGTCGTAGAAAAAGTAGGCAGCGATCCCGGCCAGTCCGAAAGCTAGCGTCACGAACGGCCACTTGTCGGCATCCCGATCGGTCAGGCGCGCGTGGGCAGTTACGAAGATCGCGAACCCGATGTGAGCGACGAGCGTCGCGGCGAGAAACGCCTGTGTGTCCATTATCGCGACATTCGACGCCCCGACGAAAGCCGTTACGAAGCCGACTGTCCAACCGGTCGAGACGTGTCGGTTCCGTGGCCGGAAAGGCGGCTCCCGCATCCGTGGTGAGTCGCCTGACTCGGGGACGGGCAGGCACTCACCCGAGACGACCGCGAGCGAGGGACTCTCCGCCTCGCTCGCGATAGACCGCAGTGTAACGGGTGTTAGAAGTCGTGGTCCGGATCGTCCTCGACCTTGCGCTTCATCGAGTCGCGGCGGGACTTGGCGTCGCGCCCGGTCGCCTCGAGCAGGAAGTCGTTCTTGGCGTCGACGGCGTCGCCGGCGTCCTCGAGCTCGTCGGGACCGAGTTCGGTGGGGTCGCGCTCGTGGAACTCGACGGCGAGTTTGTCCTTCTTGCCGGAGTACTCGACGGCTCCGACGACGATCTTCTCGAAGACGGCGTTGTCGGGTTCGCCGATGATGTAGAGGTCGCTACCCTTGAACTCCTGGGTGCCGGTGATGGGCCCGAAGTAGTCCTCGATCGTCGCCTCCATATCGGGGATTCGTTCCTCGAGATATTCACCGCGACGCATCTTGTACTCCTTCATGGCTCGAAGAAACACGGGGGAGTGTTTACCTCTTTTCATAGCCGACGTTTCGGGTGTCTGACTGGTTCTCGAGCGCGAAGAGGGACGATGTCGCAGCTACTCGGACGGGGAATCGGCACACGATGCGAGCGGCTGGTGGCGACTGGGGGAGCGAGCGAACGAACGAAATTGGACCGCGAGGCGACCGGGATCTGAGACCGCGTTACGATCGTCGCTCGCGTTCGCTGAGATAGCCTTTCCGGCAGTCGGGGCAGATGTCGCCGGTCCGCAGGGAGCCGCGGTCGCCGCCGGCGACGAAGTCGCATCGAGGACAGTAGAACTCGGACGGCCCGTTCTCGCCGGCCGTCCCGCTGCTCTCGGCGGGCGTCGGCGCGGCGTCGGCGCGTTCGATGCCGGTGCCCGGATCGGCCGCGGGATCGGAATCGCCGTCGGCGCGATCGCTCGCCGAGGGGTCGGCGGTCACCGATCGGGCGTCGGTGGTGGCACCCGTCGTCCCGTCGGCGGCGGCGCTGTCGACGCCGCCGGTCGAACCGTCGTTCTCGAGGACGACCGCATCGTCCTCGACCGCGGCGGGGGCGTCGTCGGCACCGGTCGTCACCTCGGCGTCGGCCGGGTCGTCCGGCCAGTCGGTCGGCTCGGAGTCGGCACCGACCGGCGGGCCGACGTCGTCCGAGTCGGGCCACTCGCCGTGATCGCGCTCGCGGTTTCGATCGGGCGACGGCTCGTCCTCGAGGATCTCGCCGTCGTCGGTGACCGGGTCGCCGTTCTCGTCGGTCGGGAGGTCGATCTCGTCGGTGTCGTCGGTCTCCGCGGTCTGCGCGGTCTCGGCGGGACCGTCGATGTCGGACTCCGGCGCGGCGGCGGTCGCCGTGTCCGGCGCTGGGTCCGTCGGTTCCGTTTCGCGAGCGGGAGAGTCGGGGACATCGGCGTCGGCGTCGGCGGGGTCGGCCGCCCCGTTCTCGCCGGAATCGATGATGATGGCGTCGTCGGACGGGGAGTCCGCGTCGACGAACTCGGTGTCCGCGTCGGCATCGCCGTCCGTGGGATCGGGCTCGAGTGGTGGTTCGGGTGGTTCGGTATCGGAATCGTCGGGGAGCGAGTCGGCGTCCGTCTCAGTCGAGAGGCTAGTTACTTCGGTGTTCTCGCTGATGACGTTTCGATCGCCACAGCGGGCACACTCTTCGTACTCCTGGACGGTAACGACGACTTCGCTGCCCCGTTCTTCGCGCTCGCGTTCGACTTCGGGTTCGCCGAAGTCGTGTCCGAGCAGCGAACATCGCAGGACCATTGTCCCACCCTACCGACCCATTACATAAAAAACGTACTGCCTGTTAGTTACAGTTGTGTGACAGTCAACAGAGCCGTCCGGATTCGGGTCGGGCGGCGACTCGAGCCGACCGCGCTCCGCCGCTCGCTGGCCCGGTCGATTCCGTTCGGTTCGGCTGAACCACCGTGGGCGAACGACAAACGTCAAATCCCAGGTTGTCGAATAGGCACCTAGATGAGAGCAAAGCGGGAGTACCGGAACCGAGAGGGGACGGAGGTGGCGGTACTCGACGCGCTGGTCGACCGCGCCGACGACGGGATGACCGTCTTCGAGCTCCGGGCGGCCGTCGAGGTCGATATCGACGAGCTCGAGGAGGCTCTAGCGACGCTCAAGGAGGACGACTTGATCGTGGTCGACTCGGGCTCCGAGACGGTGATCAAGCCCGCCGATCGCGTGGTACCCGACGATCCGTCCGACGAGGACGAGGAGCAATCGATCGGGGAGTGGCTTCGGGAGCGGATCCCTTTTTGAATCGAAACGCCTGATACGCTCAGGCCCCAGGAAGTACGCATGAGCGTCATCGAGTCCATCCACGAGGATCACGGGGCGACGTTCGGCGAGCGCGCCGACCGGCGGATCGTCGAACACTACGGACGACCGGAGCGAACCCATCGAGCGGTCCGCAACGGTGTCGGCCTGCTCGAGTTGGCCTACGGCGTGATCGTCGTCGAGGGGGACGATCGCGTCGAGTACGTCGACAACGTCGTCTCGAATCGGGTTCCGACCGAGGACGGACGGGGCTGTTACGCGCTCGTGCTCGATCCCCAGGGCGGAATCGAGGTCGAACTCTACGTCTACAACGCGGGCGAGCGGCTCCTCCTGTTCACCCAGCCCGAGAGCGCCGACCCGCTCGCCGCGGAGTGGGCCGAGAAGGTGTTCATCCAGGACGTCGAGATTCGGGTCGCCACCGACGAGTACGCCATCTTCGGCATCCACGGCCCGCAGGCGACCGAGAAGGTCGCGAGCGTCCTCAACGGTGCCGGCTCGCCCGACGAACGCTACTCGTTCGTCCGCGGAACGATGGGCGACGAGGGCGTCTCGGTCATCCGCACCGACGCGCTCACCGGCGAAGAGAGCTACGAGGTGATCTGTGCCGCCGACGACGCCGCGGCCGTCCACGACACGCTGCTCAATCAGGGGCTCAACGCCGCCCCCTTCGGCTATCGGACCTTCGAGAGCCTCGCACTCGAGGCCGGATCGCCGCTCTTTCACACCGAACTCGAGGGGACGCTCCCGAACGTGCTCGGCCTGCGAAACGCACTCGACTTCCAGAAGGGGTGTTACGTCGGCCAGGAGGTCGTCTCCCGCGTCGAAAACCGCGGCCAGCCCAGTCGGCGGCTCGTCGGGCTGACGCTCGCGGGCGAGGCGGTGCCCGAATCGGGCGCGGCGGTCTTCGACGGCGACGCGTCGGTCGGCGAGATCACCCGCGCGGGCGAGAGTCCGATGCTCGAGGCCGTCGTCGCGCTCGCGATCGTCGACTACGGACTCGAGAACGACGAGGTGACGGTTCGGGTCGGCGGCGGAGAGGTGACTGCGACCCGAACCGACCTGCCGTTCGTCGAGGGCTCGGATCGGTCGGATCGACTGCCCGAGTACCAGTAGGGCCTCGCGGCTCGGTCGGCGAGCGCTCTCGTCCCGTGTCGATCGGGAACTCGTTCAGACCCCTGGATCTCTGATCTGGGGCAATCCCGCGGTCACTAACCGGCGAAGAAGCACCACGATTCCGTTCTCGAGGCCGCGGGCGAAGATCGCCTGCTCTTTCGCGTTGTCGGCGCTGGTCGGATAGTACGAGCCGATCAGGAGCGTCTCGCGGTCGACGAGCAGAATGCGACTGATCGCGACCTCGTTGTCGCTCTCGATTCCGGTGAGCCAGTCGAGGCCGGGTTTCGAACACGCGCGTGTTGGGAAGCTCCGTCCCGAGCGCGTCCGTAATCGCGTCCGTTTGCCCGCCCAGAATGATCGAGAGGTCCTGATCGACCGCACTCTCTAAGCCGTCGAACAGCGCCTTTGACAGGATCCCTTCGTCGACGACGAGGAGCGCGATCTCCGACTCCGCCTCGTCGACGAGCTCCATCGTTCGCGACTCGATCGCTTCGTGACCGGTCAGCGACCAGACCTCCTGAACCTGGTCGTCTTCGGCGACGTTCTGTACGTCCGTATTCCGGAGATGGGTCTCGAGCGTCTCGATCCGATTGTCGTACTTATTGCGCAGGGTCTGTGTCGCCTCGTCGACGCTGACGGCGCGGTACACCTGCGGGCTCGTGTGTTGTACTTCGACCAGCCCCTGTGACTCGAGGACGCGAATCGCGTCGTAGACCCTCGTCCGTGGCACCTCCGAGATCTCGTGTATTTCTTTCGCCGTCCCGCTGGGAAGCCTATTCAACGCCATGAAGCAGCGCGCCTCGTACTCCTGGAGTCCGAGGTCCTGCAACAGGCTAATCGCCTCTCTCGTAGTTTCGTTCTCTGTCATGGCCCAACCACGAATTCGGATATCCGAACACGCGGAATAGACCGCGAGGACGCAAAAGGATTCGTGTAGTAGATTCCTGTCAATATCCATATTTTTCATCCTACCCACGATGAGACATATTTTTCACTCGGATCATCACACAAGCTACTTGAGGATACGTTTGGTAGAGAAACGTGGCGAGCCCTGTTGGCCCAACCACGCGGGGCTCGCTATTCGCCACCTTCCGGTGGCATCTCGGATTACATGTCCGCAAGCAGATACGTGAGCCACATCTGAGAACTGTTCGTGGCGGGCCAGTCGTCGAGGAGAAAACGGGGAGAACGAAGAGACGACGCATCGCCACGCGCGAGTGTGATCACCGAAGGGCTGGCGCTGAGACACGGGTCGATCGGCTCGAGACCGCGCCCGACTCGTTCAGCGCGATGCGGGTGCAGAACAGCGAGGTTGCGTGCGGAACCGGTTCGGAGTCGGCCCACTGGTCGTACGGCCGTTCCAGAATCAGCCTGACGTCGGCGAACCGATCACCCGCTTCGTGCATGCTATCGAACGCGAGACGGTCGCGGTCTTCCCGCCGAGCACCGACGTCCCCGGTTCGGAGCTACTGTTATATAGCCCCAACTCAACGATCAATCCATGTCAGGAGACGTTCTCGAGCGCGGTCTGTTCGAGCGGGAGCCGGACGATCGAATTCAGGTGCTCGACGCCGACGGACGCGTCGCCGACCCCGAACTGGAGCCGGATCTCGAGGCGGTGACGCTGCGATCGATGTACCGGGACATGCGGTTTTCCCGCCGGTTCGACGAGCGAATGATCAGCCTCCAGCGGCAGGGTCGACTCGGGACCTACTCCTCGCTGGCCGGTCAGGAGGGGTCCCAGATCGGGTCGACGTACGCGCTCGCGCCCGACGACATGCTCTCCTTTCAGTACCGGGAACACGGTGCGCTGGCCGCACGGGGGCTCCCCTGGGAGTATCTGCTCTACTGGATGGGGCACGAGGACGGCAACGCCGCACTGGCGGACATCGACGTCTTCCCGCTGAACATCTCGATCGCCGGCCACCTCCCCCACGCGGTGGGCTGGGCGTGGGCGGCGAAGCTGAACGGCGACGAGCGCGTCAGCGTTACCCACTTCGGCGACGGCTCGACCTCCGAGGGGGACTTCCACGAGGCGCTGAACTTCGCGGGCGTGTTCGACACGCCGAACGTCTTCTTCTGTAACAACAATCAGTGGGCCATTTCGATCCCGCGCGAGCGCCAGACGGCGAGTGCGACGATCGCACAGAAGGCCACCGCCTACGGTTTCGAGGGCGTGCAGGTCGACGGGATGGACCCGCTCGCGACCTACGTCGTCACGAACGCCGCGCGGCAGAAGGCCCTCGAGTCCGACAGTGACCGACCGCGGCCGACGCTGATCGAAGCGATCCAGTACCGATACGGCGCACACACGACGGCGGACGACCCCAGCGTCTACCGCGACGACGACGAGGTCGAGCAGTGGCGCGAACGGGACCCGATCGACCGGTTCGAGGCGTACCTACGGAACGAGGGCGTCGTCGACGACGACCGGATCGACACGATCGAAACGGAGATCGAGGACACGCTCACGACGGTGGTCGACCGCGCCGAGGGCGTCGAGGGCGATCCGAGCGAGATGTTCGAGTACACCTACGCCGAACCGACCCCCCGACTCGAGGAACAACGCGAGTACCTCGCCGAGTTGCGCGAGACCCACGGCGACGACGCGTTACTCGAAGACGAGTAGGGAGCAGCGCTGCCGTATAAAGACGGCAGTGGGACAGGCCAACGGCTACCGGTCCGTCGCCACGAGGTGGAAGCAATATGCAACTCGAACAGCCGTCCCAGCGGACGGCGACCTGGAGCGGCACGGTGCCGAGCGCGGTCGACGTGCGGGTGATCGGGGTCGTCGTCGTGACGGCGGCCCTCGCGGCGTCGATCAACGTTCCCTACGGGGGACTGCCGATGGCGGCCGCCGCGTTCGTGCTGCTGGCTGGCGGCGGCATCGCTTGCCACCTGCTCGGCGAACGGAAGCTCCGCGGGATCACCGACGAGCTCGTCGAGCGATGGAACGCCGCCGGCGGGGAGATCGACGCCGTCACGCGATCGTCGAGCGGCATGCGGACGGAGTGGCGCGTCCACACGCCCGAGGGTGAGATCGTCATCGGCGGCCTCGCCCTGGTTCCGATCGCTCGGCTCGCCGTCGAGTGGCGGGGTATCGGCGACGCGATGCCCGCCGACGAGGCCGCAGCGGACATCGACCACCTCGCCGAGAGCCTCTATCGAGAGATCTTCGAGTTCGAATCCGCGACCTAACGACCGCAACGACGCGGTCTCGCGGCCGCCGCCTCGAGCGAGCCGAACGCCTCACTCGAACAACTCCTCGTGGCGCTGAGCCAGGTTCGTGTACTCGCCCGAGGAGAACGACTCGAAGATGGCCGCCGAATCGATCCCCGTCTCCTCGAGCGGCGTGATCTCCGCGGGGACGCCGCGAACGAACGATTCCGGCGGGATGGCGTACTCGTCCGGGACGACGGTCCCGGCGGCGACGATACTGCCGCCGCCGATCACCACGTCGGTGTTGACCGTCGCGTTGAATCCGATCAACGCCCGTTCCTCGACGGTCGTCTCGTTGAGCACGGCCCCGTGTCCGACCATGACCTCGGCCTCGAGCCGCGAGGCGTGAATCGTCGCGTTGTCCCCGACGTGAGTCTCCCGACCGACACGGACCGGACCGATATCACCGCGGAGGACGACGCCGGGCCAGACGCTCGCGTCCGCGTCGATCTCGACGTCGCCGACGAGCGTCGCCTCTCGGCTCACTCGCGCCGTGTCGTCGACCGTCGGTCGATCGCCTTCGAACGCGTAGGTTCTCCTGTCGGTCATACGTGAACGGATCACGATCACGCGCATAATACTGCAGCTACGGCTATCGTGACAGTCACCGTTGACCGACTGTGATCCGACGCGAGGTCGGGGTCGGCACTGCCCGAACCGGAGGGAGACTAATACCATTCAAAACCCCTCAATGGTTTGCAAGCCCATCGCTTATACCGTGTCGAGCCGGACGACTAGCCGAACATGAGTCAGTCAGAATCACCCATTCGAGCGATGTTCGACGCACAGCGAACCGCGGTCAAGCAGAGCCAGCAGCTGTTCAAACACGGGATGGCCACCCAGCGAAACGTCGACACGATGGCACTCACCGGCCTCAAGGGCCAGGAGTCGCTCCAGCGCCAGCAACTCGAGCTCGCCCAGGCGGCGACCCACGGCTACGTCAGCGCGACGGCAGCGATGCTCCCGAGCGACGACGCTCCCGAGGTCCACCGGACCATCGACGAGACCTTCGGCCGGCTGAAACAGACCCACACGGAGTTCTACGGCGCACTCGAGCGGGAAATGGAGCGGGATGTCGATTCCGCCAACGAGCTCTCCACGGAGTTCGTCGACGCGCTCGACGAGCAGACCGACCAGCTCCTCGAGATGACGCAGTCCATCGAGGACCAGACGGTCCAGAACGTCGACGAGTTCTCCGGACAGCTCCGCGAGCAACTCGAGCGGACGCAGGAACTTCAGGATCGGCTCGAAGACCAGCTCGAGAACCAGACCGGTGACGTCGAGGATCTGCTCGAACGACAGGCCGAACAGATCGAGCAGTTCCAGCAGCAACTCGAAGCGCAGACCGAGGCGGTCACGCAGCAGATTCCGGTCCAGGGGACGAACGAACCCCACACGAAGATCGAAACCCACCCGGAGCACACGCTCGAGTCCGTCGACGGAATCGACGCGGACGTCCGCGAACAGCTCTCGGAAGCCGGCATCGCGACGATCGACGACCTCACGCGCGCCGGCCCCGAGGCCGTCGCCGAGGCCGCCGACGTCTCGGAGAGTCAGGCCGAGGAGTGGATCGAACAGGCCGAAGCCTGAACGGGAGGTCGCGACCGTCCGGTCTCTCAGGACTCGATCTTGTCGACGATTTCGCGGGCCTGTTCTTTCGCTTTGTCCTCGCTGACGTGCTTGTCGATCAGTACGCTCGTGACCTCCCAGTCGTCTTCCCCTTCGATCTTGCCGGTGCGGACCTCGCTGCCCTCGGACACCGACGCCGCCGGTTGCTCCGCCCAGTCGGGCGTTCGGATCTCCTCGTACCGGTCGGGATCGCGAAACCGGACGTGGGTGTAGTCGTCTTCCGTCTCTACCTTGTTGATGTCGGGCGTATCGGCCATACTCGATCCTCCGAGGGCAGTACGTCTAAATTCAGACCCTGAATGTGCCCGGCCGACCTCGGTCGGGACGGCGGCCCCGTCTCGCTGCAGATACCCGACGAGCCAGCAGTGCTCGGCGCGACTCCTATCCGAATCGAGCCCCTCCGTGTTCGCATGCTCGTCCTCGGCGACGCCCACGCGTCCGACCCCGATCGATGCGAGACGCTCCTCGCGCTCTACCGGACCCTCGAGCCCGATCGGGTGCTCCAGCTCGGCGACCTCGAGCGGTACGACCTGCCGGCACCCACGTGGTTCGTCGCGGGGAACAACGAGGATCTCGAGATCATCGACGCGCTGCGGACGGACGAGGAGCTCGACGAAACGAACAACGTCACCCTCCTCGCGAGCACGGCGGCGACGGTCGACGGCCTGCGCGTGGCGGGTCTCTCGGGAAACTTCGCCCCGACGAAGTACGAGCTGTCCCGAGACGAACTCACGGGTGAGCGCCGTCGCCACTTCACGCACGAAGACGTCGAACGGGCCGCCGACCTCGAGGATATCGACGTCTTCCTCACGCACGAGGCACCGAACGGCCTGCTGTCCTACGGCTACGATCCCGGCTGCGAGTACGTCGACGACCTGCTCGAGACGATCTCCCCCGAACTCTGTCTGGTCGGTCACCACCACCGCCACCGGGAGGCCGAAATCGCGGGAACGAGGGTCGTCAGTCTCGCGCCAGCCTGGGAGCGATACTACACGCTCGAGCCGGAGACGCTGGCGCTCGAGAGTCACGAGCACGACCTGGCGGAACGCGATTAAAAGAGGAGTCGAAAAGAAACGAACTGGTGTCGACGACGGCGGCTCTCCTTAGAACGTCTCGAGGTAGCGGTCGAGTTCCCAGTCGGAGACGTCGACGAGGTAGTCCTCGAACTCCTGTCGCTTGGCCTCGACGAACTTGGAACTGACGTGGTCGCCGAGTGCGCTGTAGATCGCTTCGTCCTCCTCGAGCGCGTCGACGGCCTCGCCGAGGTTCTCGGGGAGCGTGTCGATGCCGTACTCCTCGCGTTTTGCCTCGTCGAACTCGTAGATGTTCTCCCGAACCGGGTCCGGACAGTCGAGGTCGTTTTCGATCCCGTCGAGACCGGCGTGGATCATGACGGCGAGCGCGAGGTAGGGGTTACAGGACGGGTCCGGCGAACGCAGTTCGACGCGCGACGCTGCGGGCGTGCGCGCCGCGGGCTTGCGGATCAGCGCCGAGCGGTTGCGGTCGGACCAGGCGACGTAGACCGGCGCTTCGTAGCCCGGCACCAGCCGCTTGTAGCTGTTGACCGTCGGGTTCGCGATCGCCGTGATCGCCGGCGCGTGCTCGAGGACACCGGCGATAAAGGAGTGAGCCGCCTCCCACAGGTCGAACTCGTCGTCCTCGTCGTGGAACGCGTTTTCGCCGTCCTCGGTGAACAGCGAGAGGTGGGTGTGCATCCCCGAGCCGTTGATCCGCGGGATCGGCTTGGGCATGAACGTCGCGTGCAGGTCGTGCTGTGCGGCGATCGCGCGCACGACGGTGCGGAAGGTCCCGACGTTGTCGGCCGTCGTCAGCGCGTCGTCGTACGCGAAGTTGATCTCGTGTTGCCCCTCAGCGACCTCGTGGTGGCTCGCCTCGACCTCGAAGCCCATGCCCTCGAGGCCGTAGATGATGTCGCGGCGAACGTCGGAAGCGAGGTCTTTCGGCGCGAGGTCGAAGTAGCCGCCAGCGTCGTTGGTCTTGGTCGTCGCACGACCCTCCTCGTCCTCCTCGAAGAGGAAGAACTCCGGTTCGGGCGCGGCGTTGACCGTATAGCCCATTTCGTTGGCGCGCTCGAGGGCGTTCTTGAGAACGCGGCGCGGGTCGCCTTCGAACGGCTCGCCCGTCGAGGTGTCGTAGACGTCACAGATCATACGAGCGGCGGCGCTCTCCTCCTTCTGGCGCCACGGGAGAATCGCGAAGGTGTCCGGATCGGGCTTGAGCCGCATGTCCGACTCCTGAATGCGCACGAAGCCCTCGATAGAAGAACCGTCGAAGTAGATCCCTTCCCGGAAGGCCTTCTCGGCCTGTCGGGCCGGCACGGAGACGTTCTTGACCGTCCCGAGAATGTCGGTAAACTGCAGTCGGAGGAAGTCGACATCCTGTTCCTCGATTTCGTCCAGGACCGCCTGCTCGGTGTCTGTAAGGTTTCCGCTTGTCATTTTTCTTGTCGTGCTACCCTCGTAACTCTGCTACTAAAACACTACTGTTCCGTGCAATTCTTCTCTCACCAACCCCAAACTGCATATTCGTAAAGTTCTAAAGGCCACGATGAGAGGGTAGATGTGATGACGTACGAAAATCTCGACGCAAAGCTAGTGAATTCACTTCTCGGCGACGGGCGAGCGAGCCTCCGCAGCCTGGCCGAGGAACTCGACGTCTCCGTGACGACCGTCTCCAACCACCTCTCGGATCTCGAGGACGAGGGCGTGATCGAGGGGTACACGCCGAAGGTCGATTACGATGCGGTCGGCTACGACGTGACCGCGGTCATCCAGCTGCAGGTCGAAGGGAACGCTTTGCCCGACGTCACCGATACGCTGCGCGACCACCGCCAGATGACCAGCGTCTACGAGGTCACCGGCGACTACGACGTGATCGCCATCGGCAAGTTCGAAGACACCGACGACATGAACGACCAGATCAAACAGCTGCTGACCGATCCCGACATCAAGGCCTCGAACACCAGCGTCGTCCTCAACGCCGTCTCCGAGAACGAGCAGTTCGAACTCGAGGTCGACGAAGACACCTGATCGGAACTGGCTCCCGTCGGGCCGATGTCCCGCTCTCACCTCGACGCTGCTGGGCTGTACGTCTCCGGCGTCGCGTACCGACCGCCAGCCGCGGGCAACTCCATGTGCGTTCCGCGGTCTTCCTCGAGGACCGGGCTCTCGTCCGGCTCCGGAACCGTCGAGAGCCGGTGGGCGATCGCGAGCGCCGTCAGCCCGTTGGTCAGTCGGTCGACAGTCGAGCACCCCGCTCTTGGCTTGGTGTTCGCTTACCGCGCGTACAGCAGGAACGCGCCGAGCGGCAACAACCTGAGGTTTCGCCACAACGAGTCGTCTGGCAGGACATTCAGGGAAGCGTGACGGTGCCGGAGGAAAACAGCGACCAGCCGAGCGTCGTTCGCGTGGCCAAGGAACACCCTATCGTGGCTAGCGGTATAGACCACGGGGCTGCTCGCCACGACATCGTTCAATAGTCAGGAACGCATAGGGATCCACGATGAGCATTCGGATCCAGCTTGGTTCGGATGACGGCGAAGACGCGCAGTCGCCGGACGACGAGGACGACGAACACCAGACGATACGACAGTGGTTTCTGAATACTCCTGATCTGGGCGGCATCTTCATTCGATCCACGCTGGTCTTCGCGGCGCTCACCGCACTCTCTATGATCGGTATGGCCATGCTCTTACTCGCCGTCTCGGAGGATCCATTCGTCGATCAACCGACAGTCGAAGACCCGATCATCGCTTACGTCTGGCTCGTTTCGTTCACTGCCATGGCGCTCTCGATATTCGGATACGTCGCGTGGTCGTTCTGGAAACAGCGCCAGCTAAAGAAGCAACTGACGACCTCCCGCGAGTCGAGCCTGATCGAAAAACCGATCCGAACTCTCCAAATCGCGTTCGCGGACAGCAGCGACCTCGACGAGTACGAACGACAGGTCCAAAAAACCGTCTTCGCCCTCCTAATCGGCGTGGTCTTCGGGAATCTCCCCATTCGAATGACCGTAAACATCCTCCTCTCGCTGTAGTCGATTGCGGACGGGCCACAGACTCGAGTTGGAACAAGAAACGACACTGAGCCATACAGAACATGCTTTTCGGCGAGCGAACGGTGCGCGGTTCGGAACGAGCGGTGCGAGTGAGAACCGCGAGAATGCGAACGAGCAGCGTCGCGATCCGTGGGCGGTTCGAAGAGCCCGAGCGAAGCCGTTCACCGAGCGCTACGCGCTCGGGCCGACGACTGACTCGGAGCTCGCGAAGCGAGCGGAGAGGAAGGAGGAGTGCTTTTATCCTAAATTTTGCCGAGGGCCGCCTTCAGCGGCCCGTAGAGCAAAATTTAGGTTCACATCATGCCGCCCATGCCGCCGCCCATGCCGCCCATGCCGCCGGCACCGCCGGGGCCGCCGGCCTCGTCGTCGCCCTTGTCGGTCGACAGGTCACCGGCGGAGATGATGTCGTCGATTTTGAGCACGAGGTTAGCCGCTTCGGCGGCGGAGGTGACGGCCTGCTCCTTGGCGTGGGCCGGTTCGACGACGCCAGCCTCGAAGGTGTCCTCGACGTCGCCCGAGAAGACGTTCAGGCCGGCCTCGACGTCGCCGTCGTCGTGGGCCGCACGCAGGTCGACCAGCGTGTCGATCGAATCGAGGCCCGCGTTCTCGGCGAGGACGCGCGGAACGAGCTCGAGCGAGTCGGCGAAGGACTCGACGGCCAGCTGCTCGCGGCCGGAGACGGAGTCGGCGTAGTCGCGCAGGCGCGAGGCGAGTTCGACTTCGATCGCGCCGCCGCCCGCGAGGACGCGGCCGTCGGAGACGGTCTGGGCGACCACGTCGAGCGCGTCGTTGACGCCGCGCTCGAGTTCGTCGACGACGTGGTCGGTCGAGCCGCGAAGCAGGAGGGTGACGCCGTGGGCGTCCTCGCCCTCGACGTAGAACAGCTCGTCCGCGTCGTCGCGCGTGACGTCACCGAAGCCGAGGTCGTCCTCGGTCGCGCTCTCGAGGTCGGAGACGATGTTCGCGCTGACGACCTCCTTGAGGAACTCGAGGTCGGACTTCTTGGCGCGGCGCACCGCGAGGATGCCTTCCTTGGCGAGGTAGTGCTGGGCGAGGTCGTCGATGCCCTTCTGGCAGAAGACGACGTCCGCGCCGATGTCGGCGATGTGGTCGACCTTCTCGCGGAGCTGCTTCTCCTCGCGGTCGAGGAACTTCTGGAGCTGGTCGGGGTCGGTGACGGAGACTTCGGTGTCGACGTCGGTCTCCTCGACCTCGATGGCCTCGTTGAGCAGCAGGATGTCGGCGTCCGTCGCCTCGGTGGGCATGTTGTCGTGGACGGGGTCCTTGTCCACGATGCCGCCCTCGAGGAGTTCGGACTCGCCGGCGCTGCGGCCGGTCTGGGTCTCGATGTTGAGGAACTCGAGGTCGACGACGTTGTCGCCGTTCTCGTCTTCGACGGTGACCTGGCGGATGGCCTCGACGATCAGCTGGGAGAGGTGCTCCTTGTTGACCTCGGTACCCTTGCCGGTCATCGAGGTCTCGGCCGTTTTGCGCAGCAGCTCCTCGTCGTCGGTGTCGATGTCGGTCGCGATGTCGTCGATCTCCTCGCGAGCACGCTCGCTGGCGAGGTGGAAGCCCTTGATGATCGCCGTCGGGTGGATGTCCTGCTCGAGGAGGTCCTCGGCGTTCTTGAGGAGTTCGCCGGCGATCGCGACGGCCGTCGTGGTGCCGTCGCCAGCCTCGTCCTCCTGGGTTTCGGCGACCTCGATGATCATCTCGGCCGTCGGGTTGTCGATGTCCATCTCCTTGAGGATGGTGACGCCGTCGTTGGTGATCGTCACCGATCCCATGGAGTCGACGAGCATCTTGTCCATCCCTTTCGGTCCGAGCGTGGACTGGACCGCTTCAGCGACCGCACGGGCGGCGCTGATGTTGTAGTCCTGCGCGTCCTTGTCCTTGACGCGCTGGGAGTCCTCGCTCATTACGATCATCGGCTGGCCCTGCTGCATTCGCTGACTCATAGTCGAGCGGATGATTGATTGTGATTCTACATAAAACTTTCTCAATCCCGTCGGCGTTCGGTTCCGTCGGGACGGGCAATCCAACGGGAAAAACCACCGCAATGCGCGGCGGTCACGGCGGTTTCCCACGAACGAATTCGATCGTCAATCGTTCTCAGTCGGTTGAGGATACGTTGCTTTTATATTGATCGGTAGTGAGCCCGGTCGCTTCGAGACGACCGGCCGATCACGTCGGTCGCGGCCGGTGGACGCTCGAGCCGAGGGGCACTCCGCGAGCGCCGATGACAGCCGAGAGCCGACCGCGATCGGGACGGAAACCGGTTATTTGCTCGCGTGAAACGGTTCGATCCGGCCGGCGACGAGCCCCGAGATCGTTGACTCGAACCCGAGTCAACACAACAGAAGGGTTATGCCGGTAGTCACGTATTACCACTCGAGCAATGGACGAGTCCCCGTCCTTTCCCGAATCGTTCGACGACCCCCGGATCAGTTCGCAGTTCTGCCGTCGGCTCTCCGCGTCGACCGGCGACCTCGTCCTCCTCGGGGTCGTCCACGACCACCCCGCCAGCGTCGCCCGCGTCGAACGGGTGCTCGAGCGCGTCGACCCGGACACGCTCGCACTCGAATTACCGCACGTCGCGGTGGCGCTGTACCGCGTCTACGCACGCGACGGTTCCGTCGACGATCCGACGCCGCCGCGATACGGCGGCGAGATGAGCGCGGCGATCCGCGCCGCCCCCGACGCCGATCCCATCGGGATCGACGCACCGAACTGGTCGTTCCTCCGGCGACTCGCTGGGCGACTGGTTGCCGACCGCGTCTCGCCCGGAACGGCCCGGCGCGTGCTCTCGAGCGTCAGCGGCGCGACCCGTGAGGCGCTGGCCTGCCGGGTCGCCGCGACGCTAACCCACGCGACGTCGATGACCGTCGTCCCCGGCGATCGGGTCGAGTACGACTGCGATCCCGACGATTCGCCGGAGCGACAGGCCGCACACGAGCGCTCGCACGTCGCCGGCGTCCAGGCGCTGCTGGGCAGCGTCGACACGGACGGGAGCGCGCTATCCTATCGCGACGAGACGCGCGAGCGGTGTATGATCGATCGGCTCGAGGAACTCCGATCGGAGCCCGGCGACGTCGTCGCCGTCGTCGGCGTCGACCACCTCGATCGACTGGCGACGGATCTCTCGACGTCGGACGGGAAATGATGGACGGCGGCTCTGTTCGAACCGGTTCTCCGGTGCGATTTATCGACTGTGACCTCGATAGCCACGCGCGGGCGGTTCGATCAAAATCTCGCCGTCACCCCGGACCGTTACGGTGTGGCCGTTGACGACGAACGAGAGCGTGCCGCCGGTTCGGGGAGTGCCGTCGTGGCGCGGTCGAAACAGGTCGTCCAGCGCATCCGGGTCGACGGTGTCGTACAGCGAGACGCGGCTGTCGGTCACGTCGACGCCCATACAGTCGGCCAGCGCGTGGATCACGGTCGTGCTGAGCGTCGCCGGTCCGTCGGGGTCGTGGGTGGCGCGGTACAGGGCTGGAGAGCGAGACTGCGAGGCGTGGGGCGGGGATCCGTTCATAACTGTTCGTCCTCTCCTACTCTCTGTTTGAAGACTAAAAGCGTAATCGTTCGTTACTGCCACGACCCGTTAGACCGAACGAATATCAGTGGTCACTCGTGGAGACAATCAACGAATCGATCACGAATCGTGGCGGGTCCGCCGCTTCTCGGTGGTCCGAATCGAGGCGTTGAGCACGCCAGGATCACTCGGTGCGTCTCGTTCCCGAGCCGTTACTGTCGGAGTCCGGAGACACAGTTCCAGCAGTACGTGAACGTCTGGTCGCCCTCGTTTCGCGCTCCGCAGTGGGGGCACCGGATCGTCTCGCCGTCGAACTCGCGGTCCTCGTCCGCCCGGTCGGCGTCGCCGATATCGTCGGTGGCGCGGGGGTAGCGATCCGGGCCGGGCGAGGACCGCATGCTCGCGCGGTTCGGATCGGCGAGCGACGGCGCGCGCTCGCTGTCGCCGTCGTCACGACGGGCGTACAGGTAGTACAGTAACAGGTGCAGAAGGGCGAACAGCGCGACGTAGCCGATGAGCCAGCCCCAGAGCTCCATCACCGTGCTATACGTTCTCGAGGCACTTGGATATTCCCCGATTATCGAGAGACAGAGAATCAGGGCAGTCGGACCTATCGGGGCGGCTGCAGGTCGCGCTCGAACTCGTCGAAGACGTCGAGGTCGTCGGCGAGATCGTACTCGAGGTGGCGCTGCTCCTGGCGGTTGACGCCGGCCTCCTCGATCGGGGTCGCGACGTCCTCCCAGCCGGGCTTGATCTTGACGCTCTGGGCGGGCATCCCGACGGCGATGTGATGGGCGGGGATGTCGTGCTGGACGACGCCGCGCGCGCCGACAATGGCGTTCTCGCCGACCTTGTTACCCGCGCGGACCATCGAGTCGTAGGTGAGGCGCACGTCGTCTTCGACGATCGTGTGGTAGTTGCGCACCTCGGTCTGGTCGACGACGTCGTGGTCGTGGCTGTAAACGTGGACGCCGTCGGAGACGGAGACTCGATCGCCGATCGTCAGTTTTCCGCGGTCGTCGAGGTGGACGTCGTCGTGGACGACGGTGTTGTCCCCGATCGAGATGTTGTGTCCGTAAGTGAACGAGATCCCCTTGAAGAACCGACAGCCGTCGCCGCACTCCTCGAACAGGTGGCCGGCGAGCATCCGGCGGAAGCGCAGCGCGAACTCGACGTTGTCCGCGATCGGCAGGCTGTCGAACTGCCGCCAGAGCCACTGGAGGTGTTTCGAGCGACGGAACGTCGCCTCGTCCTTCTCGGCGTAGTATTCGCTCTCGAGGGTCGTATTGCAGGGATCGTAGCTCTGCAGGCGAACGCGCTCGGCCGGGGAGACCGCCTCGCCGGCCTGCCAGCGTTCGTAGGCTTCCCGGTCGCCCGAGAGATCGATCAGGACATCCTCGACGACCGAGCAGGTATCCTCGTCGCTCGAGAGACGGCGGTCAACCTCGTCGATGAACTCACGCATCCCCGCTTCCGCCTCGTCGGGGAGCGAGACGTACCGCTTTGTCATACCCCGAGGTATTGCCCGCCGAGTTGATAGGGGTTCGGTTGTACCGCGGCGATTGCCGGACCCGCTGGCGCGCGTGTCACCGCGAACCGCGGTCGGACTGCCAGCTGGAGAGGAGCAGCGCGGGCAGTACGAGCGCACCGATCACCAGCACGGCCCCGATCACCACGGCGCCGATCGTGACGCGATCCCCCGGAACCTCGAGAAACCACGCGGCGAGGACGCCGATCGGAACGATGGCGAGGAGGACCGCGAGAAGGAGCCTGCTGGGGTGCCAGGTTCGGCCGTCGTCCATACCGACACGTGTCAGCCGGACCCCAAGAGCAATTCGACTTGCATTTTCGTTTTACAACCATCCTATGTGTATATAATACATCCCGATATATGATAAAATTTATGTTAGTTACGGAAGCCGTCGTGACTAATTGGCGATGTTAATCAGTACGGAGTAACAGTCATCCGGCGGGATCAGCTCGGAACGCTACCCACGACCGTCTCACCGCTTCGAGGAGTAGCGGCGGAACGAGCGTCGCACGACGCCGAGTGCCGCACGCGGCGGGCGGTCGGCGGAGTACAGTGACGATCGACTCGACTACCTCGAGAACGGAACCGAGAGGAACGGAGATGCGTGGAATCCCGAACCCGTTCGGATCGGTCGCTCGAGCGTTCCGCACGCCATAAGTTTCCCCGCTACGAAGGGTCGTGCATGCAACACAGAACGCTCGGCGACTCCGGAGTCGAGGTCAGCGAGGTCGGCTTCGGCGCGTGGGTCGTCGGTACCGACTGGTGGGGCGACCGCTCGGAGGACGACGCGATCGAGATGGTTCAGTACGCCGTCGACCAGGGGATCACCTACTTCGACACGGGCGACGTCTACGGCCACGGCCGCAGCGAGGAACTGCTCGGGCAGGCGTTGGCCGAGGTCCGCGACGAGGTCACCGTCGCCACCAAGGTCGGCTACGACTTCTACGACAATCCGCAGGCCGGCCACGGAGAACTCCCCAAGGAGATGGAGCCGGACTACCTTCGGGACGCCGTCGAGGAGAGCTTAGAGCGCCTCGAGCTGGACTCGGTCGACGTCCTCCAGCTCCACAACGCCGACGTCGACGAGATCACGCCCGACGTGCTCGAGCTGCTCGACGAGCTCGAGGAGGAGGGGACGATCGACGCCACCGGCCTCGCGCTCGGCCCCTCGATCGGCTGGCTCGCCGAGGGCGACCTCGCCATCGAGGAGGAGTTCGACTCCGTCCAGCTCGTCTGGAACGTACTCGAGCAGGAGGTCGGCAACCACTTCCTCGAGACGATCGAACGAACGGGCTCGTCGACGAGTCTGATCCCCCGCGTGCCCCACTCCTCGGGCATCCTCAACGAACAGGTCACGCCCGACACCGAACTCGGCGAGGGCGACCACCGCGGCTTCCGCCCCGACGAGTGGTACGAGACCGGCTGGGAGAAACTCGAGGCGCTGCGCTTCCTCGAACGGGACGGCGAGCGCACGATGGGCCAGGCGTCGATCGCGTGGCTGCTCGCTCACGACCCCGTCGCGACCGTGACGCCGACTTTCCGCACGAAAGCCGACATCGACGAGTGGGCCGCCGCCAGCGACGTGCCGACGCTCACCGACGAGGAGCTGACCCGCGTCGCGGAACTGTCCGAGAACGACTTCGACATCGACCGCGACGACGGGATGGACTCGCTTCGTTCGTCGGTCGACGGCGCGGACATCGAATCCGCCGGGCTGGACAAGCTCGCAGCCGACTGATCGGACCGCGACTCGAGCCGCGGCCGCCGGCCGCCTCACTCGGCGTCGGTCTCGGTAAGCCTGAACTCGAACTCCAGTCTGCCCTCCGTCTTCACGTTCACGCCGCCGAGCCGGTCCGAGAGCTGCTCTCGCGCTCGAGAGCTCGGTTCGGCGGTGACCGAGACGCTGTTGCTGTTGGCGTTGTACGTGATGTTGCCGACCGCGATGTCGAACTCGAAGAACTCCGGGATCTCCGCTCTGAGTTGCGATCGCACGTCGCCGACGTCCGACCGAACGTCGGCCATCTCTTCGTTTAACGTGCCCATCTCCAGTGGTTGACGGGTGCACGGCTTAACCGTTGAGCATGAACTGTACGGCGTCGGGCGGTCTCGAGACGACGGCTCGCGGTCCGGGACGCCGTGGCGAACGACGGACCCATCCGCTCACGCCGGCATTCGAAGCGCATAGAGGATCGTCAACAGCCCCGACACCTGACTGAGCTGACCGAGAACGGTGACAGAGGAAGGGGAGCAGCACGTAGAGCACGACCAGCAGAAACGACCAGCAGGACGGGGATCGCGGGCGCTCGGGTCCCGACTCGAGGGGGGCGGCGCGTTCGACCGAAACCGCGGCTCCGACGAACTGTCCGTCGTCGCGACGCTCGCACTGCTTGTGGTTGCACAGGTCGCGTTCGTCGCCGCGAACCTCCTGTGGGTGCCGTTCTCGATACCTCTCGAGGGGGCCCGTATATAGGCCCCTCTATATCTGGGTCGTCTCCCTATCCCGGACGAGAACGACGATCTAGCCGGAGACCGCACCAACCAGACCCATGATACCGTACGAATTCACCTGCCCGGACTGTCGCCGAGAGATTCCGGTGACCGATCCAATGCGCGAGGCGACGCTGGCGAACGGCTGTCCCCTCTGCGGACGGTCGGTGGCCAAAGACCATTTCGCGACCTGACGCCGCCGACTCGGCGCTCGCGACTCGCGTCGACCAGCACGGAAACGGTGTCGGCGTCCGCCGCCTCCCCACCCGCCGACGGAGACGACCGTCGCAGACGCCGACCCGGCCGTTCCCGTCGACCGACGCGCGACCGCTTCGTCCGACGGCTGGAGTCACCGCTTCGGCGGCGACTGCACCGGTCCGCTAGGTTCCTTAAGGAGATTGAATGCACTCCATGATAGGTATTTACGTTGGAACGATGTGATCTCTCGTATCATGACCACCGTCACGTACGTCCAGAAAGCGTGCGCCTACATCACCCGCCGGACGGGCGAGTTGCTGGTCTTCGAGGGGCCGGGCCACGACGGACTGCAGGTTCCGAAGGGGACCCTCGAGTCCGGCGAATCGCCGCGAGAGGCGCTGTTCAGGGAAGTGCTCGAGGAGAGTGGGCTGGGAGCGTTGAGCGGAACGCGGCACCTGACGACCGACGTCTGGACGCGGCGCGAGGAGCCACCGAAACGGTACGTGCGACACTTCTTCCACGCGACCGTGCACGAACCTCGCGACCGGTGGACACACACTGTCACCGACGGCGGTGGCGAACACGGCTCCGAATTCGAGTTCCGCTGGGTTCGTCCGACGACCGCGCGGGAGTTCGCGCTCGACCTCGACGAGTACGTCGGCCTGCTTCCGACGACCGGTGCCGACGCAGCCGTGAACGCCTCGGATTGAGCCCGCGACCGGCGACGCGACGACTCCGACCGGCAGCCAGAAGAGCTATATCGATTTCGTCGTGTTCCCGGGTATGACCCTCCATCGTCGGCAGTATCTCAGCGTCACTGCGGAGGCACTCCACCCCGGAACGACCGTTCGCTACACCTACCGGACCGGCAGCTCGCTGGCCACCGTCGTCGAGCGAACCGACCGCCTCGTCACGTTCGTCGGCGAGGACTGCGACGGGACGTTCACGAACGGACAGATCGACCGCCTGTTCGCGGACGGCCGGCTCGAGATCGTCCTCGACGACGAGAGTCACACGCCGGACGACGAGCGATCGGACTAAGACCGCAGTCGCCACCACTCGTCGATCCGGTCACCGCTGCTCGACTACCGTTTCCAGCGACGGAGACGGTCTGAAATTACTGCGTCCAGCTACAGATGCGGCCTGGACTCACTTCGAGAGTGCGCGCTCGACGGCGTCCGCCACGGTCATCGCCTTCTCGGACAGCGTCTCGGAGACCAGTCCGTCGTCGACGGCCGCCTCGAGTTCGTCCGCATCGACGATCTCGACCGTGCCGTCGCCCTGCCGGATCACGTCGACGTAGAGGTCGACGTACCGAACGGTATCCGGGAACAGTTCGACCGGCGTACAGACGTTGACGTAGGTCCCCTTCGACGAGCCGTCGGCCGCCTTGTACGTCGTCGGATACCACCACCGCCCCTCGCGGAACTTCGTCACGGCCACGTCGCCGGCCTCCTTGGGCGCGCCGAGCGCGTCGTAGCTGCCGCCGCCGCTCATGGCGCGCTCGAGGGTCACCTTCCCCTCGGGGTCCCAGTCAGTGACCTCGCCCCGCCCCAGCGAGACGAGTCGGCCGTCGGGTTTGCCGTGGCCGATCTCGAGGCGGTCGCCCTCCGTCGGACCGAACTGACGAGCGACCGCGGCGAAGGGGAACTCGCCGGCGTCGTCGCCACCGCTCCCGTCGCCGGTTCCGGCCGACCCGCAGACGGCCTCCGCGAAGTCGACCGCCGCGCTCGCGGCCCGGTCGGCCGCCTTCGTCCGGTGGTGACCCGGCATCGTCGTCTCGACACGCCGTCGAACCCCGTCCAGCGCGAACCGGGACTCGCGACCGAACCAGAGCCACTCGGTCCGCCGCGGTGCGGCGAGGAGTCCCGGCTCGCCGGGGTCGTCCGGCGCGTCGGCGAGGGCGTCCTCGAGCGCCCGCGCTCGGCCCGCGGCGTCCTCGAGGGCGGTGCCCATCGCCTCGAGGCCGGCGTCGGCGGCTGCGTGCTGCCAGCGGAGTCCCCATCCGTCGGGCACCTCGACGGTGAGGAGGTCGGTCATCCCGACGAGTTCCGCGGCGCGCTCGCCGCGCAGCGCCGCGGAGACGCCGGTCCGATCCCGCGAGAGCGTACAGAGCCCGCCCTCGACCTCGAGGGTCGGCCGGACGAGCGGCCGGTCGTCGTCCCACGGCGGCGCGGGCTCGTGGACCTGCACCCGGTACCGGTTGCCGGCGTCGACGTAGCCGTCGGCGTCGTCGTACTGCAGAAAGCCCCGGCGACCGTCGCCGAGGTCGACGACCGCGCCGCTGCCGCCGGCCTCGAGCACCTCCCCGTCGAAGACCGCGCCGCTGGCGGCGTCGCCCTCCCAGCGGAAGGCATCGATCGCGAGCGTCTCGAGTTCGTTCGCGAGCGTCTCGACCGCCTCGGGCACGCCCGAAAGCTCGACGCCCTGTCGATCGCGGCTCGTCTCGATCGAAACGTCGGCCGGCGCGGCGTCGAAGGACCGATCGAAGCGGTCCCGGATTGGCTCCGAGGCCTGCACGACCTCGCAATCGATCTCGCTCAGTAACTGCGTGACGGCCGTCGTGTAGATGCCGCGGACGCGAGCCGTCGTCATCGCCGGCCCTCGCTGAGACGGTGCGGGGGTCGCCGTCGTGGATCGCTCGAGCGCGATCCGAGCCCTGCCTCGCACACGGCGATCACCGGAGGGTCTCGCGGTCGGCTGCGAACCGCACGCGGTCGTTGATCGTCGGTCCGAGGGTCAGTTCGACGTACGCCTCGTCCAGGATGCGCCCGTCCTCGACGGAGACGCCCCAGGTCTCGAACCGGAGCCAGCCACGCATCTCGTCGGCGTGGGTCGTCAGATCGGCGTAGTCGACGTCGTGTTCGGGGTACTCGTCGCTCGAGTGGGCCAGGTTCATATCGGAGTAGACGGTGTCGTGCTCGGCGAAGAATTCCTCGAGCGCCGCCGCGTCGTCCGCGACGGCCGCGACGACCGCCTCGGAGGCGGCCCGGAGATCGTCGGTCTCGAGGCCGACATCGCGGAGCGCGCGCTGGGTTCGCTGGTCGAAGTGCATACGCGCCGGTTGGGCCGGGAGGCCTTTGATAATTCCGAGTCCGAGCAGCCACCGGGTCGGGACGGCGGACCCGAGTCGAGTGTCGCGGTGCTCGTCCCGACCTCGGCGTCGCCCCATCAGTTTGAACTGGTCCCGGCACGCGGCAGGTACTATGGCGCGAACGACGATTCCGGACCTCCACGAGGCGTACCGCGACGGGGAGCCGCTCACGATGCTGACCGCGTACGACGCGCCGATCGCCCGACAGGTCGATCGCGGCGGCGTCGATATGATTCTGGTCGGGGACACGGCTGGCGACAATCACCTCGGATACGACGATACGATTCCGGTCACGATGGCGGAGGCGCTGTCGAACACCGCGGCGGTCGACCGCGCCGTCACGGACGCGATGGTCATCGGCGACATGCCGTTCGGCAGCTACGGCCAGTCGATGGAGACCTCCGTCGACAACGCCGTTCGGTTTCTGCAGGAAGCCGGCGCCGACGCGGTGAAACTCGAGACGGCACCCAACGGCGAGACGACGATCGAGATCATCGATCGGTTGACCGAACTCGGGATTCCGGTCCAGGGACACATCGGGCTGACGCCACAGCGGATGAACCAGATCGGCGGCGGGTACGTCCAGGGTCGGAACCACTCGAGTTCGGCGGCCACGGACGCGCTCGTCGAAACTGCCGAGCGACTGGAGGAGGCCGGCGTATTTGCGGTCGTTCTCGAGACGGTGACGGAGGAAACCGGAAAGGCCGTCACCGAGGCGATCGACGTCCCGACCATCGGGATCGGTGCCGGGCGATACGTCGACGGACAGGTGCTCGTGATCACCGACCTGCTGGGGCTGGGCAGCGAATCGTTCGCGCTCTCGAAGCAGTACGCCGATCTCGACTCGACGATCAGCACCGCCGTCGAGGAGTACGTTTCCGACGTCGCGGAGGGAGCGTTCCCGGCCGAGGAGAACGTCTACGACTCGCTCGAGGAGTGACGCCGAACCGTCGACCCGGCGGTCGCCCTGCGCCCGTTCGCGCGATCGTCTCGTCCTCGCGTCGCCGGTTGCCGAACCTATACCGGGCGGGCGCACGTACACGCGGCCATGCAGCGAAGGCGCGACCCGGTCGAACGAGCCGACGAGCGGACCGGCGACGGGTCGAGAGACCTCTACGATGTCTCGACGTGGGAACCGCGATCGATCGTCGATCTGCTCGCGTACAGCCTCTACAACGCGGTCAGTTACGGCTTTCGGGCGCTGATCCTGTTGATCACGATCGCGATCACCCTCTCCCTGCTCGTCTCGCCGGCCGCGCTCGTCCTCGAGGATCCGTTCCTCGGCGTCTTCTTCGCGCTCTCGGTCGTCCCGGCGGGCCTGCTCGCGGCCTACATCTGGTACGCCGATATCACGACGAGCGAGCCGCTCCCGTTGCTCGTCGCGACCTTCCTGCTGGCGATCCTGTTCGCGACGTTCGCCGCGGTGGTCAACTCCATCACCCAGCCGCTGTTCGGGGCCGGATTCGTCGGGAGCCTCCTCTTTTTTTACCTGATCGTCGGCCCGGTCGAGGAGACCGTGAAACTGCTCGCCGTCCGGGTGTTCGCCTACCGCAGCACCAGCTTCAACGCGGTCATCGACGGCGCGGTCTACGGTGCCGTCGCGGGGCTCGGCTTCGCGGCCATCGAGAACGCGATCTACATCGGTCGCGTCGTCGGCGAGGCGGACCCCGAGGCGGGCCTGCTCGTCACCGCGAGCGGGATCGCGACGGTCCGGGCGCTGGCCGGCCCCGGTCACGTCATCTATTCGGCGATCGCGGGCTACTACCTCGGACTGGCGAAGTTCAACCGCGACCACGCCGGACCGATCGTCCTCAAGGGGTTGCTGGTCGCCGCGTTCGTCCACGGGACGTACAACGTCACGGTCGGGTTCGTCCCCGGGGTTCTCACGGCCGTCCTCCCGCTCGGGTACGGTATCGCGTTCGTCGGATACGTGATCGTCTACGACGCCGCGATCGCCTACTATCTCTACCGCAAACTCGCTCGCTACCGCCGGACCTACCAGACGGTCACGAGCGACGTCGACGGTGACTCGCGGCCCGAACTGACCGAGTTCGAACCGCCCCAGCGCTGATCGGTCGTCAGTCGAACCGCGCCTCGAGCAGCCGTTCGACGTACTTGGCGAGCACGTCGACCTCGAGGTGGATCGGATCGCCGGGCGCTTTCGCCGAGAGCGTGGTCAGGTCGTAGGTCGTCGGAATAATCGCGACGGTCACGCGGCCGTCCTCGGGATCGAGATCGGCGACGGTCAGGCTGATGCCGTCGAGCGTGATCGACCCTTTCTCGACGACGTAGCGGCCGTACCCCTCGGGCAGTTCGAACTCGAAAAACCAGTCCTCGTCGACGGACTCGATGGCCGAAACCGTCGCGACCGCGTCGACGTGGCCCTGCACGACGTGGCCGTCGAATCGGCCGTCGGCCGGCATGGCGCGCTCGAGATTGACCGTCTCGCCTGCGGCGAGGTCGCCGAGATAGGTCCGGTCGACGGTCTCGGTCGCCAGAAAGACCTCGAACCACTCGCCCGCGGCGTCGTCCTCGACCGTGAGACACGCGCCGCTGACGCTGATGCTCTGCCCGTGCTCGAGGCCGGTCGCGACCTCGTCCGCGGCGATACGCAGGCGAAGCCCGTCGTCGGTCCGCTCCCGCGCGACGATCTCGCCGGTCTCCTCGACGATTCCCGTGAACATACTCCGACATCCCAGTCGACGGATAAAGACATTCCGAACTCGGTATGCGTTCCAGTTCCGTTATGTCCGGGCCTCGAGTCGAACCCGATCACTGCCGGTCGCCGTGTTTTTGACGATCCCGCTGCTACGACACCCCATGGCCGGCATCATCGACACGATCAAACTCGCGGGAACCCTCGTTTTCGCCATCCCCGCCGCGCTCGCCGGACTCGACTTCCTGCTCGTTCGCGGAGAGACGGCCGTCGGCGCGGCCCTGATCGGGCTCGCGATCGGGCTCGTCGTCGTCCAGCACTGGCTGACGATGCCCACGGACATCCCCGAACTCCTCGTCAAACGGGTCGTCGGCACGGTCACGAAAGAGCCGGAGGCCGACCCGGACGACGATCGATAGCGACGACGGTACCGCTCGAGGAGCCGCGATTGCCGCCGTTACTCGAGCACGGCCGCCGGGGGAAGCGAGTGCGACGGGGACGCGAGCCAGTCCGGTCGCTCGCCCTCCCCGTTGACCGCCAGAACGTCGGCGATCCGGATCCAGCGATCGTCCGCGACGCGAGCGGCGACGTCGAGCCGCACCACGGTCCCGGGACCGACGGCCTCACCGCCTTCGAGCGGCCGTTCGCGGGGCTCGAGTCCGACACCGGCGACGTCCGTTTCGATCGCGTCGCCGTCGCCGAACCCGAACGAGCGCACCTCCGCCTCGAGATCGGCCTCGACGGCGGTCACCGACTCCGGGCCGGCGGTCAGCATCGACCGCGCGGAGCGAAACGACTGCGTGACGCCGACGTGGACCCTGCGCTCCCGGCCGCCGTCGCCGTCGACGACGAGCGTCCGGACGAGTCCGCCGTAGTAGCCGGCCGGACCGCGGGGCGCGGCCGCGAGGACGATCGGCTCGCCGGGCCGAAGCGGCTCCGCAGAGTCGGCGCTCGCGTCGGGATCGACGGCGGTGTTGCCGGCCGGAAACGAACCGGCCCCGACGATAGCCTCGTCGACGACGGTCCGGAGGCGAGCGCGCGTCAGGAACGCGGACTCGGACACGGACGCGTCGCCGTCGCTATCGCGCTCGGTAACTGCGAGCCGTCCGTCGACGACCGTCGCGTCCGCCAGCACCGACGCCGCGCGTCGGACCCCGGCGCTCGCCGCCCGCTGGGCGGCCCCGATCTGCGCTCGCTCGCCGGGGGTCTTCGTCGCCCGCGCCCGTTCGAGGACGTCCGTCGAGGCCGGCTCCAACCCCGCCCCCTCGAGATACAGTGCCGCGTCGTGCGGGATTCGAGGCGGCGTCAGAACGGTGCCCTCGCGGCCGCGGTCGGCGAGCGCCGCCGCGAGCCGCGCGGCCGGATGGTCGGTCGCCTCGTCGGCCGCGGACCGCACCAGCCACTCGCCGTCGACGCCGTCGTACGCGACGGCGGTCACTCCGGACGGCGGCGTCGGACTGGCGTACCGAATTCCCGGATCGCGATCGTTCCCAACGTGAACGAACGCGGACGCGTTCCGCGCTGCGAGCCCGTCGGAAACGACGGCGGCTGCGCGGTCGCGACGCTTGCGGACGAAATCAGTGGCAGCGCTCCCGTCGGCTCGAGCCCCGCTCGCGAGGTCGTGGTCGGTCCGACCGGTCACGGCGCTTCGGCTTCGGCCTCGATCTCGTCGCCGTCAGCCGCCTCGGCGGGCTCCTGGGCCTGCTCGATCAGTTCCTCGAGAGGTTGGTCCGTTAGCTCGTTTCTGAGCAGGACGTCGACCGGCAGCGTCGGCGCGCCGTCGACGAGGTTCTCGAGGAGGACGAGCCGTTCGCGGGCCCGAGACATCCCGACGTAGAAGACGCGGCGCTCGTTGTCGGTCAATACCGGAACCGGCGAGGTGGTCTTGGTGAACTCCTCGCAGCCGGGGATGGCCTTGGGGTCGTCGACGGTGGCGACCATCTGCTCGACGACCTTCTCGGTGAGGTCGGTCCCGACGAGGACGTGGTCGGCCTCGCGACCCTTCGCGGAGTGGATCGTGCCGACGCGGACGCGGTCGGTGTCCATCCCCTGATACTCGCCGATCGAGAAGTACGAGCGGACGCTCTTCTTCTGGAAGTTCGTTACCTTCCGGAGCATGTCCGACGCGGACGCGGGGCCCGGCATGAACGGCGCGTGGTCTTCGATGACCTCGGCGGGGATCATGAGTTGCTCGAGGTCGTCGATACCGGCCTCCTCCTGGCGCTCGTCGATCTCGTCGAAGAGGGCGTCGCGCTCGTTGGTCCCGAAGGCCGACTCCTGGAGCATGTCGGCGAGTCGACGGGCCTGCAGCCCGGTGACGTCCTCGCCCTCGTCGATCGCTTCGACCGCGCGGACGTACTGGGTGAGCCGGTCGGTCCACATTCGCTGGTCGGTCAGCGAGGTGAACGGAACCCCTTCGGTGATGAACTCGTCGATGAACTGAAACATCTGGTAGCGAGCCCGGAACAGCACCATGATGGTGCCGTCGCCCTCGACGAGCGTGCGCCGAACCATCCGGACCACGTCGAGCATCGACGCGTTCGTGCGCGCCTCGACGGCACCGCCTTCCTTGCGCGGCTTGAGGTCCTTGTCCTGGCGCTGCTCGATGTGACGGATCTCCTTGTTGACCGCGTTGAGGACGTTCGACGGAAGTCGGTAGGAGTTGGGTAGAATGATGTCCTCGTCGACCTGCTCCTCGAGCAGGAGCGCGGGGTCGGCACCTTGCCAGGAGTAGACGACCTGGTCGTCGTCGCCGGCGATCAGGACCTGCTCCATGTGGGGCTTCCACTCCTCGTAGACGTCGTACTGGAGCGTGGTGATGTCCTGAAACTCGTCGATCACCAGGTAATCGACGCTCGGCAGGAGCGAGCGCTGTTTGACCCGCTCGAGCATGTCGGCGAAGCCGATCTTGCCCTGTTCGCCCTTGTAGGAGCGCCAGGCGCGGATAGCCTCGGGGACGTCGATCCGGTCGTCGTCGCTGGGCCAGGTCGGGGTGTACTTGTTGCCCTCCTGGGCGTTCGGATCGATCTCTGGGGGGAGGCGGACCTCTTCCTCGTCCCACTGGAAGGGGACGTCGTACCAGTCGGAGACGTCGCGGCTGGTCCGCTGGAGCCACTGGCTGGTTGCGATGACCTTGTTTCCGATCGTCGTCGATCGGGCGGTGCGGCGGCCGGCACCCGAATACTCGTCCTCGTACTCGATACCGTACTCCTCACAGAACTCCTCCTTATCGGACTCGCCGATAACGTCGCTTCGGGAGAGATCGAGGAGCTCGTACGCCTTCGCGTGCATCGTACAGACGTTGCCCTGCAGTGCACGCGGGCTCTCGTCGAGTCGGTCGGCGAGGCGTTCGCGAACCTCCTGCGCTGCCGCTCGCGTGTACGAAACGACGAGAATGTCCCGGAAGGTGACGCCGTCCTGTTCGAGAATTTCCTCAACGTGGTCGAGAAGGGCAGTCGTCTTGCCACTCCCCGGACCACCGAACAGGCGAGTAACCGTCGCGTCCGTCGTAGTCATTGTAGCTGTACAGGAGCGCGACACCCATAAGTGACGTGGGTTTTCTTCGACAGGAACTCCCGGTCAGGGATCTCGGGGTGAGCGGGCATCTCGGACGTCGGCACCGTCGCGGATTTTGTCCTGGCAGTCCGGACAGACGCGCGGATCGTCGACCCCGCGCGGGGTGAAAACCCGGGCGTACGCGTCCGTGACGAACGCGCCGCAGTTCTGGCATTCCGGCATGAGTCTTCTTAATGGGATATGACCAGTGCGGGATTATAATTGTATCGAAGCTTCGGTGAAAAAACCGCCGGAAAGCGGTGGTGCTCGTTCGTCGGACCTGATAAAAGGGGGGGACGAGCGACGACGAACCGCGATTCGCTACCGAATCCGCTGCGTTACGTCGCTGGCTCCCACCCGCAGACGGTACAGGAGTGAGCGGAAGTGTCGTGGAGTCCGCCACACTCCGGACACTGCTTCTTGTTATACTCCTGCTCCCACCCTACTCGTTCGACCGAGTGACCGCGATCGGACAGGAATTGATCGATGACGTCGTCACCGGCATCGTCGGGTGAGGTTGCCATAAGTGTGTGAACGTACACCACACTATTAAATCGTGTGGTCGCTGAAGATCCTGCCTCCACCGTCGGCGGCCGAACGAATCGGCCGGCTGATCGGCCTAGACCGACCCACGGACTTTTCTCGCTCTCGAGCCAACTTCCGTCTATGAGCGACCTGCGCCTCGATGCGACCCAGCTCGATCGCTATTCGAGACACGTCATCATGGACGAGATCGGCCCCGAGGGCCAGCAACGGCTCCTCGAGGGCTCCGTACTGATCGTCGGCGCGGGCGGCCTCGGCTCGCCGGCGATTCAGTACCTCGCCGCGGCCGGCGTCGGCCGACTGGGAATCGCCGACGACGACGTCGTCGAACGGTCGAATCTGCAACGCCAGATCGTCCACAGCGACGGCGACGTGGGCCGCCCGAAAGTCGAGAGCGCGGCCGACTACGTCGCGGCGCTGAACCCCGACATCGACGTCGAGACCCACGAGACGCGGGTCACGCCGGACACCGTCGACGACCTCGTCGCGTCGTACGACGTGGTCCTCGACGCGAGCGACAACTTCGCCACTCGGTACCTGCTCAACGACCACTGCGTCCTCACCGGAACCCCGCTCTCTCACGGCGCGATCTACCGGTTCGAGGGACAGATCACGACCTTCACGAACGAACGCGACGGCGACGACTCACCGCCGTGTTACCGCTGTATCTTCCCCGAAGCACCCGAACCCGGCACCGTGCCCGACTGTGCCACCACGGGCGTACTCGGCGTCCTCCCGGGTACCGTCGGCTGCATCCAGGCCACCGAGGTCGTCAAGTATCTGCTCGAGACGGGCGACCTGCTCGAGACGGGCGACCTGCTCGAGGGACGGCTGCTGCTGTACGACGCGATGGACATGCGTTTCGAGGAGGTTCCGGTTCGGCCGAACCCGGCCTGTCCGGTCTGCGGTGACGACCCCGAGATCGAGTCCGTCGCCGACGTGGCCTACGAGGGGACCTGCGAGATTTCGGCGGACTGAGCGCGACCCCGACGACGACCGGCTACGGCGTACCGACGCGGCGGCGTCTACCGGTCAGGTAGACCACCGACGAGAGCCAGAGCGCGACGACGAACCCGTACACGCCGTCCCCCGACGGGTTCGCCGACTCGAGGAAGGTCGCTCCCTGGGAGACGAGCACGTAGACGCCGAGCGGCGCGCCGACGTACGCCCAGTAGTTCGGCACCCAGTCACGTCCCACTTCGTGGAGCGTGACCGCGTCCTCGAAGAGCGCGACGATGGCGACGACGGAAAACGGGACCAGGGCGAGCAACGCCAGCACCGAAATGGCGAATCCGGCTCCGTTGTCGGGCCCGAAGACGAACACGGAGAGCACCGCCGCCGGGGCGAAGAGGACGTACGCGGCGATCCATCGCCACCAGCCGGACGCGTCGCCGTCCGGATTCTGGCGCGCCCGCGAACGGGCCCTGTCGCGGGCCCGATCGCCCCGCACGGCCAGCCAGTCGCCGACGACCGCACCGATCGCCCCCGAGAGGGCGAACAGGCCGACGGCGAACGGGATCGTAACGGGGAGCAAGGCAGCGGCGATCGCGGCCTGCCATCCGGACAGATACCGAACGAGCTCGAGTACGCTGATCGTCGCCCAGAGTACCGCGGGGACGGAACCGACGACGCCGGCGACGATCCCGGCCCGTCGGCTCGCGGCGGGTCGCTTGCCGTAGCGAATTCCTTCGAGCAGCCCGACGTCGCCGTTCGGCGCAGATCGGTCGGCGTAGTGGAAGCCGACGAGCAAGCCGGCTCCGAACGCGGCCGTGCCCGAAACCGTCGTCGGAGCGGATTCCCACGAGAGGACGACGGTGAACGGAATCGACACGAGTCCGACCAGGACCGCCGTTCGGAACCGCTCGTCGGTCAGGTCCGCGAAGGTGTTTCGACCCGGGGACATCAGATTTCCTTACTGTCACTACACTGCAGTAATTGAAAGGTCCTGCGGTCCGACTCACCGCCGACCGCATCCACCGCTCGAGCGCGCTCCCGGCAGCGTCGCGTCCGATCCGCGACCGCCTCAGCTCCGCAACAGCCCGCCGTCGATCGGCACCTCAGCCCCGTTGACGAAACTCGAACGCGGACTCGAGAGGAACGCGACGACGTCGCCGAGTTCCCGCGGTTCGCCGATGCGGTCCATCGGGATCTCGCTCGCCATCGCTTCCAGCCCCGCCTCGTAGTCGTCGTACGTGCCGCGCTCGATGCCGGCCTCGATCAGTTCTTCGATCCGGGCCGTCTCGATCGTCCCCGGCAGGACGGCGTTGGCCCGGATCTCGGGCGCGAACTCCCGCGAGACCGTCTTGACGAGGCCGATCACGCCCCGACGCACCGAGTTCGAGAGCAGCAAACCGTCCGCGACCTCCCGAACCGTCCGCGAGGTGATGCAGGTGATCGTCCCGTGCGCCGACTCGAGCAGGTGGTCGTAGGCCGCCTCGATCGTCCAGACGACGCTCATCACCAGCAGGTCGTAGGCCTGATACCAGTCCTGTTCGTCGGTCTCGAGGAACGTCGTGCTCGGCGGACCGCCCGACGAGGTGACGAGGTGGTCGATCCCGCCGAAGGCGTCGACCGCCTCGCTCACGAAGTGGGAGACGTCGTCGGGGGCCGTGAGGTCCGTCTGCACGGCGAGGACGTCGCCCGATCCCGTCGCCGCGAGGTCCGAACGGGCGTCCTCGAGTCGCCGTTCGTCCCGGCCGCAGATCGCGACGTTCGCGCCCGCTTCCGCGAGCGCCTGTACGCTCGCGAACCCGAGGCCGCTCGAGGAGGCCGTCACCAGTGCGCCGTTGCCGTCGAGGTCGAAGTCCATATCGGAGTCGACGGCGGCGGCGTACAAATCTCTCGGGGAGCCGTGCGATTTCGACCCGTCGATCGAGATCAGAACAGATACTTCCGCGAGCGGGGAACTACGACTACGATGTCCTGGCCGCTGCTGTTCCTCGCCGGACTGCTCGAGATCGCGTGGGCGATCGGATTGCAGTACTCGGACGGATTTTCGAAACCGGTTCCGACGGTCGGAACCGCGATCGCGATGATTCTGAGTCTGATTCTGCTCGCGAGAGCGATTCGCGAACTCCCGATCGGAACGGCGTACGCGGTCTGGACGGGTATCGGGGCGGTCGGGACGGCGTTACTCGGCATCGTCCTGTTCGACGAACCGGTGACGGCCGCTCGGCTCGCGTTCATCTCGCTCATCGTCGTCGGAATCGCCGGACTGCACTCCGTCTCGACCGTCCACTGACCGCGAGCGAGCGGCGTTCGGGACCGTCCCCTCGTCAGTCCTGATGGCGGACGCGAACCATCCCGTTGGACGTCACGCCGACGATCAACGGCGTCGATACCTGTCGGCCGGTGACGGCAGGGCCGGCGGCGTCGCTGACGACTTTCATCAGGTCCGGGGCGGTGTGATCGACCTTGACGCCGGCCTCGTCGCAGGCGTCGTAGACCAGTTGTGGCACGTCGTAGAGGTCCGTTCCGGCGGGAACGCGAACCCGGACCGGCGCGCGGAGCGCCTCCGCGAACGCGATCGTCTCCCGCGCTTTCGCGACGTTCTCGCGGGCGCTAGACTCGATCGAGGAGACGTTGGCTCGCGAGGTCCCCAGTGCGTCGGCGATGTCCGCCTGCGAGACGTCGCGTTCGCGCAGCGCGAGCACCTGCGCCTGTCGGTAGGTCAGCACGTTGGTCTCCGGATCGAATCCGATCTCCGCGAGGAGTTCCTCGACGTCGTCGATCACGGCGACACCCCACGCCCGCGTCCACAGGCTCGCGTGTCCATACCGTTATCTAGTTTTCGGCGGGATCAAAGCTTCCACGGTCTCGGTACCCGCGGTCGCCGATTTCGGCGTCGGCAACCGATTCCGAACGAGAGCACGACTCGCGGCACCGCCGGAGCGACGGACGGAAGCGACGGTCGACTGCCGGATCGCAACCGGCAAACGAGGGTGGACGGTCGCCGCTCGAGTCAGTCGGCCGACTGGCCGGGTGCGACGTACTCGTCTTCGGCCGGCGTGTCGGTGACGGACCGATGCGCCTGCCGGGCCAGCGAGCGGACGAATCGACCCACGTTCGCGGGACCGTCGTGCGGGCCGGGCGATCGGTAGCAGACGATCAGCGACCACATCGTCGCGACGCCGAGCGAACCGAACGCCGAGAAGCGCATTCCCATGGTCGCGTACGTCGCGGCGTAGACTGCGCCGATCGTCATCGACGGGACGCTCGAGCCGAGCGGAATGTTGGCGGTCACGTCACGGACCGTCGGTGCGAGGAACACGATCGAGAGGACGCTCCCGGCCAGAAACACCAGATCTTGCCACATCATGCCCAATCATAACTCGAGAATGAGTAAATACTTCTCGGTGCGCGACGGTGCGTGCGACGGCGGCCCACTCGCTGTCGATCAGCGGCGAGCCGACGTCGACGCGACGGGGTCAGTACTCGAGCGTCCAGCGCTCCTCGTCGGACGCCGCGAGTTCGTCGGCGACGCCGTCGGCCAGTCGATACTCGGTCCCCTCGCGGACGACGGTGCCCGCCCGCTCGAGGTGCTCGAGGTGTGCGTAGGACTCGCCGGGGCCGTGGAGGATGTGGATGCCCTCGAGATCGCCGAACAGGTCGGCGCTGACCGTCCACGTATCGCAGGGACCGAGCCGATCCAGCGCGTCGAGGACTCGCCAGGAGCGCTCTTCGTGATGGTCGATGATGTGCCGAGCGCGATCGGCGGGGTCGTCGATCGGATCGCGATGGCCCGGCCACGCGCGGTCGTAGCCCGCGTCGACGATCTCCTGCAATGCGCGGAGATACCGCTCGAGCGGCCGATCGACCCGCACGTCCGCCCCGCCGACGTTGGGCGTATAGACGGGGAGCAACGCATCCCCGGAGAACACCTGCCGTTGCCCGTCGAACTCCGCCCGGAACATGCTGAGACCGGCCGCGTGCCCGGAGGTGTGGACCACCTCGAGTTCGGTGTCGGCGACGGCGAACGTCTCGCCGTCCTCGAACGCGGTTACGGTCGGCGTCTCGACCGTCGTTTCGCCGTCGACCATCCGCTCGAGCAGCGCCGCCTGGTCGTCCTCGGGCATCCCCCACTCTTCGAAGTACCGCTTCTGGCGGTCGTGCATCGCATTCCAGGCGTCCTCGTCGCCCTCGACCAGCGGCGCGTCGGCGGCGTGAACGTACACCTCGGCCCCACTCTCGGCCTGAATCTCACCCGCCAGTCCGCAGTGATCGTGGTGCCAGTGGGTCAGGAAGATCCGGTCGACGTCGGCGAACGCGAGGTCGCGTTCGGCCAGCGCCGCCTCGAGTTGCTCGCGAGTCGTCGCCATCCAGTCGCCGGTATCGATCAGTACCGTCTCCGTGCCGTCCGAAAAGAGGTAGGCGTTGTTGTCTCCCTCGAAAGCCGAGTTCGACAGCGGAATGCGTTCCATGCACCCATATCGCATGAGAACCGAGAAAACGTTATGTGAAGCGGCACACGACTCGCCGCGGGACGCGTTCGTCGGGCCAGCCGGCGCTGGGAGAGCGCGTGACGACCCGTCGTGAGGGTCCGGAGTACCGCGTTCCGGACGGAAAAACCGCTCAGAAGCGCACCGCCCGACTGTCCACTCGAGGGCGCTTCAGGAGCCCCAGAAGTTATCGCGGCTGCCGAGGCGCTCGCGCTGTGGACCGTCGTCTTCCGACTCTTCGGCGTCGGTGTCGACGTCGTCCCCAGCGGCGTTTTCGTCGTCGTCCTCGCCATCGTCGTCGGGGTCCATCGGCAGGAGTTCCAGTTCTTCCGCACGTGCGTGATTGCTGTGAACTCGCGTAATCTCGACGCGCGCACGGGCCTCCGGGAGGACCCCGTCGACCATCACGATGAACCCGTCTTCGGTACGGCCGACGCCGGCACCGCTCTCGTGCATGTCGACGACGTCGATGACGACCTCCTCACCGGACTTGACCGGCTGCGTCTTGAGGTCCTCGATCGGCTGGCTGTAGTGGTTACACCACTCCTTGCCACCCCGATCACCGTAGTGTTGACATCCCATTCCCGAGATCCGCTCGGAGAAGCTCGGGCAGTCGTCGGCGAGTGGACAGTCTGCCATGATCGACACTACCAGCGGTGGCGTTAAACCGTTTCCGTCTTCGAGATCGTTCGAGCGGAGAAACGAAACGCTGGTAGCGAACGCCGGTCGAACCGGTAGCAACCATAGCACGAGCCGGACGATTCACAAAACCTGGTAACTGAACGCCTTCCGCAGGACGGGCGGTTTCGAAAAGGTTTACGGTATGGACGTAGCAGTGACAAACGATGAAAATTCTCGTTACGGTCAAAGAGGTGGCGACCGTCGAAGACGAGTTCGAGATCGAGGGAACCGAAATCGCAGACCAGTACCTCGGTGCCGACCTCAACGAGTGGGACGACTACGCGGTCGAAGAGGCCGTTCAGCTCCAGGAAGATGGCATCGCCGACGAAGTCGTCACGGTCACTATCGGTCCGGAAGACTGCGAACAGACCATCCGACAGGCGCTCGCGAAAGGTGCCGACCGCGCCGTCCGCGTCTGGGACGACTCCCTCGAGGACGTCGACCTGCTCGACGTCAACGCCAAGACGGAGATTCTCAGCGCCGTCGTCGAGGAAGAGGACCCCGACCTCGTGCTGACGGGCGTCCAGGCCGGCGACGACAGCTTCGCCGCGACCGGCGTCTCCGTCGCCGAGAACCTCGGCTTCCAGTGGGGAGCCGTCGTCAACCACCTCGATCACGAGTTCGACGACGGCGTCGCCTCCGTGCGACGCGAACTCGAGGGCGGCGTCGAGGAGCTCACCGACATCGAGCTCCCCGCCGTGTTGACCATCCAGACGGGTATCAACGAGCCCCGCTACGCGAGCCTGCGTGGCATCCGACAGGCACAGCGGAAGGAACTCGACGTCAAGGGCCTCGCCGACATCGGCGTCGACGAGAGCACCATCGAAACCGAACTCGAGCTGACGGACATGTACGAGCCCGAGAGCGAGAGCGACGTGACGACCTGGGAAGGGAGCGCCGAGGAGACGGCCTCGGAGCTGGGTGAACTGCTCCGCGACAAGGGGGTGGCACAATGACGGACGTCCTCGCAGTCGCGGACCACCGTCGCGGCGAACTGCGCGACGTCAGTTACGAGATCATCACCGCCGGTCGCCAGCTCGCCGACGAGACGGGCGGCGATCTCCACCTCGCGGTCATCAGCGGCACCGTCGACGAGTTCGCCGAGAAGCTCAACCGCGAGGGCGTCGACGCGATTCACACCGTCTCCCACGGTGAGGAGTTCAACCACGACATCTACACGCAGACGATCACGCAGCTGTACGACGAGCTCGCCCCGCAGTACGTGCTGACGCCCAACAGCGTCAACGGGCTCGACTACGCCCCCGCCATCGCCAACGAACTCGATCTGCCGGTCGTCACCGACACGATCGGCCTCGACAACGACGGCGAGACGCTCGTCGCGACCCGCGAAATGTACGGCGGGAAGGTAGAGACGACCAACGAACTCACGGGCGACGCGGTCGTGACGATCCGCGGTGCCGAGTGGCCCGCTGCGGAGGGCACCGGCGACGCCGCGATCGAAGCCTTCGACGCGGACATCGACGAGGACGCCATCGGCTCCACGGTCTCGGGATTCGAGGAGGTCGGCGGCGGCGACGTCGACATCAGCGAGGCCGACCTGCTCGTCTCGATCGGCCGCGGGATCGAGGAAGAGGAGAACCTCGACCTGATCCGCGATCTGGCGGATGCGCTCGGTGCGACGCTGTCGTCGTCCCGTCCGATCGTCGACAACGGCTGGCTGCCCAAGAACCGGCAGGTCGGTCAGTCCGGGAAGGTCGTCACCCCTGACGTCTACATCGCGATCGGCATCTCCGGAGCCGTCCAGCACGTCGCCGGCATGAAGGGCTCCGATACGATCGTCGCGATCAACACGGACCCCAACGCGCCGATCATGGACATCGCCGACTACGCGATCGTCGACGACCTCTTCGACGTCGTACCGGAACTCATCGAGGAGTTCGGCGGGTAAGCAGTCGTACCGCGAGTGTCACAGATGCTCGCGGATTTTTTGGTCCAAATTTCTACCTGAGTAGCGGTTTCTTCGGACGCTGGGAGACGCACGACGTATTTCTCCGCCGTTCCCGATGGCGTCACACGGGTAGCTAGCAGCACCAGATTACGATACTATTCCGGATGCTATCTCACAGACTGCCATACAGTATAAGTGACTGTACTTATACGATAGTATATGTTAAGGCAACATAATGGGCGAGGATATAAACAATATGATGTGCTATAGCAGGCGACATTTATTGAGCGGGTTTGCAGGGGTCGGAGCGGTTTCCCTGGCGGGTTGCTCCGGCGAGAGCAGTGCACCGACCGATGATGAGGAGACGTCGACAGCCGGATCGAACGGCGACGACGACACGATCAACGTCGGAATGGTGTACGCAACAGCCGGACTAGACGATAAGGCGTTCAACGACATGGCTCACCGCGGCGTCCAGCAGGCCCGGCTGGATTACGACATCTCCTTCGATTACAAGGAACCCGAACTGGAGGAGATGTCCACGGCCCAGCGGGACTTCGCCGAGTCGACCGATCCCAACTACGATCTCATCTGTTGCATCGGCTTCGACCACGTCGAAGGGCTCGAGCAGAATGCCGACGAGTTCCCCGAGCAGCGGTTCGCTATCGTCGACACGGTTGTCGAGAAGGAAAACGTCGCAAGCTACATTTTCGAAGATCAGGAAGGGTCGTTTCAGATGGGGTATTTAGCGGCGCAACTGACGACGAGGGATTTTTCGGCTGGAACGAGTTCGGTCGATTCCAGCGAGGCGACCGTCGGATTCATTGGCGGAACCGAGATCCCGCCGGTGAAGAAGTTCGAAGCGGGATACGCCGCAGGCGTCGACTACCACGATCAAAGCGTCGAGGTGCTCTCGGAGTACGTCGGCGACTTCGGTGACATAGCGGGTGGCAAACGGGTCGCCAACCGGATGTACGACGAGGGAGCGGACATCATCTATCACGCCGCCGGCGGGACGGGAATCGGCGTGTTCCAGGCCGCCCAGAATCGCGACCGATTCGCGCTCGGCGTCGACACCGATCAGACCCGGAGTAACCCCCGGTACTCCGACATCATCCTCGCGAGCATGACCAAACGCGTCGACACCGCCGTCTATCGGTCCATCGAGAGCATCGTCAACGACGAATATCAGGGCGGGAGCGTTCTCCCGCTCGGGATCGACGAGGATGGTGTCGAGACGGTGTACGGGAGCGAAATCGGTGGCGAAATTCCCCAGGCAGTGAAATCCAATCTCGAAGAAACCCGCGCAGAAATCGTCGACGGAGAGATCGGGATTCCATCGGAGCCGTAACCGAACCGACCGCAGGAGACGTGGCTCGTCCGACGCCGAGTACACGAGCACACTGACCGACGACTACCAGAACATACCGTTCACAACACAGTCGATACAGTAAAAATGGAAGATAGTAACCACGAATCAGACGACCGATCGAGAGGGACACTCGCGACGATCGCGAGCGCGCTAGTCCCGTCGTTCATCCAACGTCGCTACGCTCTCAAGTTCCTCGTCTCGATATTGATCGTCGTGATCGTCATTTCGTCCGTCGGAGCCTACGGATTCCTCCAGGCGGAAGGCGCTGTACGGACGAGTACCGAAAATCAACTGACGGAGACGAGCGAACTCCGCGCCGACTCGCTGAACGAGTGGCTCGAAAAGATGAACCTCCAGACCCGCACGGTGTCGGCAGGAAAACCGTTACAACAGAACGAACAGCAAGCGGCGTATCTCGTGACGGAACAGGAACGAATGAGCGACGATGTTCTCGCCGTCCACCTGATCGACACCGGCGAGGGCACCGTCAAGACGAGCACCGAATTCCCACTCGAGGGGATCGCGCTGTCAGATCTCGAGGAGCGTGACGTCCCGTGGGCGAACGCCGACGTTCCGTCCGGCGCGGGCGAGAACGACAAGGTCTGGATGTCGTCGCGATCGTACCGCTCGCCAGTGATGGACGACAAACCGGTGATCGCGTTCGCGAGTTCGGTTCCAGACCAGCCCAATCAGTACGTCGTCGTGATCGCACGAGTGCAAGGTCACCTCGACCGGATTCAGAACAGTGAAACGAATCAGGAGACCCAGATCATCAACACGAACGGGGAAACGGTTCTGCAGATCGATCAGGAGGTGGACGCCGACGTGCACGAGTCGCACATCAACGATACACGGCAGAACGGCTCGGTCCTCTTCCAGAAGACTGACCAGGAAGCGCACGCGTACGCGTACGTAGAAAAATCTGATTGGGTCGCCATCACGACCGTCGACAACGAACACGCCTTCGCGGTCCGGGATACGGTCGCACAGAACGTCGGGTTGATCATCGTGTCGGCGCTGCTGACGCTCTGTCTCGTCGGGTTCGTACTCGGCCGGCAGACCGTCGTCCCGCTGACGGCACTCAGAGAACGAGCCCAGCGGATGGAGGAGGGCGACCTCGACGTCGACCTCCAGACCCATCGGACCGACGAGATCGGCCGGCTCTACGACGGGTTCGACAGCATGCGCAACTCGCTGCGAAA
>NZ_FOFD01000004.1:509377-680630 GCF_900110865.1 Natrinema salaciae
GCGGCCGCGGAAGAGCAGACGTCCGCCCTCTCGGAGGTCTCCGAGAGCGCGAGTTCGCTCGCGGATCAGGCGGCTCACCTGAGCGAGACGCTCGACCACTTCGAGACCGAGGCGAGAGACGACGCGGACGACGACGCTGACGAGGGCACGCTCGAGCAAACCGACGAGAGTGCCGTCGTCGAGTTCGGTGATGACGGAGACGAACAGGGCGACGCGGACGCGTCGGCGTCCGACGCCGAGACGGTAGACGAGGAATCAACGGACAACGGGTTCACCTTCAGTCAGTTCGACGACGAGTAGGGCGGTGAACTGGGACGGACGTTTTGTTTTGTCCCGTTCTGTGCGCGTGTGATCGATGAACGAGAACGCGCGAGATAAACTGGAGATGTCGCGTAGCGAGTCAGTGGTCCTCGCCGCGACAATCGTTCAAAGCAGTACACATGTATTTTCAATTACTATTGGAACACGCTGGCTATGTCATATTACAAATTAAAATAGCAGTCCAAAAATTGTGATTTCCGGAAGCCATCACTACTGTCGGCTCTTTCGGGTATGATTCCACGAAGTATAGTAGAGAAATCTGTTAGATCGCACCCATATGTCAGATCAGAATATGATACCGAAAAGACTTGTTGTTGTAATTGAACAGTGAAGTTATGTGGTATGAGTTGAATGCGAAGGTATGCCTGTACGATCGAACCGTCGGAAATTCATTACCGGTCTCGGCGCCGCTGGTCTCGGCGGGCTCGCCGGTTGTCTCGGCTCGGTTCCCGGACTCGGATCGAGCGACGTCGAGGACGGGAGCGACGTAGGTGGTACCGACAGAACGCTCAAGCTCGGCGTTATGCAGCCGCTGAGCGGCGATCTCGGCTCGGTTGGCAAACCGATCCGGGACGCGGCGCTCCTCCCAGTCCAACAAGTCCAAGACAGCGTCTCGCTCGAGATCGAGTACGACGTCGTGGACACGGAGACATCGCCGTCCGCGGGCGTGCAGGGTGCCGCCGACCTCGTCGCGGCCGAGTACCCGATGGTCAACGGGCCGGCCGCGTCCGACGTCACGTTACAGGCGACCCAGCAGGTTCTCATCCCGTACCGGACCGTCTCTTGCTCACCGAGTGCGACCTCGCCGACGATCACGTCGCTCAACGACGCCGGACTCGTCTTTCGGACCGCACTTTCGGACTCGTTGCAGGCCGTCGTCCTGGCTGACAGGGCGGTGACCGATCTCGGCCACGATCGCGCAGCGACCCTCTACGTGAACAACGACTACGGCTGGCAGTTGAGCCAGGCGTTCAGCCGATCGTTTCAGGCCCGCCACGGGGGCACGGTCACGGCTCAGGTTCCGCTCAAGGAGGGCCGAAGCTCCTACGACGACGCCATCGAGCGCGTTCGAACCGACGATCCGGAGCTGCTCGTCATAATCGGCTACCCCAAGACGGGGAGCCAGGTGTTCACCGATCTGGGCGCGGACGCCGAGGAGGACATTCTCGTCACCGACGGCTTGCAGGACGGCGAACTACAACAGGAGGTCGACTACTCGCTCGACGGCATCCGCGGAACGGCACCGCTGGTCGGCGGGCCCGGCAACGTGACGTTTACGGAGCTGTACGAGGACGAGTACGACGCCGAACCCAGCATCTTCACGTCCCACGCGTACGATGCGACCGCCGTCCTGTTGCTCGCGAACGCCTACGCCGGCCAGAACGACGGTACCGCGATCAGAAACGCAATGCAGGCGGTCACCACCGGTAACGGACAGTCCGTCGATCCGTCGTCCCTCGCCGACGGGCTCGAGCTGGCGGCCGAAGGTGAGCCGGTCACGTACGAGGGGGCCTCGAGTTCGGTCGGGTTCGACGAGAACGGCGACGTGGTCGACGCGACCTTCGAGTACTGGGAGTTCGATCAGAGTGCTGACGGCGGAATCGCCGAAATAGACCGGGTGAACGCGTGATGTCGTCGCTCGCGAAACTCGTTCCGTCGTTCGTCAGGCGGCGCTACCTCGTGAAGTTCGTGATTTCGATCCTGGTCGTCGTGCTGGTGATCGGCTCCGTCGGCTTCGTCAGCTACGCCCAGATCGACCAGACGGTCCGCGCGGACTCGAACGAGCAACTCGAGTCGACCGCCGAAATGCAGGCCGACGCGATCAGCAACTGGGTCGAGTCGATGCGGGTGCAGACGCGAACGGCGTCCGCATCGCCGACCCTCCAGGACGGTGATCCGCAAGAAGTCCAGGCGCACCTCGTCGAAGAGCAAGCCCGGATGGACGTCGACGTGCGGGCGATCCACTACGTCGATACCGAGAACGACGAGATCATCACGAGTACGAACGCGGACTACCGCGGGGAGTCGTTCTCGTCGCTCGAGGAGCCCTGGGCGGACGGCGAGTTCACCGACGAGTTCGTCCTCGACGAGTCGGTCTGGAACTCGCCGGAGGCCTACGAGTCGCCCACGCTCGACGACCAAGTGATGGCCTTCGCCAGCCCGGTCACCGAGCGAGACGATCGCGCCGTCATCATCATCGGCACGCTCGAGTACCAGGTCGGGCAGTTACAGGACGAGAACGCGTCCACGTCGACGATCATCCTCGACGAGAACGGATCGGCCATCTTCCAGGCCGAATCGGCGACGATCGACGCCGACGCCGTCGACGACGACGCGATGGAAGCCGCCCTCGGCGGGCGACTGACGCGCGTTCAGGACGGCGACATCGTGCGGGCGTACGTCCCGGTCGGCAACACGCAGTGGGTCGCGGTCACCAGCGTTCCGACCGAGCAGGCATACGGCGTCGCGAGCGACGTCGGGACCAACGTCATCACGATGTTGCTCACGAGCCTCGTCACACTTGGGATCGTCGGCGTCGTCCTCGGACGGCAGACCGTCGTCCCGCTCGCCCGCCTGCGCGACCGGACGACGGAGATGGAAGAGGGGAACCTCGACGTCGATCTCGAGACGGACCGCGTCGACGAGATCGGCCGGCTCTACGACGGGTTCGACAGCATGCGCAACTCGCTGCGAAACCAGATCCAGGCCGCCGAGGACGCGCGCGAGGAGGCCGAAGCGGCCCGCGCCGAGACCGAGTCGATGAACCGGCATCTCGAGGCCAAAGCCGAGGAGTTCAGTGCGGTCATGGACGAGTGTGCCGACGGCGACCTGACGCGGCGGCTCGATCCCGAGAGCGAGAGCGACGCAATGAGCGATATCGCGGTCGCGTTCAACGAAATGGTCGAGGAACTCGAGGGGACGACCGCCGACGTCAAGTCCTTCGCCAACGAGGTCGCGGCGGCCAGCGAACAGGTGACAGCCAGCTCCGAGGAGGTCCGGTCGGCATCCCAACAGGTCTCCGAGTCGATCCAGTCGATTTCGGACGGCGCTGACCAGCAGAACCAGAACCTGCAGTCGGTCAACCAGGAGATGAGCGGCCTCTCGACGACGACCGAGGAGATCGCGGCCTCCTCGAACAACGTCGCCGACATCGCCGAGCGGACGGCCGAAACCGGTCGCCTCGGTCGCGAGGCGGCACAGGAGGCCATCGACGGGATGCACGAGATCGAAGCGGAATCGATGGAAGCGGTCGACGCGATCGAAGAACTCGAGAGGGAGATGGAGCAGGTCGACGAACTGGTCGAGTTCATCTCCGAGGTCGCCCGCGAGACGAACATGCTCGCGCTCAACGCCAACATCGAGGCATCCCGGGGAGCCAGCGGCGAGGACGGCTCCGGCTTCGGCGCGGTCGCGAAACAGGTCAAAGAGCTGGCTGCGGACACGAAATCGACCGCCGAAGACATCGAACAGCGGTTAGAGCGAGTCAACGAACAGACGAGCGAGACGACGATCGAGGTCCAGCGGACGGCGGATCGGATCGCGGAGCACGTCGACTCCGTCGAGAACGCCGCCGAGGCGCTCGACGAGATCGCCGATTACGCCGAGCAGACCAACGACGGCGTCCAGGAGATTTCGGCGGCGACCGAGGAGCAGGCGGCCTCGACCCAGGAGGTCGTCGCGATGGTCTCGACGGCGACCAACATTTCCGAATCGACGGCGGCTGAATCCCAGCGCGTCGCGGCGGCCGCGGAAGAGCAGACGTCCGCCCTCTCGGAGGTCTCCGAGAGCGCGAGTTCGCTCGCGGATCAGGCGGCTCACCTGAGCGAGACGCTCGACCACTTCGAGACCGAGGCGAACGACGACGAGGACGGCGACCGCGAGACGTCGCTGACGTTCGACGGGGTGAACGTCGACGGCAGCGAGGACGGACGCGAGCGAACGGACGGCGCGGACGCGACCGATGAAACTGACGACGCACCGTTCCGACCTGACTCGGACGCGACCGATGAAACTGACGACGCACCGTCCCGACCTGACTCGGACGCGAACGACGACGAGGACGGCGGGCAGTTCGACGACTCGTTCACGTTCAACCAGCTCGACGGCGAGTAGGCGGATCGCCGATCGCCCGTCCCCGCAACCAACGGCCGCTTCTCGTGGCGGTATTCTGACAAACTATCAGTAAAATCCAAGTGGTTTCGGGTTAATTATGCTGAAGATGTTAATCGGAACCGACGGGGAGTTACCGATATTCGCCGTGGATGGGGGTGGCAGCGATGGGCTGCGGGCGGTCGTCGCGGGTCCGTCGGGGACGACGACCACCGCGACCGGGAGCTCGCCCAGGGACGACAAGTGGGGATGCGACCGGTCGCGACCGGACGGCGGCACCGCGGCGACGAGCGCCACTGGTTCGCGACGGGTGATGACCGACGGGGGAACCGTCTCGGACGCCGTGGAGGACCGCCGGACCGGAGACCGGATCGACGACCTCGAAGCCGAGATCGCGAGGATCGAGCAGACGCTCGAATCGCTCGAGAATCGGGTCTCCGAACGGGCGAAGCGGGAGTACGTCGACGCCCAGTTGGACGCGCTCACGGCCGTGATCGACGACGTCGATCGCTCGGTCGCGGAGCTCGAGACGGTGATCGAGGAGACCGACGAAGCGGCGGCCGGCGTCGACGCCGCGACCGTCGAGTCGCTCGAAGCCGACGTCGAGTCGCTATCGGCGGAGCTCGAATCGTTCGCGGCCGATTCGGCGGGGAGAGCGGCCCGGGAACCGTCGGCCGACGACGAACTGGGCCGCCTCGAGGAACGCCTCGAGACGCTGGCCGACTCGGTCGAGCGGCTCGAAGATCGGGTCGCCGAACGAGCGACGCGGGAGTCGGTCCACACCGCGCTCGACGGGCTGACGGCAGAGATCGACGCGGTCGAGGGCTCCGTCGACGAACTCGAGACCGAACTCCGATCGCTCTCCGCGACCGTGTCGGCGATCGAGGCGTCGTCGGGCCCGCCGACCGCCGAGGGCGGACCGTCCCTCACCGACCTCGAACACGACCTCGAGTCGCTGGCGAGCGACGTCGAATCGCTATCGGACGAACTCGGCTCAGTCTCCGAGACAGCGATCGACGAATCGGACCTGGATGCGGCGACGGAAGGGCTGGCCGACGCGGACCGACTTCGGGAGCTCGAAGAGGCCGTCCCGATGATCACCAAGACGGTCGACAACCTCGAAACGGCAGTTACCGACCGCCTCGAGCGACTCGATGCGTACGACGAGCGGGCGTCGGACGAGACCCTCGTCGCGCTCGAAAACCGCGTCCAGACGCACCTCGGTGAGATCCACGCCGAGCTGTCGACGCTCGGCGCGGCGCTGGAAGAGGTTCACGGAACCGTCCCCGAGCTGGAGCGGGCGGTCGAATCGACGGACGAGACCGTCGAAACCGTGCGGACGGAGCTCCGGGAGGAAGTCGGGGCGGTCCACGACGAGTTCGAGGCGGTGCGGGACCGGATCGACGCGGTCGAAACGCAGGTCACCGAGGATCCCGACGACGCGGCGGACTCGGATCGACTGGACGACCTCGAAGCGACGATCACCGAACTCGAGACGGCTCTCGAAACGCTCGAAGGGGAGACCGTCACCGCGGAGGCGGTGACGCAGTTGCAGGCGGAGCTGGCCCGGACTCGCCGACAGGTCGACGCCGTCGAAGCGACGGTCGAGGATATCGAAGCCGCCGCCGAAGACGCCGCAGCGACGGTCGACACGCTGGAGCCGACCGTCACCGAACTCCGGACGGACGTCGACGCCAACCACGGGCGGTTGGAAACGCTCTCGACGGATCTCGAGACGCTCGAGGCGTCGGTCGAGTCGGACACCGACCTCGAGTCGGCCGTCGACGACGTCGAATCGAGCGTCGACGAGATGGAAGCGCGAGTCGACGCGATCAACGGGAAACTCGAGTCGGACCTCAAGACCCTCCACCTGGAGCTCGCGGAGGTCCGCGAGCGGGTCGATACCGACGAGCGGAGCCTCCTCGAGCGGATGGTGAAAGACGACGTTTTCGGACTGGTGACGGTCTCGTTCGTCGCGATCAGTGCGATCGGCGCGTCGATGGCGTTCTTCGACGGCCAGCACGCCGTTGCCGCCGTGTTCGCCGCCGTCCCGATCGTGACCGTGGTGGGCGCTCACCTGCTCTCCCAGCAATCGTAAACCAGGTTCGGGTGCGATCGAAACGGGCCGTCTCGGGCCGTCGAATACGGCCCGTCGCGCCGTCCTTTCTCGGCCGTGTTCGATCCGTTACGTACTTTTCGCCCCTCTCCTAAACGTCCCCAATGGAACTGCTGGAGCGTCGACGGGCGCTGATCGAGCAACGTCTCGTCGAAGTCGTCGATGGGGTCGAACCTGAGACGCTCAGCGAAGAGGTTCGCCACGTCGCGCTCTCGGGGGGGAAGCGCGTCCGCCCGATGGTAACGCTGTTGGCCTGCGAGACGGTCGGCGGACGGGCTGAGGATGCGGTCGAGTTCGGCGTCGGCATCGAACTCGTTCACAGCGCTTCCCTGGTCGTCGACGACATCATCGACCGCTCGGAACTGCGACGCGGGACGACCAGCGCGTGGGCCGAGTTCGGCCACGGCCCGGCGATCATCACCAGCGACGGCCTGCTGGGCGAGGCCTTCGCCCTCTTTTCGGCCGATCCGAACGCGACTCGAGTCGTCGCCGAGGCGATGGTCGAGCTCGGCATCGGCGAGGCGACCGAACTCTCGGCCGAGCCCACGAACGAAGCCGAGTACATGACCCTGGCACGCCGCAAGACCGGCGCGCTGTTCCGAGCCGCAGCCGAACTCGGCGCTATCGCCGCCGACTCGGACCCCGTCACCGTCGAGGCCCTCGGCGAGTACGCCGAACGGGTCGGCGTCGCCTTCCAGATCAGGGACGACGTGCTAGACGCCGTCGCCGACCCCGAGGCACTCGGTAAACCGACTGGCCACGACGCCGCCCTCGAGCGCCCGTCGGTCGTCCAGGTGACCGAACTCACGCCCGACGAAGCGAACGCCCACGCCCGGCGAGAAGCCGACCGTGCGATCGACGCGCTGGATCGGGTCGACGTCGTGGACGCCGAGGCGCGGCAGTACCTGCTCGAGTTGGCGGAGTTCGTCGTCGAACGCGAACGATAAGCGAAGCGGCGATCGCGGACGGTGGCCGGTCAGACCCGCTCCGCCTGCCGGGTCCCCTCCTCCCGATCCGAATCGGCGAACCGCGATTCCGCGACGGCGAAGGTGAGCGTGCTCACGATTCCCAGTAGCGTGCCCGCCGTCAGCGCGGCCGCGAGGTAGGTGATCCCGACTTCGCCGAGGAAAAAGGCACTCCCGGCCTCGCCGAGGAAAAATGCGCTCACGGCGTGGAGGACGATTGCGATCGAGAGCACGTAGAACGGCGCGTTGAGGTAGCGCCACTCGAGCGTGCCGGCGATGTACTCGTCGGTGATCTGCCCGAGACTCGTCGTCAGTCCCGCGGCGGCAAACCAGAGGATCGAGCCGTTGACGAGCGCGGCGAGCATGACCGGCGCCTCGACGGGACCGGCGGTCGATTGCTGGACGGCCTCGAGCCGCTCGCTCCCACTGACGCCGCCGAGGACGAACAGCGCGGCGGCGACGACGTACGCCAGCAGGGTCGTCCGCCCGGCGTACAGCGATCGGCGGGCGCGTTCGACGGCGACGTCGAGCCGATCGCCCAGCCGCAGTCCGCGGGAGATGAGATAGAAGCCGAGGAGCGCCGACGTCATCCCCAGGACGAATCCCGGCATGTCCAGGGCGGTCCCGATCAGGGCGAGCGGATAGATCAACAGGAGAATGCCGAGCGGGATCAGCACGGTCCCGCGCGTCTCGGGGTCGTCCAGCACTTGCTTGATCGTGTAGTACATCGACTCGAGGTCCTGTGCCTGCCGAACGACGACCCGCCGGACGCCGTCGATGGGGACGCGTGAGCGGATGATCGGAATGACGGATTCGTCCTGTGCCCCGTCCGTCACGACGAGAACGGTGACGTCTTCCGCAGTCGAGAGGCTCGCGAGGACGGTATCGACTTCGTCGCCGACTTCGCGATTGGCGCTGACGTCGCCCTGGTCGTTCCCGGTGACGACGGCGACTTCGACGCTCTCGTCGCGCTCGTCGAGGTCGTCGTAGACGTGCAGCCCCTGAAAGATGACGTTCACGTCCGAATCCTCCGGGTCCGCGGTCGCGAGGGCGACGGCCGCCTCCTCGACGGGGTCGCGACCGATGACCGGCGTCGAGAAGCCGGTCTTCCGGCCGAGATCGTCGTCGAGATCGACGCACAGGACCAACAGCATCGCTCGAACGTTCGACCGCGAGGTATTTGCATCTTCTGGGGTCGACAGCCGGCCTCGAGCGCGCTCGAAGACGGCATGAGACGGAGCCGCCGCTCGGCACGTCGCCGACGGACCGCTCGTCTCACGCCGACCGCAGCGAGTTGGACGAATCGGCGGGAACGGTTACGTTCCGGATCTCGAATCGAGCACCGCCCTCGTCACCGTCGCGTGCGGTGACGGTCCAGTTCCAGTCGTGGGCCTCGGCGATCTGTTCGACGATCGCCAGCCCGAACCCGGTGCCGTCCGCGGCAGTCGTGTATCCGAGTTCGAACAGCGATTCGCGGTCGGCCGGCAGTCCTGGCCCCGTATCCGCGACATAAAAGCCGTCCGAACGAACCACGTCTCCGGTCGATCGGTGGTCCTAGTCCTGCGCTCGGTCGAGCGAGCCGACGGTGACGACCAGCTGCCCGAGCCGTCTCGTACTGCGAGCATTCGCGCTCCTCGTCTCACGTCCGCTCCCGAACGACGCCGGCCGAGCCCGCGAACTCGCCGTCGCCGGTACGTAGCGGTGCGACGGTCGTCTGACTGACCCGGCGGCGACCGTCGCTCGCTTCGAACGTCCATTCGAAACACGCAGGTGCCGGCGTCTCCGCTTCGGTCATCCGTCGCAGCGCGTCGGTCGCGCACTCGACCGTGTCGTCGGTGAGAACGGTCTCGATGGCCGACCCGACGAGGCGGTCTCGGTCGTACCCGATCCAGTCGACCATCGCGTCGTTCACCATCGTGACCGTCCCGTTCTCGTCGAGCGTGTACATCGGATCGGCGGCGTTCTCGACCAGTACTCGGTAGCGCTCGAGCTGCCGGTCGATTTCGTCTCGGGCGCGTTCTAGGCGACGTTTCTCGACGGCGTGTTCGATCCGGTTCGCGAGTACCGTACACTGGGCCGTCCCGGTGACCGCTCCCTTTCGCAGATAGTCCGTAACGCCGGCGTCGATGGCCTCGCTCGCGATTTCCGACGGGCGAGTACCGGTGACCAGGAGAAACGGCACGTCCGGATCGCGATCCCGGACCGCGTCGAAGAACTCGAGCCCGTCCAGTTCGAGCATCTGGTAGTCGCTGACGATACAGTCGACACCGAGACCGTCGTCGAGAAGTGCCAGCCCCTCGCGACCGGACCCGGCGGTCGTCACGTCGAACTCGTCGCTCGTTCGCTCGAGGACGGTCGCCGATAACTCGCGGATGTCCGGGTCGTCGTCGACGTACAGGACGTGGATCCCGGGTGACATCAGATACCCTACCTTTCGACTCCACCGTATAATAGTATGCGACTTCAGCACGGACGACTGCTATCACCACACATCCCGTATCGGTTCCGGACGGCTTTTGAGGCTCGGGTGGGTACGTACCTTCGAATGATCTCGAAGGGCTGTGAGCAGTGCGCGAAAGGCGGCAAGATGGTGCTGTTCGTCTACGGTTACTGCGACCAGCGCGACTGCTTTTACTGCCCGCTCGGCGAGAACCGCAAGAACGTCACCGACGTCTACGCCAACGAGCGCCTCGTCGAAAGCGACGACGACGTCCTCACGGAAGCCCACCGGATGGACGCCCTCGGCACGTCGATCACCGGCGGCGAACCCCAGGAGGCGTTGGGTCGAACCTGTCACTACCTCGAGCTCCTGAAAGCGGAGTTCGGCGAGGACCACCACACCCACCTCTACACCGGTATCACCGGCGGCCGCGAGAACATGCGCCGCCTCTCGGCGGCCGGCCTCGACGAGATTCGATTCCATCCGCCATACGAACAGTGGGGCGATCTCCACGGCACCGAGTGGGAGGACATCCTCTACGTCGCCCGCGAGGAAGGCCTCACTCCCGCGTTCGAGATTCCCGGCATCCGCGCCGAACCGGAGTTCCTCGAGTTCCTCGACGAAGGTGCAGCGGAGTTCTGCAACGTCAACGAGTTCGAGATGTCACAGGGCAACTACCGCCGGATGCAAGCCGAAGGGTTCGAACTCAAGGAAGATCACATGAGCGCCGTCGACGGCTCCCGCGAGGACATCCTCGAGACGATGGGCGACCACGAGAAGGTCTACTTCTGTACGTCCGTCTTCAAAGACGCAGCCCAGCACCGCCGCCGCCTGAAGCGCATGGCTCGTAACGTCCGCCGCGAGTTCGACGACATCACCGACGACGGGACGCTCGTCTACGGCAAGACGTACGCCGATCCCGAGCGGTTCGAGGCCCTCGGCGTCCCCGACGAGTTCTACACCGTCAAAAGCGATCACGTCGAGGTCGCCTGGTGGCTCCTCGAGGAGATGATCGAGGACGGCGACCTCGAGAAGGGCGAAATCGTCGAGCAGTATCCGACCTACGACGGACAGGTCGTCGAGCGAACGCCGCTGGCGTGAGTCCCGCGACGGACGGGAGTGAGCGGATCGGTAGCGACAGGCGAGACGCTTCGCGTCTCACGGTGCAGTCGGACGCGGAGCGTTCGCGCGACAACGTGTTCCAGGTGAGTGGCGACGCGGTCATCGCATGCTGGTCGGAGCGGACTGCGAGAAGCGAGCAGTTGCGCGATCTTGGATACTATTAACAATCGTTTTGCGACGGCCAACACTGCGGAAACGCCGTCCTCGGGCGCTTTCGTCCGGTCTATCGACGAACGGACCGCAGGCGGTTTATCGAGATTGTAATAATGGGGTCTGGCTCGGTAGGAGCGGATACGATGCAGGCCAGAACACTCGCTGTCGTTGCAGTTGCACTGCTCGTGGCCTTCTCGGGCTGCAGTGCTCTCGGAGGATCGCAAGCGGATACACCGTCGGACGAGACGGACGAGAACGATACCGGCGGACAGACGGAAGATCTCGGGGACGGCGACGATCCGAACGGAACCGAGGACGGGTCGGACACGGAACCCGGAAACGAAACGGACGGCGGGGACGGGACGACGGACAACACGGCTGACGCGGAGTGGTATCCGCCCGAAGAGCCGAACCGACCCCTGGAACGCAAAGACGAAGAGCGAATCGAGAACGTGAGCTTCGTCGACAAAGAACTCGCCGAGAACGGCGAGGGGTATTCGAACTTCAACCTCGAGGTGGTCGCCAACACCAGCATGGAGAACGTCGATCCGCCGGAACACGGTGACGTGATCGGCGAACCGTACTTCTTCGTCAAGATCAACGAGGGGCCGGGCGAGCGAAAGATCGTCGAGCGGACGCGAGAAGTCCGCATGGAAGAAAACGGGACGTTCCACATCGACGTTCGACCCGCCGGGATCGAGGAGTTCGGTTCCGGGCCGCTGACCGTCGAGGTGTTCTTGATGGACGAGGACAAAGACTGGGACGACGTCTACGATGCCGTCGGACAAACGATCGAGTTCAATCCGGAGACGGGCGAAGATACCAACGACTCGGAGACGGACGGAGATACCAACGACTCGGAGACGGGCGAAGATACCGACGACCCGGAGACGGGCGATACCGGAGCCGAAAACAAGTCGGAGACCGGCGAGACCAACGAATCGGACTCGATCGAGAACTGAGCGCCACGCGGATCGGCTAACGGCCCGTGACGATTAGTCGAGTTCGGTCGGATCGACGCCCGGCAGCGTAATGAGATTCTCCCGGCCGATTCGGAGCTTTTCTATCTCGTCGTCGTCGTCCATCTTCGAGAGCAGCTGCGATACTTTGGCGTTCGACCAGCCTGTCTCCGAGACGATCGACGCCTGTTTCATCCGGCCGCCGTTTCGTTTGAGCAGGCGAAGGACGCGTTCCTCGTCACTCAGTAACTCGGGATCGACGCCGTCGTACCCGGGCTCCTCGAACTCGAGTTGAGTTCCTGATTTCGTCTCGGATGATACGGACGGATCAGTCGTCGTGGTCGGAACTGGTTCGGAGTTACTGTTCCCGTTCACTGCAACGGGTCCGCGATCGTCCTCGGTACTTCCGTGGCGCTCGAGCAGTTCGGACGCCCGAAGCGACTCACTGATCGAGAGCGATTGGAGTCGATCCAAGGAGATCGATGGGAGCGAGTCCCGTTGCGCGAGAATGTACCCAGCAGAACCGGCAACGATTACGAGTCCGACGAGTGCGATGAGTACGACGAGCTGCCAACTCAGTCCTGAGACGGACGGGCCATTCGGCCCCGCTCCCCGGAGGATCGTGATCTGTAGGTCGTTCGGGCCGAACTCGTGAGGGCCGTCCCAAATGAGAGCACCGTCCACCGTACTCGTCGGCGTGTTAACAAAACCGTAGTTATCCGGTGATTCAATAACAAGGCGCTGCCCGTCGTTCAGTTGGCGGAAGAGGGGCGTCGCCTCGAACGTGTCACCCACGTGGATTCGATCACCGTCGACGGTGGCGAAGTTCGTCCAGGTAAACGAGTAGGTGATAATACCGACCCGAACGTTTTCATTGGTCTCCCCGTCGGTCTCGAGTTTTTCGATTCGATAGCCGGCCCATCCCGCGTTCTCGATGGACATCTCGCGGCCGGTCGACTCACTCGCACGATCGGCGTACTCTTGAAATGTTTGCCGATCGTAGGGTTCGTCTTCTCGGTCAGTGACGACCGTTTCGGCGTAGTTCCGGAAGGATTCGGCCTCGCTCTCGTTGGTCACGAGAAATCGGCTTTCGATCATCCACTGTGTATCACCAGTATCGGTAACACGAAGCCGAATTACCTGTCTCGTCTCAGGGTCTTCGAGCGCTGGTTCAGTGATCAATTCGGACGAGACGGATTGCGACTGTGCGAAAGCCGGCGAGATGGGGGACGCTGCAGGAGATCGATCAGCAGTCGTTGATTCAGGAACAGACGGTGTAGCGGCCACCGCCCCCAACGTCGAAGTTATTAGGAGGATTGTGAGGGCGAATGTGGCGGCAGTGGGAATCCGCATGCGTACCAACAGGTGGTTTCTCGGGGGAAAAAACCCTTTCCATCGGAAAATAAAATATTACTGGCGGCTGTGAACGGTCTAATAAGATGTGAAGCCGCCTATAACAGTCTGTTTATTCCCTCATCAGCAGCCGACCGGTTTTTGTATCAGGAGCCGGTACGTTAGTGTAATGAAGAGATCGACATCAGTCTTCCTTGCGGTCCTTCTTGTCTTCTCCCTGCCCACAACAACCGGTATTGCAGCGAATCCGAGCGGTGGAATAGACGGCGAATCCGACGCGATTCAGCAACGGCAATTCCAACCCCAGGTAACGGCACCAACAGAGCTCGAGAACACGACGAATCGCCTCACGGTCACCGGCGATGTCAGAAACGGATACAGCAAATACAAGCCGGATCTGGCGGTGGAACTCGCGAGCGGCGACGATGAGCTACGGATCGACCACGACCAGTACGCGATCGTCGACAGCAAGTTCGAAAGCGCAACGACCGAGGAGCAACGGGAGATGATTCGGGCGGCATACGACCGGCTGCAGAACCGGACCGACGCGCTCGAACAACGCGAGCGGAAGGCCGTTCGTGCGCACGCCGCTGGCGAGCTCTCGTCGGAAGCCCTCCTCCAGACGTTGTTGCGAAACCACAACGCTGCAGGGGAGCTCAGCGAGAGCCTCCGGCAGTTAGAAGCCCAAGCAAAGGGAGTCCCGGGAGCGCTGTCGAGTACGCGCGCCGATTACAAAACGTTCGACTACCATCGAACACCGCTCCGAGCGAGCCTCGAGCGGATGGCGGCGAACCCGGACAACGATTATCACAACGTGGTCGTCACGACATCACAGAACGGGTACAATATATCCGTGATGGACGGTAACAGATACATTCTCGAGACGGCTCGATTCGACAACCGTGACACGACACAAGTGGATCAGTTCGAAGAGGGAGAAGCATATGATTACTCGAAGGAACTCTATCCGTGGGCGAGCGATCGGCCGTACTTCCAGGATAACAGTCCGGACCACTACTGGGCAGAAATGGATCACGAACAGGGACGACTCGAGTTTTACTTCGACAGCGGAACTGGTGACGTTTACCGCGAAGTACAGGAAATCTCTGCACCGTCACTTCCCTCGACGGAACTCGGTCCCTGGAACGGCGACGGCCTGAACATGACTATGAACAGAACGCCAACGAACGGACCCGTCAAGGTAACCATCACCGATCAGGAGACAGGCGAGCCAGTGAGTGCAACCGTCACGTACGATGGTTTCGAAGTCGGTGAGACCGGTGAAGACGGAACGCTATGGGTGGTTCCGATGCTCGGAACGAACGTTCTCGAGGCAAAAACGGAAACTGGCGTCGTCAACGGGACAGTCACGCGGTAAGAGAGGTTCAGGTCGATTTCGAAGGAGAGGGAGTGCGATACGAGACAGCTGACGGGTTTTGCGTCACGGATCATCTCTCATTTTATACGGAAAAAAGCGGGCAGTACGGTTATGACCTCGGAGGGCTACGTCCAGCAACGGAACACCCGTCTACAGGAAGCGCGAGCTATCAGTTCGATCGTTGGCGTCCTCGTTCTACTTGTCCTCACCGTCTGTTTGACAACCGTCGTTGCCATCGCCCTCGGTACGTGGTCGCTCGGAGCACCGCAGCCGACGGCGAGGTTCGAACTCGCGGCCGACAGTGCGGACTCCTCGATTACGATCGAACATACGGCCGGCGACGCGATCGACGTCGAGACGCTGTCGGTGACGATCACGGTGAACGGGACACCGCTATCGGACCAACCGCCGGTCCCGTTCGTCGGCGCGAGCGGGTTCGAAGGGACTCCGGACGGGCCGTTCAACGCGAGAGCCGATCCGAAGTGGACGGCCGGAGAGCAAGCCGGCGTGTCCGTCGCCGAGACGAATACGCCGGCGCTTGCAGCGGGCGACGCCGTCTCCGTAACGCTCGCCGTCGACGGCCAGCGGGTGGCCGAACTCGAGACGACGGCGGTTTAGTCGGGTGGGCCCGCTCAGTCTCGGCCCAACGGGGACCACCGGCCTCTTGCAACGAGTCTCCACTCGAATTTCCCGTCCATTTCTACGATCATAGAAACATATTGACAGTCGAGCTCGCTCATTTCCATTGTCAATCACACCTGCGTACAAGAGGCCGCGGTAGCGTCGTTCGCTGAATGTCGGCTAGCGACTCGTGGTCCAGAAAGGAACAGCCCATGCCCCGGAAAACAGCTGTTACTTGGGTGCGCGTCCGATCGTCGTGATCGCAACGTCTGGATCGTACGAGGGACCCATGAACGCGTGTTTCACATCGTCGAACCCGGCGGTTTTGAACATCTTGTCGGCCTCGTACTCGTCGTAAAAGAGCATGATCGAGTCGGCCAGGAGTTGACTGACGACGTTGTCGGGATAGTTCGGACCGACGACGAGCACCTGTCCGCCGGGTTTGAGAACGCGGCGAAACTCCCGGAGCGCGAGGATCGGCTCGGGCCAGTACTCGATCGATCCGGACGACCAGACGACGTCGAACGTGTCCGTCGCGAACGGGAGGCGTTCGGCATCGCCACGGTGGAAGTGGACCGGTGGTGCACGTTTGCCGAACTTCTCGTACGCCTGTTCGAGCTGGTGTTCGCTCTGGTCGAGGGCGTAGACCTCGTCGACGTGCTCGAGCAGTCCCTCGGTCGCGAAACCGGTGCCACAGCCGACGTCCAGCACCGTCATCTCCGCCTCGAAGTCGAGCAGGGAGAGCGCTTCGGTGCGCATTTCCTCGGTCCAGATGAAGGGGTTTACCTGGTCGTAGACCCGTGAGAGGTACTTGTAGAACAGTCGAGCACGGGCTTTGTTCTCGAGAAGTCCCATTGGCGAAGAGTTTCGGACCGACCGGCATATGTCTGCCGTTCCCGGCGCTATGAAAGCGAAGTAACAGCGAATTACTGACGCTTGGACACCGCTCGCGCTGAGCCACTTTCGCAACTACCATATACGCGCTCTGGCAAACGTCCGACTGCTTAGAGTATGCCGAGGCCAGAGGTTCTCGAACGAATTAAGTCGGCGGAGGACGAGGCCGACGAGATCGTCGCATTGGCAGAGAACGACCGCGACGAGCGAATAGCCGAGGCCCGGAAACGTGCCGAGGAGATTCGCACGGAAGCGGAACAGGAGGCGCAGGAGGTCAGAGAGCGCCGTCTGGAGGAAGCTCGCGAAGCGGTCGATGCGGAGTGTGAGCAGGTCCTCGAAGAAGGAGAACAGGAGCGCGAGGAACTCGCCGAGCGCGCCCGAGATCGGGTCGACGAAGTGACCGCGCACGTCGTCGAACTGTTCCAGGAGGACGTCCATGCTCAGACCTGAGAAGATGAGCAAGGTCTCGGTGACCGGTTCCAGGGGCGTCATGCCCACGGTCATCGAGACGGTTCACGAACTGAGTCTGGTACACCTCTCGGACTACGACGGCTCCTGGGAGGGGTTCGACAACGGCGACCCGATGGCGGGTGCCGACCACGCTTCCGAGCGGCTGGTGACCGTCCGCGCCCTCGAGAGTGCCCTCGAGCTGTCCGAGACCGACGTCGAGCCCGAATCGGGACGGCTCGGCGACGACTGGGAAGACCGTCTCGAGGAGATCCAGGCCCGCGTCAACGAACTCGACGACCGTCGCAGCGAGGTCACCGACGAACTCCGGCAGGTCAAGGAGCGAATCGACCGCGTGGCCCCCTTCGCCGAACTGGGGATCGACCTCGATCTTCTGGCGGGGTACGAGACGGTCGACGTCGTCGTCGGCGAGGGGCCGGTTGACGATATCGAGGCGGCCGTCGCCGCGTCCGACGATATCCGGGCCTTCGAGACGTTTACCGGTGGCGACGTCGTGGCCGTCGTGGCCGCGCCCACCGAGGACGCCGACGAGGACCCGCTCGACGACGCGCTCGTCGGCGTCGAGTTCACCCGTCACGAGGTACCCGACACCGACAAGAGTCCGAGCGCGTACGTCACCGACCTCGAGGAGCGCGAGGAGGAACTCGAGGACGAGCGTGAGGAGATCGACACCGAACTCGAGGAGATCGCCCACGAGGACGGCGGCTTCCTGCTGAAGGTCGAGCGGGAGCTGACCGTCGAGGTTCAGCGAGCGGAGGCACCCCTGCAGTTCGCGACGAGCGAGCACGCGTTCATCGCGGAGGGGTGGATTCCGGTTACCGAGTACGAGCGGCTCGTCGCCGCGCTGAACGACGCCGTCGGCGACAGCGTCGAGATCGAACAGCTCGAGGTGGCGGACTACGACGAACACGAACACGGCGCGGAAGCCCACACCGGCTCCGGCGGTGACGGCCACGGTGGTGACGACCGCGAGGACGAACCCGCAGACGCGGAGCCGGCACAGGCCAAGCAACAGCGGACCGCCACGGACGGCGGGACGACGGCCGGCCACGGCGGCGGTGCCGTCACGATGGACGAGCAGCCACCGGTCATTCTCGACAACATCACGCCCGCGAAGCCGTTCGAGTTGCTGGTGAAGATGGTCGGCCAGCCCAAGTACAGCGAGCTCGATCCGACGGTACTCGTCTTCCTCACCTACCCGTTCGCGTTCGGGTACATGATCGGCGACATCGGCTACGGGCTACTGTACATGCTGATGGGGTACGGCGCCTGGCGGGCGTTCGACTCCGACGCCGGGAAGGCGGTCGGAACCATCGGCATCTGGGCCGGTGCGTTCACGATGATCTTCGGCTGGCTGTACGACGAGATGTTCGGCGTTCACATCGAGTACTGGATGCCCGAGGGGATCCACCACGCTTTGTCGTCGTATCTGTTCATGGATTCGCTCGACAAGGGGCTGCAGTCGACCGACTGGGCGATGCTGTGGATCGTCTTCAGCCTCGTCTTCGGCCTGATTCACCTGAATCTGGGACTTATCCTCGGATTCATCAACGAGCTGAAACACGGGCTCAAGACCGCGGTCTACGAACGGCTCTCGTGGATCCTCACGATGAACGGACTGTTCGTCTGGATCTTCAGCGGCCACGTGGTCTCCCGGAAGCCAGGGTTCATCGCCGACTACGCTGTGGTTCCGGAGGTCGTCGGGCTCGTCGCGATCGCGGCCTTCTTCGTCGGCGCCGTAATGGTCGGCATCGGTGAGGGAGTCGCGGGCGTCTTCGAGATTCCGGCGTGGGCGTTCGGCCACGTCCTCTCGTATCTTCGATTGGTCGCCGTCCTGCTTGCGAAGGCCGGGATGGCGTTCGCGGTGAACCTGCTCGTGTTCGGGGGCTACACCGACCACGGCCACACCGTATTCAACCTGCCAACCTACGACGTCGCCGGCTACGAGCAGAACTTCGTCGGCTTGCTCTGGATGGATCCAGTCTGGATCGGGATTCCGCTCGCGATCCTCGTCTTCGTCTTCGGGCACGTCCTGGTGCTCCTGCTGGGGATCACCGCGGCAGGGATCCAGATGCTCCGCCTCGAGTACGTGGAGTTCTTCCAGAAGTTCTACGAGGGCGGCGGCGAGGAGTACGAGCCGTTCGGACACGGGGACACCGGCGCGCAGCCCGCCGACTGACCCGCTCGTCTGCCGACTGATCGTTCGATCCGCCGCGTGTGGCTCGCGGTGGTCTCGTTTCTCCTGCTGGTCACGGACACGATAGCGACGCCGACGGGACACCGCCGGTCGTGACTGTGTCGCCTCGGGCTCGTCGACGTCGGATTCGTACAGTCCTGTAGCCCCAGCAACTATTTACAAACAGTTGATGTATAAGGTTGTTTTATTGACTAGGCTGGAAAAGTACCGCCGTGCAGGCTACTATCGTTTATCCATACCGGAGTTTTTTCGAGAGTTTTATGGGGAGGGCAGGGCCAGATACGTCTGTTCGGAGCAATCGAACTCACAACACAACACGTCTTAACCATGATCGAAGCTCTACCAGAAGTGGCCGACGTTGTACTGCAGAACGGACAAACCGTCGAAGAATCGCCCTTCCTTACGGACATCGGTGCTGCTGCGCTGGCGGTCGGTCTTTCCGCTCTCGCCGCAGGATATGCTGAGCGGGGTATCGGTGCCGCGGCAGTCGGCGCGATCGCCGAAGACGATGACATGTTCGTTCCGGGTATCGTTATGACAGTCCTCCCGGAAACGCTCGTCATTTTCGCGATCGTCGCCATTTTCCTGGTCCAATAAGCGACCACCCCTTTCTCTCACAATGAGTTTGGACACAGTCGTAGAAGACATTCGAGAAGAGGCCCACGCGCGTGCGGAGGACACCCGCACCGAGGGCGAAGCGCGCGCCGACGAGATCGAATCGGCCGCCGAGGAGGACGCCGACGAGATCCTCGAGAACGCCGAGCGGGACGTCGAGCGCGAGATCGAGCAGCTTCGCGAACAGCGCCTCTCCAGTGCGAAACTGGAGGCGAAACAGAAGCGCCTGGAGGCCCGTCGCGACGTGCTCGGTGAGGTCCGCGAGCAGGTCGAGGACGAACTCGCCGCCCTCGAGGGCGACACCCGCGAGGAACTCACCCGCGACCTGCTCGAGGCCGCGAGCGGCGAGTTCGACGAAGGAGACGACGTCAACGTCTACGGCCGCGCGGGCGACGAGGAACTGATCGAGTCGATCCTCGCCGACTACGACGGCTACGAGTACGCCGGCGAGCACGACTGTCTCGGCGGCGTCGTCGTCGAGAGCGACCAGTCTCGGGTTCGGGTCAACAACACGTTCGACTCGGTGCTCGAGGACGTCTGGGAAGACAACCTCCGGGAGATCAGCAACCGACTCTTCGAGCAATGAGCGCAGGCGCCTCGAATCCGGAATACGTGAACGCTCGCGTGCGGTCGCGCCGAGCCTCGCTGTTCTCGGACGAAGACTATCGCAAGCTGATCCGGATGGGGCCGAGCGAGATCGCGCGGTTCATGGAGGAGACGGAGTACGAACGCGAGATCAACGCGCTCGGTACGCGGTTCTCGGGCGTCGACCTGATCGAGTACGCCTTAAACCGCAACCTCGCCAAACACTTCCAGGACCTGCTCGACTGGTCGAAGGGACGCCTCTACGACCTCATCGCCCGGTATCTCCGGAAGTTCGACGTCTGGAACCTGAAGACGATCTTCCGAGGGATCTACACCGATTCCAGTCCCGAGGAGATCCGGACCGACCTGATCCAGGCCGGCGAACTCGACGACGCGACGATCGAACGTCTGTTCGAGGTCGATACCATCGACGATGCGATCGAGGTCCTGCGCCGGACAGTCTACTACGAGCCACTGACCGAGGCCTACGAGGAGTTCGAGGAGACGGGCGCGCTCGTCCCCCTCGAGAACGCCCTCGACCGGGAATTCTACGAGAACCTGCTCGCGGACGTCTCGAGGGGCCCGGGCGACGAACCCCAGGAGGGTCCGGAGGCGAAGTACATCGAGTTCCTCCAGGCCGAGATCGACTTCCGGAACGCCCGGAACGCGCTGCGACTCGCTCGCAGCGGGGCGGACCTCGATCCCGCCAGCTACTACATCGAGGGTGGCGTCCTGTTCGATCGGTCGGAGCTGAGCCGTCTCGTCGCCGACTACGACGCGCTCGTCGATCACATCGCCGACAACAAACGCTACGGCGACCGACTCTCGGGGGCGATGGACCGGCTGCGCGATGCTGACAGCCTTATCCAGTTCGAGCACGCACTAGATGCTGCGTTGCTCGAGTACGCGGACACGCTCTCGAGCATCTACCCGACCTCCGTTTCGGCCGTGCTGTCGTACATCCTCGCGAAGGAGCGCGAGATCGAGAACATCCGTGCGATCGCGCGCGGCCGCGAGGTCGGCCTCGACGAGAACGAGATCGAAGAGGAGCTGGTGATCCTATGAGCCAGGAAATCGCAGTCGTCGGCAGTCCGGAGTTTACGACCGGCTTCCGCCTCGCAGGCGTCAGTCGCTTCGAGAACGTCCCGGACGACGAAAAGGACGACCGGTTAGACGACGCGGCGACGACGGCCCTCGAGGACGAGGGCGTCGGGATCGTCATCATGCACGACGACGATCTCGAGTACCTGTCGCGCAACGTTCGGCAGGAAGTCGAGACGAGCGTCGAGCCGGTCGTCGTCACGATCGGCAGCGGCACCGGTGGCGGCGGGCTGCGCGACCAGATCAAACGCGCGATCGGTATCGACCTGATGGACGAGGACGAAGACAGCTAAACTATGAGCCAGGCAGAAGACATCGAATCCGTCGACGAAGACGGTGTAATCGAAAGCGTGAGCGGTCCCGTCGTGACCGCCACGGACCTCGACGCCCGGATGAACGACGTCGTCTACGTCGGCGACGAAGGGCTGATGGGCGAGGTCATCGAAATCGAAGGGAACCTGACCACCATTCAGGTGTACGAGGAAACCTCCGGCGTCGGCCCGGGCGAACCCGTCCAGAACACGGGCGAACCCCTGAGCGTCGACCTCGGACCCGGTATGCTGGACTCCATCTACGACGGCGTCCAGCGGCCGCTCGACGTCTTGGAGGAGAAGATGGGGACGGCGTTCCTCGACCGCGGGGTCGACGCCCCCGGGATCGACCTCGAGAAGCAGTGGGAGTTCGTCCCCGAGGTCGAGACGGGCGATACGGTCGAACCCGGCGACGTCGTCGGGACGGTCGAGGAGACCGTCACCATCGACCACAAGGTCATGGTGCCGCCGGACTACGAGGGCGGCGAGGTCACCAGCGTCGGGAGCGGCGAGTTCACCGTCGAAGAGACCGTCGTCGAACTCGACAACGGCGAAGCGATTCAGATGCACCAGGAGTGGCCGGTCCGCGAAGCCCGGCCCGCCGGTGACAAGGAGACGCCGACCGAACCGCTGGTGACGGGCCAGCGCGTTCAGGACGGCCTGTTCCCGCTCGCGAAGGGCGGGACGGCGGCGATTCCCGGCCCGTTCGGCTCCGGGAAGACCGTCACCCAGCAGCAACTCGCCAAGTGGTCCGACGCGGACATCGTCGTCTACATCGGCTGTGGCGAGCGCGGCAACGAGATGACCGAGGTCATCGAGGACTTCCCGGAACTGCCCGACCCGCAGACCGGGAACCCGCTGATGGCCCGGACGTGCCTCATCGCCAACACGTCGAACATGCCCGTCGCGGCCCGCGAATCCTGTATCTACACGGGGATTACGATCGCGGAGTACTACCGCGACATGGGGTACGACGTGGCGCTGATGGCCGACTCCACCTCGCGGTGGGCCGAGGCCATGCGGGAGATTTCGAGCCGACTCGAGGAGATGCCCGGCGAAGAGGGCTACCCCGCGTATCTGGCGGCCGCGCTCTCGGAGTTCTACGAGCGCGCCGGCAAGTTCCAGCTGATCAACGGCGGCGAAGGATCGATCTCGGTCGTCGGGGCGGTCTCGCCGCCGGGCGGTGACTTCTCCGAACCCGTGACTCAGAACACCCTGCGTATCGTCAAGACGTTCTGGGCACTGGACGCCGACCTCGCGGAACGGCGGCACTTCCCCTCGATCAACTGGAACGAGTCCTACTCGCTGTACAAGGACCAGCTCGACCCGTGGTGGGAGAGCAACGTCGCCGGCGACTGGGCGGAGACTCGACAGTGGGCGGTCGACGTGTTAGACGAGGAGGACGAACTGCAGGAGATCGTCCAGCTCGTCGGCAAGGACGCGCTGCCGGAGGACCAGCAGCTCACGCTCGAGGTCGCACGCTACCTGCGTGAGGCGTGGCTCCAGCAGAACGCCCTGCACGACGTCGACACCTACTGCGAACCGGAGAAGACCTACCGGATGCTAACGGCGATCAAGACGTTCAACGACGAGGCCTTCGAGGCACTCGACGCCGGTGTGCCACCCGAAGAGATCACCGACGTCGACGCTGCGCCACAGCTCAACCGGATGGGCACGGCCGAGGAGTGGGAGGAGTTCATCGACGAGATCGAGAACGACCTCAAAGAGCAACTACGAGCACTGTACTAACGATGAAAGAGTACCAGACTATCACGGAAATCAGCGGTCCGCTGGTGTTCGCCGAGGTCGACGAGCCGGTCGGTTACGACGAGATCGTCGAGATCGAGACCGAGGACGGGCGGACGCTGCGCGGCCAGGTGCTGGAATCGAGCGAGGGTATCGTCTCGATCCAGGTGTTCGAGGGGACGGGCGGAATCGACCGCAACGCGTCCGTTCGATTCCTGGGCGAGACGATGAAGATGCCCGTCACCGAGGACCTCCTCGGGCGGGTGCTGGACGGTTCCGGAAACCCGATCGACGGCGGCCCGGAGATCGTCCCCGAGGAACGGCACAACATCGTCGGCGAAGCGATCAACCCCTACTCTCGAGAGTACCCCGAGGAGTTCATTCAGACCGGCATTTCCGCCATCGACGGCATGAACACGCTGGTCCGGGGCCAGAAGCTTCCGATCTTCTCCGGATCGGGGCTGCCCCACAACGAACTCGCGCTGCAGATCGCCCGCCAAGCGACGGTGCCGGAGGAAGAGGAAGGCGAAGACGACGACGGCTCCGAGTTCGCCGTCATCTTCGGTGCGATGGGGATCACCGCCGAAGAGGCAAACGAGTTCATGGACGACTTCGAGCGCACCGGCGCGCTCGAGCGCTCGGTCGTCTTCATGAACCTCGCGGACGACCCCGCGGTCGAACGGCAGGTCACGCCGCGACTCGCGCTCACCACGGCCGAGTACCTCGCCTTCGAGAAGGGGTACCACGTGCTGGTCATCCTGACGGACATGACCAACTACTGTGAGGCGCTGCGCGAGATCGGTGCCGCACGCGAGGAGGTCCCGGGTCGACGTGGCTACCCCGGGTACATGTACACCGACCTAGCACAGCTCTACGAGCGTGCGGGTCGAATCGAAGGACAGGAGGGATCGGTCACGCAGATTCCGATCCTGACGATGCCCGGCGACGACGACACGCACCCGATTCCGGACCTGACCGGCTACATTACCGAGGGCCAGATCATGATGGATCGGGACCTCAACAGTCAGGGGATCGAGCCGCCGGTCAACGTCCTGCCGAGCCTCTCGCGGCTGATGGACGACGGGATCGGCGAGGGGCTCACTCGCGAGGACCACGGCGACGTCTCCGACCAGATGTACGCCGCCTACGCGGAGGGTGAGGACCTGCGCGACCTCGTGAACATCGTCGGTCGCGAAGCGCTCTCCGAGCGGGACAACAAGTTCCTCGACTTCGCCGACCGCTTCGAGGCGGAGTTCGTCCAGCAGGGGTACGACACCAACCGCTCGATCGACGAAACGCTCGAGGTCGGCTGGGATCTCCTGTCGGACCTGCCGAAGGAGGCGCTCAACCGTATCGACGAGGACCTCATCGAAGAGCACTACCGCGAAGACGAGTCCGAAGCCGCCGAAGTTACGGCCGACGACTAACTCGACTCCTGCTTTCGTTCGTCACGCGTTTCTCGATCGGCTATCGGCCAGCATGCGATCTCTCGGGTCACGTCGAGCGAGCCGTCTTCGGCCGTCGAGTTCGCGCCGAGAACTATCAGCAAATACGACAAATCGAAACAACCGTATGCTCCGCCAGTGAACCGCGGTATGCATGCACAAACCACTACTCGTGCCGGAGTTCCTCGACCGGGCGCGAACGCACTACGGCGACGACGAGGCGGTCGTCGCCACCACGGGGGAGCGGTTCACGTACGACGAACTGGGCGAGCGAGCCGACCGATTTTCCGCGGCACTGCAAGCGCGCGGGATCGAGAAGGGGGACCGCGTCGCCGTCCTCGACCCGAACACCCACTACCACCTCGAGGCGGCCTACGGGACCATGCAGATCGGGGCGATCCACACGCCGCTGAATTACCGGCTCACGCCCGACGACTTCGAGTACATCCTGTCGGACGCGGGCGTCGACGCAATCTACGCCGACTACGACTTCGCCGACAAGATCGAGGCGATCCGCGACGAGGTGCCGACGGAGACGTTCGTGACGAACGACGCGGACGCCGTCGATGGTGACTGGGAGGAGTTCGACGCGGTGCTCGAGGAGGCGGGCACCGAGTACGATCGCCCCGAGATGAGCGAGGACGAACTCATCACGATCAACTACACGTCGGGGACGACGGGCGATCCGAAGGGTGTCTGTCGCACCCATCGCTGCGAGACGATCCACGCGTACCTGCTGGTCGCCCATCAGGAGATCACCGACGACGACGTCTACCTGTGGACGCTGCCGATGTTCCACGCGAACGGCTGGGGACACATCTTCGCGATCACGGGGATCGGCGCGAAACACGTCTGTACGCGCGGGGTCGACGCCGGGGACATCTTCGAGGCCGTGCGATCGGAGGACGTGTCGTACATGTGCGGCGCGCCGACGGTGCTGAACATGCTGGTCGGTTACTACGAGGAGACCGACCCCGAAACGACCGGCGAGAGGGACGTTCGGCTCGCGACCGCGGGCAGCGCACCGCCGGAGGCGACCATCCGGACCGTGGAAGACGAGTTCGGCTGGTACCTGAAACACGTCTACGGCGCGACCGAGACGGGGCCACTGATCACGACCTCCGACGCCCGCCGACACTTCGACGAGGACAGCGACGACCGGTTCCGGATCAAGAAACGGCAGGGGCTGGCCTACCTCGGGACCGAGATCCGGGTCGTCGACGAGCACGGCGAGGACGTCCCACGGGACGACGAGACCCTCGGCGAGGTCGTCGTCCGCGGCAACCAGATCATGGAGAAGTACTGGCAGAAACCCGAGGCGACCGCGGACGCGTTCACCGACCGCGTCGAGGGCTACTACCACACCGGCGACCTCGCGACGATCGACGAACACGGGATGATCGCGATTCAGGACCGGAAGAAGGACATCATCATTTCGGGCGGCGAGAACATCTCGAGCATCGAACTCGAGGACACCCTGTTCGATCACCCGGAAGTGTCGGACGTCGCCGTGATTCCGTCACCGAGCGACGAGTGGGGCGAGACGCCGAAGGCGTTCGTCGTCCCCGCGAGCGACGATCCCGACGACCCCGGCGTGACGGCGGACGACCTCGAGACCTTTACTCGAGAGCACCTCGCGGGCTACAAGACCGTCCACCGGATCGAGTTCGTCGAAGAGCTCCCGACGACGGCGACGGGGAAGGTCCAGAAGTACGAACTCCGACAGGAGGAGTGGGGCGACGAAGATCGAATGGTCGGGCGGGGGTGAGTCGGCGACCGCCGGGCCGCTCGAGCGTTACGCGCGTCGATCCCCCCACTCGTCGTCCCGATCGGTGTCTTCGCGTCGATTCCGACGGCCGACGGCCGCGTGATCGTCGCTGGCGGCGGCCCGATCCGGGCCGTCCGTCGAGCGCGAGCGGTTGCGACCGCCGTGCGCTTTGGCGATTCGTTCCGCTTCCGCGCGGTCGACCACGGTCGGGTCCGCCGTCTCCTGACTGATCGCCAGCCAGAGAAGCAGCGGAATCGCGAGGGAGACTACCAGGAGGATACCGAGCACGACGGACATGGCTCGGCGGATACTCGAGCGGCCGAACACAAAAGTTTTGTGTGGTGACAGGAAGTTTCGTGCATGAAAGACGCCGATCGCGGCTGTCCGAAGTGCGACCACACGGAGACGGAGATCGACGAAATTTCGACGACCGGAAGCGGTCTGTCGAAGATGTTCGATATTCAGAATCGGAGCTTCATGGTAGTGAGCTGTCGAAACTGCGGCTACTCGGAACTCTATAAGGGCCAGTCGTCGGGTGACATGGTCGATCTGTTCCTCGGCTAGGTCGCGGCGGGGGCGAACCGACGGCGTCGATTCGCCTCGAATCGGGCGCGTGGGGAGCGCGGAAACTGTAAACAGTTATCCGACTGGGGGCGCTATCCACCCACAAGATGGCCAACGACGTCAAGCCCACCCGCAAGAACTTGATGGCGATCGAGGATCGCATCGAGCTCTCCGAGCGGGGGCACGGCACGCTCGAAAAGAAACGCGACGGGCTGATCATGGAGTTCATGGACATTCTGGACAAGGCCCAGGACGTCCGCGGCGACCTCGCCGACGACTACGAGGCCGCCCAGAAGAAGATCAACATGGCCCGCGCGATGGAGGGTGACGTCGCGGTCCGCGGTGCCGCAGCGGCGCTGCAGGAACACCCCGAGATCACCACCGAATCGAAGAACATCATGGGCGTCGTCGTCCCGCAGATCGAGTCCTCCCGGGTCTCCAAGAGCCTCGATCAGCGCGGCTACGGGATCATGGGCACCTCCGCCCGCATCGACGAGGCCGCCGAAGCCTACGAGGACCTGCTGGAGAGCATCATCCTCGCCGCCGAGGTCGAGACGGCGATGAAGAAGATGCTCCGGGAAATCGAGACCACGAAGCGCCGCGTCAACGCACTCGAGTTCAAGCTCCTGCCGGAACTCTACGAGAACCAGGAGTACATCGAGCAGAAGCTCGAGGAACAGGAGCGCGAGGAGACGTTCCGGCTGAAGAAGATCAAGGAGAAGAAGGAGGCCGAAGAGAAGGCAGAGCGGGAGGCCGAGAAAGCGGCCGAAGCCGAGGAAGCGGAAGCGAAACAGGACGAACTCGACGACGTCCAGCCGGATACCGCCGCACAGTCCCCCGCGGCCAACCAGTAAGACGCGGCCCCGCTCGCTGCGGGACGCGACTCGACGGCGACGCACGACATTCCGATGGCCTGTTCCGAATGCGGCTCGTCCCCGATCTCGTTTTCCGTCCCGGAGGAGTACCGCTCGGACGCGCCGGCGGAGGCCGCGGTCGTCTCCCTCTGCCCGCACTGTTTGACCGTCGAGCCGGTGACGGACGAGCAGCACCGGGCCGATACGGCCCCCGATTTCTCGCGAGTCGGCGACGGGTTCCCGACGCGGCCCGAGCGGGCGGTTCCGCTCGCGCTGGCGCTCGGCCTGTGCTCGTCGCTCGCGACGAACCGTACTGCGATCGAGTTGCTGCTCAGAGAGGTCGAGCGAACCGGTGCCGACCCCCTCCTGATCCTCGAGCGACTCGGTACCGATCCGTCGGTCGATCCGGTGATCGACCTCGAACGGCGACGACATCAGCTGGAGCAACTGCTCTACTGACGCGGTCGGGCTCGCGAGATCGGCGACGAGTACGGCGTCGCGAGGAGTGGCCGCCAGTCGCGCGACCGACGGAACGGAAGCACTGTCAGATCGGACGGCAGCGGGTTCGGGTTACTTTCCGGTCGGCCGCACGCTGTCGCTGACGGCCTGTTTCACCTGCAGCGCGGCGCTCGCGGCCAGCCCGCGGGCGACTTCGTCGCGTTCGTCGGCGGTGATGACCTCTTCGGCGGCCGCCGCCTCCTCGAGGTCGGGCGTGAAGCCGGCGCTGACGGCGTGTCCGACGGGGGGACGGACGGCGACGGTGACCTGCGGGCCGGTCATGCCGCTCGAGACGTCGGCGTCGACGACGTATTCGTTGGGGAGGAACTCGCGCGTGCGGGCGGCGATCCGCGAGACGTCGCGGTGAAGCAGTCGTTTTTGCGCGCTCGAGAGGTCCGGAACGTCCGCCGCGGCACGTTGCCCAGCCCCAGTCTCGCCCGGTAGCCCTGCGTACGGCGTATTTCCGTTCATGAGAAGTGTGTGCCCGTAGCAATGCGCTGCCCGGTGAAAAGGGTTCGCTTTGAGACAATCCTAGATGATCGGCTCGCTCTCGCCGTAGACGGCGAGGACGAGTGCCGTCGTGTACGCCCCTGCCTCGGCCTGGCGGCTCTCGACGGCGACCCGCGGGTCGGTGAACTCCCAGTCGCGGAGCCCCTGTCCCGCGGCCAGTCCCTCGCGGACCCGGCGTTCGACGCCCTCACGGTCCGCCTCGCCCGCGGCCTCGTAGAACAGTCCCGGTCCGTCGTCGACGGACTGCGCCCACGCGAGGGCGGCGCTCGCGCGGCCGGGACCGGCAGTCGTCGCTCGCGCTTCGACGACGGTCAGTCGCTCGCCGGCGGGGCCGAGGTCGGGTGCGGTGCCGACGGCTTCGACGGTCGTCTCCGCCGGGATCACGGAGGAGACCGAGACGAGATTATAGTTCTCGACGCCGGCCTCGGCGAGGGCGGCGTCGTAGGAGGCCATCGCCGTGGGTGCCGACGCCGACCCCCAGACGACTCGAATCGTTCGCATAGTCGCTCTCGGGGACGAGCGGCGTAAGGGCTTGCGATCCGGAATCAAGTGGAGAGACGGAACTGTTCGATGGCCGTGAGCGGGGCTCGAAGAGCTGAGGGCTCCGCGAGCCGGGGGAGGGCAGGCTGTTCACCGTCACTCACCGCGAGCGAGCGGGCCGACGACCGACTCGGAGTGAGAGGTTGCGCGGCGCTTCGCGCCGCGAATAGACGAGCAGTGAAACCGCGAGCAGCGAACGGAGAGGAACGTTCGTTACTGGTAGAAGTAGCCGGCCGACGAGATCACGTCGCTCGAGTCGTCCTCTTCGATCTTCTCTAAGGCGTCGGCGAAGTCCTGGTGGGAAACCTCGTCGCGGTCGTTGCGGATAGCGAACATCCCGGCCTCGGTGGCGAGGCTCTCGATTTCGGCACCGGAGTAGCCGTCGGTGTCGTCGGCGAGCGCCGCGAAGTCGACACCGTCGGCGATGTTCATGTTCCGGGTGTGGATCTCGAGGATCTGTTCGCGGCCCGCCGTGTCGGGTTCGGGGACTTCGATCAGGCGGTCGAACCGGCCGGGACGGAGGATGGCGCGGTCGAGCATGTCGAAGCGGTTGGTGGCGGCGATAATGCGGACTTCGCCGCGGGCCTCGAAGCCGTCCATCTCGGAGAGCAGCTGCATCATCGTCCGCTGGACCTCGGCGTCGCCGGAGGTCTTGGATTCGGTGCGGCGGGTGGCGATGGCGTCGATCTCGTCGATGAAGATGATCGCGGGCTGGCGCTCGCGAGCCATCTCGAAGAGGTCGCGGACGAGCCGCGAGCCCTCGCCGATGAACTTGCGGACGAGCTCCGAGCCGGCCATCTTGATGAAGGTGGCGTCGGTCTCGTTGGCGACGGCCTTGGCGAGCATCGTCTTCCCCGTCCCCGGCGGCCCGTACAGCAGGACGCCGCTCGGCGGATCGATACCGACCTCGGCGAAGAGTTCGGGCTCGGCGAGGGGCTGCTCGACGGCCTCGCGGACCTCGCGGACCTGCTCGTCGATGCCGCCGATATCGGCGTAGCTGACCTCGGGCTTCTCGGTGATCTCCATCGACTGCGCGCGCGCGTCGGTCTCGGCGTCCAGCACCGACTGGATCGCGAACGAATCGTTGACCGCGACCCGGTCGCCGGGCTCGACGCGGTCGACGATCCGCGAGGAGACGTCCGTGAGCACTTCCTGGTTGTTCCCGTGTTGCTTGACGATGACCTGCTCGTCGTCGAGGACGTCCTCGACGGTGGCGATGTACAGCGACGAGCTCTTGAGCGTCTCGTTTTCGCGTTCGACGCGATCGACTTTCTCCCGGAGGCGCTGGCGGCGGTCCTCGGCGTCGTCCAGCTGGGCGGACAGCTGCTCGTTGACGTCGACGAGATCCTCGTAGTGCCCGCGGAGCGCCTCGAGCCGTTCGTCGTCGGGGAGATCTGAGTCGATATCGCGGTGAGGTCGGTCGGGAATAGACGGGCTTCGAGACATCCTGATGTACGCCGATAGGATTCCGACAGTAAATGTGCCTTTGGGTCCCGGAGGGATTTCTCGACGATTCAACTACACTCCCCTTGCACAGACAGGGTCGATCGGCCGGGGACGGCGACCCCGGCCGAGCCGGCCGAGCGGGGCGTCGCTCGGTGACGGTTAGTCGAGCAGCGATTCGAACTCGTCGAGGCGCTGTCCGTAGGTCTCGAGCGCGCGGTCGATCGGCTCCGAGGAGTTCATGTCGACGCCGGCGATCCGCAGCAGTTCGAGGGGGTACTCGCGGGAGCCGTGGCGGAGGAACTCGAGGTAGTCGTCGGCGGCGGGTTGGCCGCGTTCCAGCACGTCGTCGACGATGGCGAGCGCGGCGGAGATACCGGTCGCGTACTGGTAGACGTAGAAGGCCCGGTAGAAGTGGGGGATGCGCATCCACTCGCGGGCGATGCGGTCGTCGATCGCGGCGGGTGCGTAGTAGTCCGCTTTGAGCCCGCGGTAGAGGTCGTCCAGCCGATCGGCGGTGAGCGGTTCGCCGTCCTCCTCGAGTCGGTGGGCCTCGTGTTCGAACTCCGCGAACAGCGTCTGTCGGTACAGCGTCGATCGGACGCGCTCCAGGAACTCGTTGAGGACGTGTCGCCGGAACTCGGTGTCGTCGACGGTCTCGAGCAGGTGGTTGGTCAGCAGGGCCTCGTTGACCGTGCTGGCGACCTCGGCGACGAAGATCTCGTAGCTCGAGTAGATGAAGGGCTGTTCGTCCTTCGTGAGCTGGGAGTGCATCGAGTGGCCGAGTTCGTGGGCCAGCGTGTACATCGAGGAGATGTCGTGCTGGTAGTTCAGGAGGATGAAGGGCTGGGTGTCGTAGGTCCCGCCGGAGTAGGCACCGGACTGTTTCCCCTCGTTCTCGTAGACGTCGATCCACCGGGAGTCGAGTCCCTCGGCGACGCGGGACTGGTACTCCTCGCCCAGCGGTTCGAGCGCGTCGACGACGTACTCGGTCGCCTGCTCGTACTCGAGGTCGGGCCCCTCGTCGCCGGTCAGTGGCATGTAGAGGTCCCACATCTGCAGCTCGTCGACATCCAGCGCCCGCTGTTTGAGCGCAGCGTGGTGGTGGAGCTTGTCGATGTTGTCGTGGACGGTATCGACGAGGGTGTCGTAGACAGCGACGGGAACGTTCGGCCCGTCGAGCGCGGCCTCGCGCGCGGTGTCGTAGTTGCGCGCTCGAGCGGTTTTCACGTCGGCTTTGACGCTGTTCTTGTAGCTCGCCGCGACCGTGTTGCGGACCGACTCCCACTCGTCGAAGTACGACTCGTAGACGCGCTGCCGAAAGTCGCGATCGGGTCGCTTGAGCAGGTTCGTGAAGTTGCTCTGGGTGATCTCGACCGCGTCACCGTCCGGGTCCTCGACGGTCGGGAACGACATGTCCGCGTTCGAGAGCATGTTGTACACTTCGCCCGTCGCGCCGGTCACCTCGCTCAGATCCGCGAGCAGGGCTTCGACCTCGGTCGAGCGCGTGTGCGGTTTCATCCGGAGCACGTCGTCGACGTAGTGGTCGTAGGTCTCGAGGGCCGGCTCCTCGTCGACCATCGCGTCGAACTCCTCGCGGGTCAGCTCCTGCAGCTCGGGTTCGATGAAGGAGGCTTCGGACTGGGCATCGGCCGCCAGCGACTGCGATCGAGCCGTCAGCGCCTGATACTCCTGGTTCGTCGTGTCCTCGTCGCGGCGCATCCGGGCGTAGGCCGCGACCGTCGACACCTCGCGCATGATCTCGTCGCGCAGCTCGAGCACCGCGAGGAGGGTCTCGGCGTCCTCGATCGCGCGGCCCTCGTAGGCGGCGAGTTCGTCCACGCGCTCGGCGACGGCCTCGTAGGCGTCCTCCCAGTCGTCGTCGGTCGCGTAGATGCTCTCGAGGTCCCACTTGTACTCGGTGTCTATCTCCGAGCGCTCGGATACCGAACTCATACTCCGTATGAGTCGATCCCCGGAGGTAAGGTTTATCTTTGTCGCCGGTTCCGACCGCCGGTTCGGCGGTGACGCAGGTCGCTCCTCGTCCGACGGACGAGCGGAAGCGCGAGTCGGCCCTCGTACCCCTGATCGCGCCCCGACCGCTTTTTTCGATCGACGCGGAAGGACGGGTATGGACGACAGCGATCCCGATCCGGCCCTCGAGCGGGCGATCGGTCGGGCCTGGATCGACGATCGACCCTGGGACCTGCTGACTCGACTGGCCGAGCTGCCCGACCGGATGGGCGGCTCCGGCGGCGAGCGCCGGGCGGCCGAACTCGTCCGCGACGCGCTTGCCGACGCCGGACTCGCGGACGTTCGGTTCGACGAGTTTCCGATGCAGCACTGGGAGCGGGGGACGACCGAGTTCGCCGTCTTCGGCGGCGACGGCGCGACCGACGCAGAACGGATCGAGCGGTCGTTCGAGGCGATCGCGCTGCCGTACTCGCCGGCGGACGACATCGAGGGGCCGCTGGTCGACGTCGGATACGGCACCCCAGACGAGATCGACGACGCCAACGTGCGGGACGGCATCGCCGTCGCGAGCACGACGACGCCGCCGAACGAGCGGTTCGTTCACCGGATGGAGACGTTCGGGCACGCCGTGACGGCGGGAGCGGCGGCGTTCGTCTTCGGCAACCACGTACCCGGCCAGTTGCCGCCGACGGGGGCGCTCAAATTCGACACCGAGGCCGCGGTGCCCGGAGTCGGCGTCAGCGCCGAAACCCGCGACTGGCTCACCGACTACGCCGACCGCGGCGCGCGGGCGCGACTTCGCGTCGACGCGACCACGCGAGGCGGCTCGAGTCAGAACGTTCACGGCACGCTCGGCCCGAAGACGGACGAGGAGGTGCTCGTCCTCGCTCACTACGACGCCCACGACATCGGCGAGGGCGCACTGGACAACGGCTGTGGAATGGCGACCGTCGTCGGCGCGACCGCGGTCCTCGCGGCGATCGAAGACCAGCTCGAGCGGTCGGTCCGGATCGCCGGCGTCGGCTGCGAGGAACTCGGGTTGCTCGGTGCGGAGGCGCTGGCCGACGAGCTGGACCGCGAGTCGATCCATGCGGTCGTCAACGTCGACGGCGCGGGGCGCGTTCGGAACCTCCGGGCGCTGTCCCACGGATCCGAGGCCCTCGCGGCGCTGGCCGACGACGTGACCGACGCGGTCGATCGGCCCGTGGTCCACGATTCGGAGCCGCACCCGTTCAGCGACCACTGGCCGTTTCTTCGAGCGGGCGTGCCGGCACTGCAACTCCACAGCGAGCCGCCGGCGGGCGGCGAGCGCGGCCGTGGCTGGGGGCACACGGCGGCGGACACGCGCGACAAGGTCGATTCGCGAGTTCTGCGGGACCACGCGATACTGACGGCGCTGCTCGTCCGCGAACTCGCGGCCCGAGACGTACCGCGGATCGACGGGGAAGCGCTCCGCGAGCGGCTCCGGGACCAGGCGTACGAGCCCGGCATGCGTGCGGCGGGGATCTGGCCCGATTCCTGGCCCTGACCGACCGATCCCCGGCGACGGTGCCGGAGCAGGCTCGAGTTACACGCTCGCCGACGGCTAGGTCTCGGCGTCGACGGCCGTCCGGACGACGCGAGCGACGCCCAGCATCGCGAGGAAGCTCCCGACGAAGACGAGCATGACGAGTAAAACGATGCCGAGCGCGGACGCCCCGACTTCGGGGTGGGTCCGCAACGGCGACGTGAGCCGGAGTCCGAAGAAGATCACGAGGATTCCCGCGGCGACGCGGATCGACGCGCGCCAGTAGGTTCCGTACTCTTCGGGCGACAGTTCCATGCGCCGACGTGTGTCCGCCCTCGTGAAAAGCGCTCGGACGGGGTTCGACGGTCGCCGGCGGTTTGCCGTCGCGCTCGAGCCGGGCCGACCGGTGCTCAGCGCATCCCGTCGGCCACGCGCCCGGCGACGCGCGCCCCCGTCCGTCGGTCGATCCGGCGACGATCGAACACCGCTCGAGCGCTCTCGGCCGCCACCTCGTCGATCTCGAAGCTGAGAGCCGGGTAGCGAACGTCGGTCAGGACGAGCGGCTCCGGCGGTGCAGGGGCGATCCCCTCGTGGCCGGGCAACGGATCGGGCTCGAGGACGCGGTCGACTTTCGCGAGCGGCGACTCGCCGGTCCCGATCGCGCGAGCGAGCGAGACGAGCCGGCGGACGAGTTCCCGTGCGAAGCCGCCCGCGCTGACCGTGACGACGAGATAGTCGCCGTCCCGATCCGTCGCGAGCGTCAGCGAGCGCTCGGTGTTGTGATCGTCGGGCGTCAGGTTGTGGACGTCGTGCGTTCCGGACAGCGCCTCGCAGGCCGCGCGGAACCGGTCGTCGTCGACGGCGGGGGCGATCGGCTCGCGATCCGGGTCGGCCGCCGCGTCTTCGGCCGGTGGCGCGTACAGGTAATAGGTGTACTCTCGGCTGCTCGCGTGGTGGGTCGCGTGGAACCCGTCCGGCGCGTCGGCGGCCGCCCACGCTCGGATGTCCGCGGGGAGTTCGGCGTTCAGCGCTCGCGGCGCGAGCCAGTCCGGGGCCTCGAGCGCGATCGTCTGCGCCAGCGCGGAGACCCCCGCGTCCGTGCGGCCGGCGGCGGCGTAGCCGGCGGGCTTGTCCGCGTCGCGCTCTAAAACGTCGAGCGCGCGGCAGGCGTCGAAGATCGCGTCCTCGACGGTGGGCACGTCGGGTTGGGGCTGGCGCTGGAAACCGTGGTAGTCGGTCCCGTCGTAGGCGATCCGGAACGCGCGGAGGGGCATCGTTCTCGAGTCGATCCAGCGGGGCCAGGGTGTTATACCGTTCGCTGTGCCGTGACACCGACTCGCGACGCTCCGTTCGGCTCTCCCCGGCGCGAAGGTCGGCCGTAACGGCTCCGGTATCGGGCCGACGGGGCTACTGCTCGCGCTCGAGTGCCGTCAGCGATTCGATCCGTTCGTCCGTCGGCGGGTGCGTTTCGAAGAGGAACCGCTCGAGCCGGTGGAGTCGTCTTCGAAGCGACCAGTGCGACGGTTCGACGTCGCCCTCGGGTCCAAGCATGATCTTTTCGGGTTCCGCCGGCTCGAGCGAGAGGATCGATACCGAAGAGACGCCCGACGCGTCACGGAGGTCTCGAGACGGCGTATCGGCGATCTCCCGATCCAATCGCTGGAGCGCACTGGCGAGAGCAGCGGGTGAGCCGGTTACCTCCGCGGCCGCCCGATCCGCCGCTCGTTCCCTGACTCTGGTGAGGCGGGCCGTGATCGTCCGCCCAACGATCCAGACGCCCGTCGAGAGCAATCCCAGCGGGACGGTGACGATCGCGGCCCACCCGGGGTCGTCGATCCGATCGATCCGCGACCGCAGCCCGTCGGCGAGTACGACGGGGAGCGACACGGCCGTCACGACTATCGCGTCGCGGTTTCTGACGTGAGCGAGTTCGTGTGCGATCACCGCCTCTAGCTCGTCTCGCTCGTCGAGCGCGTCGATCACCCCGCGCGAGAGCACCAGATGAACTGACTCCGGTCGGAATCCGACGGCCAACGCTTCGGGCGCGTCCCGCTCCGAGACGGCGATCGTCGGCACGGGGACGTCGAGTTGGGCCGCGACCCGCGTCGTCGTCTCGTACAGCACCGGAGCCGTCTCTCGGTCCACCGGCTGGGCGTCCGCGAGCCGCTCGATCGTCTCGAGGTGTCTGTACTCGAGATAGCCGATCGACAACAGCGTTACGGCGGTGCTGACGAACGCGATCCGGGATGCAAACGCGAGCCCGAAAAAGGAGAGAACGCCGTAGAAAACGGCCCAGACTCCCACGAGCAGCCCGAGTGTGACGACCGCGAGTCCGAGGAGGGCAGCAACCATTCGCGCGCGAAGACCAGTTGGTCTGGCGGTCATGGTCGTCGAATTCGGATGCGCGGATAAAGTGTTATCGAAGAGACGGGTTCGGCGGGGTTCCCGTGACCGGAATTCGATACCGAGCCCGATCACGACGGGACGAACAGCAAGGCTCCGTTGAAATCCAATTGTTCAGAGATATCGTAGCGTGAAACGCACGCTCGCTACACGTGCGAACGCAGCGGTGACGGTTGGATACCTCCCAGAGCTGTTGACGAAGTCGTGCTGAATACGAGGCACGTATCCTGCAGCCCTCTCAAAGATACTGTTGCCTCGATTTCGCGCGCCTGCGCCGTATCGTTACTCGTTCGTTGATGACAGACGGACGACTGCAAGCCAGAACTCCTCGAGCGTTCGGATGCGGTCGGTGAACGCGTCGGGGCTGACCGGCCTGGTGAGGTATGCGTTCGCGTCTTCCACGTAACGGAAATCCAATGCCGCTTGCCCGTCCGTGACGGCCCGAAGGTCGTCGCTGATCCGTTCATCCTCGAACGCCTCCCGTGTTCGTCGAACGTCCCCGAGGGTATCCTCGACGAGCAGAATCTCGGCTGGTTCACGGCGATCAGTCGTCGATTCCCTCCGCTGTCGTGGTCTGTCCGGTGGACTGATCGCCGGGATCACGTGACCGATTCGCATCCGGAATGGTGAAGTAAAATGTCGATCCGTCACCCGGCTCGGACTCGACCCAGATATCACCGCCGTGTCGGTCGATGATCTCCGTACACAGCGCCAGCCCGATACCGGTTCCCGAGTGTTCCTCGGCGGTGTGAAGCCGCTCGAACACGTCGAAAATACGGTCGGTCTGCTCAGGGTCCATCCCGATGCCGTTGTCGGCTACCTGGAACACCCACTTCCCACCGTCACGTTCGGCGCTGATCTCGATCTCCGGGGGATCGTCGCCGTGATACTTGATGGCGTTCGAGACGAGGTTCTGAAACACCTGTTCGAGCTGATTCTGATCGATCGGGACCGTCGGCAAGGATCCGATGTCGATTTTGGCGTCGTTCTCTTCGATCTGTCGCTCGAGGTTTCTGAGCGCGTTCTCGATGACCGCACCACAATCGGTGGGTTCGAGCGGTGCGGCCTCGGTATTGATCCGCGAGTACGCGAGCAGATCCTCGATCATCTCACGCATCCGCTCGGCACCATCAACCGCGAATTCGATGAATTCCTCGGCGTCCTGATCGAGTTCGTCCGCGTATCGACCTTCGAGGAGTTGGAGGTAGCTCGACACCATCCGAAGGGGCTCCTGGAGGTCGTGGGAGGCCACGTAGGCAAACTGTTCGAGTCGCTCGTTGGACTCCTCGAGCTTTCGTTGGTACTCCTTCAGTTCGGTGATGTCGCGGGTGACGCCCACCCGCCCCATCTCGTCATCGATTTCGAGGGGGACGAACCGGTTGTGTACGACGCGGACCTCGACATCCGGCCCGATGATTTCCGTCTCGAACTCGACTGAGTCGCGTTCACCGTCGATGAGTTCGCACCATTCCTCCTCGTCCGTGTCCACGAAACGCTCGCCGAAGAAGACCGAACCGTGAGCGCCCAGCAACTCCTCCCGGGTGTGCTGACTCATCGAGACGAAGGCGTCGTTGACGAAGACGATGTGGCCGTCGCCGTCGGTGGCGTACACCCCGTCGTTGACGGTCTCGACTATCCGCTCAAACCGCTCTAACTGCTGCTCGCGTTTCTTGCGCTCGGTGACGTCGTTCGCGTCGCCGACGATTCGATAGGCGTCGCCGTTCTGGTCGTAGATAGGGGTAGCCCGATCGTGGATCCACCGAACCTCGCCGTCGGGCCGAACGATCCGGTACTCGGCCTCGTGCCTGTCTTGCACCTGTTTGTGGAATTCCTCGAGCACCCGCTCCCGATCGTCCGGATGGATCGTCTCGGCCCAAGCCGTGGCGTTCTCGTAGAGGTCTTCGCGGTCCACTCCCCAGACCTCCTCGTAAGCGGGGTTCACGTAAAGGAGCTCCTGCTGATCGGCAGTCGTCATCCAGACGACCTGGTCGAGGTGCTCGGCGAGCTGTCGGAATCGGCGTTCGCTCTCGCGAAGCTCCTGTTCCATCCGCTTGCGCTCGGTGATGTCGCGGACGACGCCGACACGACCCCACCCGCCCTCGACCGGAAACTGCCTGAGCCGGCTCTCGACGGTGATCGCTTCGTCCTCGGCTGTGTAGATCTCCTCCTCGAACGAGGCGACATCCGTCTCGCCGGACTCGAATTGGTGCCGCGCCTCCGCGTCGATGTCTTCGAAATTTGTCCCGAACACCGCCGAGGCGTAGGTCCCCAGAAGCTCCGAGCGGTCGAAGTGCGTCATCGAGACGAACGCGTCGTTCACCCGCTGGAACCGCCTTGCCTCGTCGAGGACGTAGACGCCGTCGTCGACTGTTTCGACGATCCGCTCGTACTCTTCGAGGTTTTCTCGGGCTCGCCCCAGTTCCGTATTGCGTCGTTCGAGTTCGCTTGCGCGCGTTCTCGCCCGGGAGTCGTGGAAGCCGATAGCGTACCCAGCGATGCCACCGAGTGAAGCCAGGTTGAGGATGACGCGAGGGGGGTCGGTCAAGTTTCCGGCGGCTGGCTGGACGTGATAGAGCCAGAGAGTCGTGGCCGTCACGACAACGCTACCGACACACCAAACACCGATAACCGGATAGTAGCGAGGATCGATGTCGGTATCCGGTAACTGGGACGAGGAGTAGATGAGGATGGCTCCTGAACCAGCGGATAAGCTGAAGGCGATAAATATGTCGAACGGCGGCGCGTTTCTCGAGGTCAACGTATACGCCAACGCGGCGGCGAGGACGATCAGCAGGCCCCCGAGGAGCACGATGGAGTATCGCCCACTAACGGCGCGCATCCACCGATGCCTGTCAATGGCGCGGATCAATCGGCGTACGCCAGTCACCTCCTCACGAAGAGTCGCTTGCTTCCTTGAGGTGTTCTTGGTCTGAGATCGGTCGCTTGTGTCCGATCTTGTATTCTCTCTTGTCATTCCTCGGGAGGTCCTTTACTGCGGAACGCGTGGGGCAGCTACCGCGTTCCCCGCAATCGCCCCTTTCGTCAGTGGGGATCGACGTTGGGCGTGACCTAATTGTCCATCTGGTATCGGGGGGACGGGGATAATCCTGCTGGTTGTCCCTACCTGTTCCTGGGTAGAAACGAAGGCGGTAAGCGGCTCACCGAGTATACGCCGGCCTGTTGTTGATGCGCTGCTGCAGACACACTCCGTATGCAGCAGGGTGTTTTTGTCAGATATTGAATTATCGAAGGGCTGCTCTGGTACCGCCTTCGTCTGTACGTACCGCAGTGAACTCCGAAGCCAGCATCTTCTACGGATTTCAACAGAGCCAACGGCAACCAACGCGACACGATACCGCTTCCGTCCGAACGTCGCTCGAGACCCGCGCCCAGCGGCGAGCGCATCGCGAACCGTCGGAGTGCAGCACCGAAGACGGTCGAACGACCAGTGTCGTACGCGGTTACTGGCGGTCTCACGGCCCGAACCCGTACCGATCGCCGGGAGCCGCTTCGACGGCACTATCGGTGGCGAGTCACAGTTCGTCGCCGCTGTCGAAACCGCGGGAGTCGGATTCGTCGAACCCGAATTCGTCGCCGTCGGTGTCGCCGACTGCTGTCTCGTCGATGTCGAACTCGTCGGTCTCGAGTGCCGAGCCGTCGGCGCTGATGGCCCCGTCCTGGATCTCGATGGTGACCCCGTCCTCGCCGCCGCTCGAGCCGAGGAGCCGGGTGGTCGCCGTCTCGAGTTCCTGGTTGACCGACCAGACGAACCGCAGCACGGACTCGAGTTCGGTGCCGGCCTCGCGGACGCCGCGCTGTGGCGAGAGGTCGCCCAGGCTCCGCGCGCCCTCGGGATGGAGGTACTGGATCGGGTGGTCGGTGGGGACCTCCTGCAGGTCGACGTCGAACGACCAGAGGTACGGCAGGGCCTGAATGGCGTAGCCCTGGGGTTTCGGTGCCCGCCGACCGGCGGCGGTCAGCGCGACGTTGATCGCCGTCGACTCCGCGTCGGTGTCGAAGTAGATGCCGGGAGCGCCGGGAATGGAGACTCGCATACTCGTGGGAGGGGGCCGGCACGGGGAGAGTCCGGCCCCTGCAGTCCCAACCTCGTTTTATACGACGGTAGGCGAAATCGCCGACCGATCGCCGGGCCGTCCGCGGCCGATCGCGGTCCCTTCAGTAGTCCTCGAGGTCGTACAGCTCACCGTACTTCGACGTGACGTACTCGAGGAAGTGGTCCGCGGTCAGCTCCTCGTCGGTGGCCCGTTCGATCAGATCGGGCGTGACGTATCGTTTGCCGTGTTGATGGACGTTCTCGCGGAGCCAGCCGTTGAGTTCGTCGAACTCGCCCTCGCGGATCTCGTCGTCGAACGCACCACGGTCGGCTTCAGCGGCTGCGTACAGCTGCGCCGCGAGCACCGACCCCAGCGAGTACGTCGAGAAGTAGCCGAAGTCGCCGTGGGACCAGTGGATGTCCTGCAGGCAGCCCTCCGCGTCGGTCTCGGGGCGGACGCCGAGGTACTCCTCGTACTTGTCGTTCCAGACGTCGGGGACGTCTTCGACCGCGAGGTCGCCCCGGATCAGATCGCGCTCGATCTCGAAACGGATCACGATGTGGAGGTGGTAGGTGAGTTCGTCCGCCTCGACGCGAATGAGGTTGTCGTCGTGGACCTGGTTCGCCGCCTCGTAGGCCTCCGCGGGCGTGACGTCCGCCAGTTCGGGGAAGCGCTCGCGGGCGATCGGGAGGAAATGCTCCCAGAAGGGGCGAGAGCGGCCGACGTGGTTCTCCCAGAGACGGGACTGGGACTCGTGAACCGAGAGGTCGCGCGCCTCGCCGAGCGGCGTCCCGTAGCCCTCGTCGGGGAGGCCGAGCGTGTAGTTGGCGTGGCCGAACTCGTGGATCGTCGAGGTGATCGATCCCAGGAGGTCGTCCTCCTCGAACCGGGTCGTCACGCGGGCGTCGAACTGCGTGCCCGACGAGAAGGGATGGGGTGCCGTGTCGAGGCGGCCCCGATCCCAGTCGTACCCCAGCGAGTCCAGCACGTCGCGGGCCAGCGCCTCCTGGTCGTCGTCGTCGAACGCGCCCGCGAACGCGTCGGTGGCGAGGTCGGCGTCACTGTCGTCGATCGCGTCGATCAGCGGGACGAGTTCCTCGCGGAGCCGCTCGAGGACCCGTTCGGCCGTCTCGAGGTCGATATATGGCTCGTAGTCCGCGAAGAGCACGGCGTAGGGGTCGGCGTCGGGATCGATGTGCTCGGCGTACTCCCGTTTGAGGTCGACCAGTTGCTCGAGCGTCGGCGCGAAGTGCTCGAAGTCGTCGTCCGCCTTGGCCTGCTTCCACTTGGGGTGGGCGTTCGACGCCGTCGCGGAAATCTCTTCGACGAGGTCCTGCGGGACGCTCGTCTCTCGGTCGTACTGGCGGCGAACCTCGCGGACGACGGCCGCCCGGTCGCCCTCGAGGTCGCTGGACTCGAGTTCGTCGAGCAACGCACCGGTCTCGTCGGCGGTCAGGAGCTCGTGGCTGAGCGAGGAGAGCGTCGAGAGCTGTTGCGCTCGGGCCGGCGTCCCCTCGTCGGGCATCACGACCTCCTGATCCCACCGCAGGATGCCGGCGGCGTTCCCGACGTTCGAGATGCGTCGGACGCGCGCTTCGAACTGGTCGTAGGTGTCGCCCTCGCTCGCGTCGCTCTGGGCCTGATCTGTCGCCATAGACGGATCGTTCGCTCGGCAGCGGTATCAACGTCGTGGTTCCGGACGCCTCGAGTCGGCGGCCGATCGACGGCGAAGAGCGCGTCGCGGACGTATCGGGTTTCGAGACGGTCCGTCCGCCGGCTCGTCGACATCGAGCGTGGCCATCCCGGCGAAATTGCTCGGATATGAGAACGATGTCGAACGTGCAAGCAATGACTTATTCGGCCGATCTGACGTACGTCGGCTCGCTATGGCCCTCGCTTCACCAATCGCGTCAGCCGTCGTGTTCGTCGTGAGCCTGCTCATCGGTGCGCTCGGCATCTACGCCGGAGCGCGCGTCATCGTCGGACGGGGGGACTACGATCACGCCATCGTCACCGCGCTGATCGGGGCGATCGTCTGGGCGGTCGTCGGCTTCCTCGTCGGCTGGATTCCGCTCCTCGGACCGTTGCTCGTCCTGGCCGCGTACATCGGCGTCATCAACTGGCGGTACCCCGGCGACTGGACCGCCGCGGCGATGATCGGCCTCGTCGCGTGGGTCACCGTCCTGATCGCGCTGTACGTCCTCGCCGTGCTCGGGATTACCGGCTTCGGCGCGGTCGGCGTCCCCGGCGTCTGAGAGCGGTCAGTCGCGGCCGAACTGCCCCGACGGCGTCACCCCGCCGTCGGCCACCGCTGTGCGACCCGCCGGTACGTCTCGCGGCACCGCTCGAGGACGCCGATCGAGACGCTCTCGTCGTCGGTGTGGGCCTCGCCGGGTTCGGAGGGGCCGTAGATCACACACTCCGTGCCGGCCGCGGAGAGCCAGCCCGCGTCGGTCGCGTGTGGTTTCGTCACGAGTTCGGGGTCCCCGTCTTGCACACCGTCGGCGGCCTCGAGAACGGCCTCGGCGAACGCCTCGTCCGTACACCGCATCGCCGGCAGGTCCTGATCGACCGTCCACTCGATTCCGTCGAGTGCCGCCACTCGCTCGAGCGCGGCGCGCTCGCCGGGCACCGTCCGCTCGTCGACCGTGAACGTACAGCGGGCGGGGACGACGTTCATCGCGGTCCCGCCCTCGATCTCGGTGACGGTGAGTCGGCCCTCGAGGCGCTCGCCCGCCGCGTCGACCGACGGGCGCTCGAGGTCGCGAACGCGGTCGACGGCCGCGGTCGCGCGGTAGATGGCGTTCTCGCCGGCGTTGGCCTCGCTGGCGTGTGCGGCGGTGCCGTGGGCGGTTATCGTGCTTCCGCGCCGACCCTTGTGGGCGACGGCGACGTCGGTGACGTCTTGCCCCGAGTAGTTCGTCGATCCCTCGCCGACGACGGCGTAGTCCGGGGAGAATCCGCCGTCGATCGCGTACTGCGCGCCGACGCCGCCGATCTCCTCGCCGACGAAACTCGCAACGACGAGTTCGCCGGCCGGGTCGGCGTCCCGAAAGGCGAGCAGCGCGGCCGCGACTGCGCCCTTCATGTCAGCCGTTCCGCGTCCGTAGAGACGGCCGTCTCGCTCCTCGACGGCGTATTCGGTCGCATCGTCGCCGCTCCCGTCCGCCACCTGCGACGCGGCCGGCTCGACGACGTCGTGGTGGCCCACGAACGCGAGCGTCTCCTCGCCCGTCCCCTTTCGAGCGATAACGTTGCCGACCGAATCTCGAGTCACGTCGGCGTCCGTTTCGCGTCGCAGCCACGCCTCGAGGAAGTCGCCGGCTGCGGCCTCGTCCTCGTGGCTGGGGATCGAAACGAGATCGCGTGTCAAGTCGACGAGGGACATAGCCGACGTATCGGGGGCCGCGATATTCAGTCCGTCGGCGGTCGGTCGGCGACGGGGCCGATCAGCCGAGCCGCTCGTAGACCGGGGGGTCGTCGGTGGGCTCGTCGTCGGTCAGCCGCGCGACCGACTCGCGGACCTCGCGGAGACTGGCCGTCTGCTGTTGGCTCGCCGCCGCGACCGACTCCGCAGCGCTCGCGACCGTATCGGCCGACTGCGAGAGATCCTCGAGCGTCTCGGCCGTCACCTCGACGCCGCGGGCCTGCTGGTCGGCGGCGGTCGCCACGTCTTCCATGCCCGACGCGGTCTCTCGAGCCGAGTCGTGAATCGCCTCGAGCGAGTCGACCGTCTCCCGAACGCGGTCCGTCCCGGCATCGACGCGAGCCACCGTCTCCTCGGTCGTTTCGACCGTGGCTGCAGCGTCCTCTCGGACCGCTTCGACGGCGGTTTCGATCTCGGCGAGGTCGGCTTTCGTCTGTCTGGCGAACGAGCGCACTTCGTTCGCGATGACGCTCATCGTCTCGCTGCCGTTGCCGTCCGATCGCGAGGATTCGATCTTGGCGTTCGCTGCCAGCACCGACGTCCGCTCCGCGAGGTCGTCCAGCCGGTCGACGACGTCGTCGATTTCGTCGGTCCGATCGGCCAGGGAGTCGGCGGCGTCGGCGACGCGGTCGGTCGCCGCTTCGATCGCCTCGAGTTCGTCCAGGGCGTCGTCGGCCGCGTCGACGCCCGACGCGGCGAGTCGCTCGGTGCGGTCGCTCTCCTCGCGGACCTCGTCGGCGACGCTCGCGACCTCCTCGACGGCGGCGCTCATGTCGTTGAGTTCGCCCGCAGCCCGCGTGATTCCGGCCGCCTGCGATTCGGTGTGGTCGCTGATCGCCTCGGCGCGTCGCGCGACGACCTCGCTCGAGTCGTGGAGTTCGGCGATCGGCCCCTGCACGTCGTCTTCGACCTCGCGAGCGAGTCGCTTCCGGCGTTCGATGGAATCCTCGAGCCGCTGCGCGTAGGAGTCGACGTACGTGTCGGTCGCGATCTGCATGTCGAGGTTGATGATCCGTAACAGCGAGAGGACGTCCATCATCCCGTCGTCGATGGTGCGGCGAACCGTGGCTTCGAACGACTCCTCGAGACCGTCCTCGTCGCTCTCGGTTCCGCCGCCGATCCCCAGTGCACCGGCGAGCCGCTCGAGGCTGCCGTCTTCCACCTCGGCGTCGCGGTCGTCGACCCACTCCTCGATGGCATCGATGACCCGTTGCTGGATCCGTTCGTTCAGCCGTGACAGGATCAGGTCGTAGTAGACGCCGTACTGTCCGATGTACTGTTTCAGGGGCATGTCCAGTAGCTCGTGGAGCTTCCCGATCCGCGCCCGATTCTCGAAGAACTCCCGATCGTACTCCCCGGCCGCGAGCGAGACGAGATACGCCTGCTGCGTTTGTTTGAGGGCGTCGACGTCTTTCGGCGATCGGTCGACGATCGCCCGGGTCTGTTCGTAGCGCAATACGTTCTCGTAGAAGTCGTCGGCGATCGTCTCCGCGTTGGCCCGGACCAGCGGCTGGAGGTCCGACAGCCGTCGTTCATCCACCTCATCGAAGCCGATGAACTCCTTTCGCCAGGCAATTTCGTCCTCGTCGAGTCCGATGCGGTCGACGAGGTCGTCGACATCGAGAAAGCCGTTGAGGCCCCCGCGACCGAACGTCTGCTGCGGTTGCATGTGGGAAACGTGTTCGGCCGCTCAATTACCTTTCGTGAGTATTCCCGCCGAATAGGAATACAGGAGTCAACACACGGCGTGCGATGTGCGGGCTGCAAACGGCTCCCGTGGCGCTGCTGTGAACACCCTTATAGGCGTACGTGAACCAGTTTACGTATGAACGTCGTGCCGGATACGAGCGTGGTCATCGACGGCCGCGTCTCGGCGACTATCGAAGACGGGCAGTTCGAGGGAGCGACGATCTGCGTGCCCGAGGCGGTCGTCGCGGAACTCGAGGCGCAGGCGAACGACGGGATCGACAGCGGCTGGGATGGCCTCGAAGAGCTCCAGCGGCTGGCCGACCTCGCCGACGACGGGGTCGTCGAGCTCGAGTACGTCGGGGAGCGGCCCAACGCCATCGAGCGGGGCCACGCCTCCGAGGGTGAGATCGACGCCGTGATCCGGGACCTCGCGGAGGAGCTGGACGCGACCTTCATCACCAGCGACGTCGTCCAGTCGGAGGTCGCGCAGGCGAAGGGGCTCGACGTCGAGTACGTCTCCCCGGAGGTCCGCGACATCGGCACGCTGGCCGTCGAGGAGTTCTTCGACGATCAGACGATGAGCGTCCACCTCAAGGCCGACGCCGTGCCGAAGGCCAAACGCGGCGCACTCGGCGAGATGCGTTACGAGACGATCGCCGACGACCCCATCGACGAGGCGACGATGGACGAGTACGCCCGCGAGATCGTCGAGGGTGCCAAGGAGGCCTCCGGCGGCTTCATCGAGCTGTCGGAGCCGGGGATGAACATCGTCCAGTTCCGCGATTATCGGATCGCCATCGGCCGCCCGCCGTTCTCGGACGGCATCGAGATCACCGCCGTCCGGCCGATCGCCCAGACCGACATGGAGGACTACGAGCACGCCGACGAACTGAAAGAGCGGCTGCTCGAACGCCAGCGCGGCGTCCTCATTTCGGGTGCGCCCGGGGCCGGGAAGTCGACCTTCGCGCAGGCGGTCGCCCGCTACATCTCCGATCACGACTACTCGGTCAAGACCATGGAGAAACCGCGAGACCTGCAGGTCGGGCCCGACATCACCCAGTATACGGAGTTGGGCGGCGAGATGGCCAAGACGGCCGACGCCCTGCTGATGGTCCGGCCGGACTACACGATCTACGACGAGGTCCGAAAGACCGACGACTTCGAGGTCTTCGCGGACATGCGGCTGGCCGGCGTCGGCATGATCGGCGTCGTCCACGCGACGCGACCGATCGACGCCCTCCAGCGGCTCGTGGGACGGGTCGAACTCGGGATGATCCCGCAGGTCGTCGACACCGTCGTCTACATCGAAGCCGGCGAGGTCGAGACGGTCTACGACGTCAAGACCGAGGTCAAGGTCCCCGCCGGCCTCACCGAGGAGGACCTCGCTCGGCCGGTCATTCAGGTCACGAACTTCCAGACCGGCGAGCCCGAGTACGAGATCTACACTTTCAACCGACAGGTCGTCACCGTCCCGCTGAAAGACGAGGAGGGTGGCCCGGCCAACGAGTCCGGCGTCGACCGCATCGCCAAACAGGAGATCGAGCGCGAGATCCGCTCGATCGCCCGCGGCTACGTCGACGTCGAACTCAAGAGCCAGGACAAAGCCGTCGTCTACGTCGAAGACGACGACATCTCGAGCGTCATCGGGAAGGGCGGCGGCCGCATCACCGACGTCGAGAACCGGCTGGGGATCGATATCGACGTGCGCACGCACGACGAGAACCCCAACTACGGCGCGGGCGGGGGTGCCGGCGGCGCGAGCGCGAACGGCGGTGGCGGCGGTTCCGGCGGATCGCAAGCCGGCCAGATGGTCCAGCCCGAGATCACCTCACGACACATCGTCATTCCCGTCGACGGCAACCACGGCGAGACCGTCGAGGTCCAGGCCGCTGGCGACTACCTCTTCACCGCGACGGTAAGCCGCGGCGGCGAAATCCAGGTGTCGCGCGGGAGCGCGATCGCGGAGGAACTCGAGCGGGCGATCGACCGCAAGGACCCGGTGACGGTCGTCCCGTCGTAAAGAATCGACCCGCGAACGAACGGAGTGAGTGAGCGGCGTTTTGCGGGTCGTTACGAGTAGTACGAGAGTAGCGGTCTCGCGGACCGGGCGAGCGGCACGGAATCCGCGTGCGCAGACGAAGTGAGTGATGACTCAGCAAGCAAAGCGTTCTCGGAGCGTATTTCGACGAGCATTTACGCAATGCTTTTACATTTAATGTGATACATTTATCGCATGACGCGTTGTCGCCGTCGACGGTTGCTGACAGCAACAAGTTCCCTCCTTCCGCTCGGAATCGCGGGCTGTCTGACGAACGAGACGGACGAATCGGGTCCCGACAAGAAACCGGACAGTGATGAGGAGTCGTTGTCCTCAGCCCTCGCCGATCCCCTGTCACTGCTTCCGGAACGTATCGGCGACGTGGAGAGCGTTCACGCAGTAACACCGAGCGTATTCGATGGTGTCACAGCGGTACAGACAGCCGTGAACTACCAGTACTTCGCACCGGTTGACGAACTCTCGGCCATCGATTGGCTCGTCGAGATCACCCCGGTCGACGGTCTCCCGATCCGAGTAGTGACCGGCGAGATCTCCACCGACTCCTATACGGACGACCAGCACGTCAGCGATCGAAACGGCCTGTCACTGTACGAACTCGACACCGCCGGACCCGGTGTTCGGACCGCTGCATTCACTGACGGGTTCATGATACACAGCAGCAACGAACAGGCCATCGAAACGGTCGTCGACGCTGCCGGCCGTGAGGACACGGACACCCTGCTCGCGACGCATCCCGAACTCGAGCAAGGGCTGGCAAGGCTCGGCGGATACGACAGCCGGTGGGTGGAACCCGCGACACGAGACATAGCCGAACCGCTCGGTATCGACACCGACACCGCCGTGACCATCGGCAAGGGGAAGCGACTACTGGACGACGATCGCCTCGAGCGGCATTATTTCGTGCAGGTAACGGACGAGTCCATCATCACGACCGACTTCAAAGACCGGTTCGAATCGACGATCCGACAGAGCGATGGGATCGAGGGCCGCCCGACCGTTCGCTCCGATGGGGCAGTGGTCTCCGCTGACACCACTATCGATCTCGCTGACCGCCGGCGCGCTCGTACACACGACAGTCCGGATCTCGGTTCAGAGAGCCGATACGATGCCAGCGCCGAACGGTTCGTCATTCCGATCGTTCGCGGCGACCAAACGCCCGTCGAGGAACTCACACTCAAGGTCGACGGCGCTCCGTACGATCCGGAGATTTGGGCTGACGGTGAGGAAACGATCGAGGAAGGCGACGAAATCTTCGTTCGGAAGGCGGACTCCGAGCCGTTGATGGAGATCAGGCTCGTCCACGACCGGGACACGAACGGCAGTCCAGAACGGACCGTGCTAAACGCTCTCACGTTCGAGTACGACTACGACGAGGAGTCACGCTCGCTGCAGATAACGTACGCCGACGAGTTCCCGTTGGACAGCGCACATGTGTACGGTGGCGTCTACATCGCACCGGAGTGGAAACAACGGGAGCGGATCGTCGACGCGGTGGGCTCGAAGCGAGAATCCGGGCCGAAACCGGACCGGACGATACAGCCGTGGAGCGAGACGGAGATCACTGACGGTGCCACAGCGACGATCGAGAACATCAACCCGGGCGACACGGTCGCAATCGGGTGGAGCAGTGTCCAGGAGACGAGTCTCGATGCGTTCACCGTACCGGAATAAAGCGACGCGACGCCGGATTCGGTCAACTATAGTAGCCAGATCAGGTATCGCCTAAGAGCGCGGTCGCGGAGGAACTCGAGTGGGCGATCGACCGCAAGGACCCGGTGACGGTCGTCCCGTCGTAGACGATCGATCCGCGAGCGAACGACGTGAGCGAGCGGCTTTTCCGTGCAGATTTTTCGAGGAGTGGTGCGCGAGCGGCCGCTACCACGACTCAGAGCGACCAGATCCCCGCTTCCCGATCGAGCAGGGAGACCACGACGACGTGCGGAAGCGTCAGCACGGCGATCCCGACCAGATAGACCGCGAGGACGTCGGCGACGGTCGCGGGCGTCCGCGGGACGGCGATCCAGATACCGACGAGGACGACCAGCGCGGCGACGGTCAACGGCGCCGCGTCGTGGGCGAAGCGGGAAACGGCGGTCCGGATCGCCCCGCGCTCGAGGGCCGCGCTGGCGACGGGGTCCACGAGCATCGTTCTGAGGACGTGCCGGAGGGAGTGCCAGAAACAGAAGTAGAGACCGATCGCGAGAATCGGCGGCACGGTGGCGAAGTAGCAGACGAGACCCAGCGTCTCCGCGGCGTCGACGAGCCACGGCCACCGCTCGCCGGGGCTCGTTCGATGGACTCCGAGGAGGACCGAGAGCGCGATCAGGGACCCGAACCCGATCGTCACGGCCGTCCGAACCGCCGGTTCGAAGAGCGGGTCGAGCGCGGTCGCCGCGCCGGGGTCGAACAATCCGACGAGCGTCTCGGCGACGAACGCGTACTGCGCCGGGAAGGCGACCAACGGGACGAGCATCGGGAGGCCGCCCCTGACGAGGAGGGCGAGCAGCCGGCTGGCCCGCGTCTCGAGGTGGTCGGCACCGACGAACTCGAGGAGCGCGTAGACGTCACCCTGCCCCCAGTGGACGAGCGTGACGAGGACGAACAGGACGAACGCGGCGACGGGCGCGAGAAACCAGACGACGGCGTAGGCGCACCCGAGGAGCAGGTAGAGGACGCCGACGAACGCGAGCGATCGCGGCGTCACCGGGTCGTCTCGGACCCGCGGTAACACGAGGTGGTCGACGGCGCCGTGGGGGAGTCCGAGAACGAGGACGCTGAGCGCCAGCGGCACGTACTGGTAGACGAGCGGCGGCGAACCGAACGCGATCGTCGCCACGGCGGCGACGGCGAGCAGCGAGCCGAAGCCGAGGCTCAGCCGAGCGGCCCGCGATCGGCTCTCGGCGCTCGCTCGGCCATCGGCGCGCCGATCGGTCGTATCACCGGTCATCGGAACTCGTCGGGAACTGCGGAGACGCGCTCGTCCACGCCGAAACGCCGTCGATTCGATCGAGCACCCAGATGTACATGGTGATCCCCTGGACGACGAAGAGAGTGGTTACGAGGAAGAACAGCGCCTCTTCGATCGGAAGCCCGAGGAGCGCGTATCCGGTGGTGTGCGCGTCGGAGATGACCCAGACGCCGAGTTCGATCGCAATCCGATCGACCAGCCAGAGGTACAGCGTCGGGACGGCGATCGCGACCAGTAGCGACCGGCGGGCGTCCCACAGGAACGTCGACCCGAACCCCCACTGGACGGCGAGGACCGGCCCGGCCCAGAGGAATAGCCAGCCCAGATAGTACGTCGCGGTGTCGCCGAGGAGCACCAGGCCGACGACGGCGATCGCCAGCCCGCCGGCGACGCCGAGCAGTCGGTGTGTGCGGGGAATCGCCAGCGACCGATCGGCGGTCGGTCTCACCTGAAACAGCCAGAGCGCGGTCAGTATCGGCTGGAGGACGAAGAAGAGGTACTCCTCGATCGGCGTGTGCCAGACGGTCGCGAGGACGGCACCCTCCCCGTACCACCAGACGCCGGCGGGGATGAGGCGGTTCGTAAACGGCGTCGTGTAGACGACGGCGAGGACGATCATGATGCCGAGTCCCGAGAGGGGGCGAACGCCCCACCAGGCGCGATCGCGCCGGAACGCGAGCCACCCCAGAATCAGGATTGGCGGCAGCAGGAAGGCGAGGTGGATGCCGAAGTACGTGAGCGGAACGGTCATGAGCGGGTCGACGGTCGCCGTCGGTACGCCGGCGGGAACCGGAATCGCCGTGAATGGGGGTACGAACGGGAGCCCAATAGCGCCGTGTCCATACTGGTTAGGGATGGTCGGGACGCTCGATCGAAGCCGGACGAAGACGGCCGAGAGACGGAACCCGGACGGGGACACCCTCGTCGGTCACGGATCGCCCGTGCATCGATCGGGGGTCGGGTCGATCAGTCGTCGCCCGGGACGAGTCCGGGCATGCTAGTGCCGTAGTCCGCCCCGCCGGTGATCACGTCGGGTTCGTCGGCGATGTAGAGCATGGCGACGAACGTCACGGCGTACTTCGTGATCATGTCGAGGATGCTGTATCCCCAGGAGGTGACAACGACGTCCAGAATGGCGAAGCCTTCGACGCCGAGCGCCCAGAGGATCGGGTAGCCGAACCAGCCGACGACGGTGAGGAGTTTCAGCGTCCGGAACAGATCGGCCGTTCCCGTCACCGACGCTTCGGCGGTCCAGTCGACGAGGATGATGTAGACGATCACGAAGAAAAAGATCGTTCCCAGGACGAACCACCACCACCGCAGCACCAGCGAGGACGTGGTCAGCGCGGCGGCCAGGCCGGTGACGCACATCGCGATCGTGAACGCGCAGGCCGTGAGGATCTTCGTCCAGTTCGACCCGGCGATCATCCCGAGCGCGATCAGGATGAACGGGGTCGAGAACGTCCACGTGAGGTATCGACCCCACATCGTCAGGACGCCGTCCTGGCCGGCCGTCGTCGCACCCGCGGCCGGGTGGCCCGGCGGCATCTCGACGATCCCCAGAGTCAGCCCCGACGTGAGCCCGCTGTAACTCGAGATCGAAACGACCGAGATCAGCATCAGCGTCATCGCGATCGCCTTCGACCGGGGGTCCGTCAGGTTTCGCCCGAGGTAGGCGATTCCGAGGATGGTGATCCCCGCGAGGGCGATGTTGACGACGAACGACAGCGCGAGCAGGGTGTTGTCACCACCGAAGACGTACTCGAATAGTTCCCGGTCCGTCGCGACGTTCTGCAGGACGGCGTTCTGGGCGCGGAAACCGAGGTCGTGGACTGACTGCATGAACGGGGATCGCTTCACTACCGCGACATATAAACGAGTGTCCGTCTCGTTCCAGATACTCACGAGCAGTGATCGGAATCGCGTCGGGGGCTCCGCTAGCGCGTCGATCGTGGGCGCCGTCCGTCGGGTACTCGCGTTCGGACCGGCAAACGAAATCGATCGCGGATCGGCTGCGAGACGAGCGTCGCGAAGCCGATCGACGGGAGTCGATGCAGCGTCCTCAGGCCGGCGCAGCCGTCGGCGTCGCGACCCGCTCCAGGACGGAGCGGCTCTGGAGCAGGATCACTCCGAATCCGACCTTCGCCGAGAGGTCGAGCACCATGAACGCGGCGGTTTCCCAGTACAGCGGGAGGATGCCGAACGTCCCCTCCGTGCCAAGGATCCAAATCACCGGGTAGAGGAGCCACAGCAGGATGACCAGGTTGCGGAGTCTCCCGAACAGCGACGCGACTTCGGGGGACTGACTGCGCGCGTTCTCGGAGAGCGTCCCGACGAGGACGTACAGCAGGGTGAGCAGAGCGCCGGTGCTGATCGCCCACCAGGCGATCCGGGTGCCCGTGGTGGACGCGAACGCCGCGATCGCGCCGGTCCCGATCATGAAGATGTCGAGTCCGATCAGCGTCGCGATCGTGTTTCGGTTCGCCCCGGCCAGCAGCGCGAGGTCGAGCAGCAGCAGCGGCGTCGTGAACAGCCAGTCGGCGTACCGCGCCCAGTAAACCGTGAGCGCCTCGTCGCCGACCATGACTTCGGTGACGCCGAAGCCGGTCGCCATCGCGAAGTACATCGCAGCGGCGATGGTCGTGATGAAGATCGTGATGATGTAGAACTCCTGCATCTTCTGGTCGCGAACGCCACGTCCGCGCCCGACGAAGTACAGGGTTCCGAGGGTCATGCCGATCGTGCCGATCCACAGCCATATGGATTCCGGGCCAACTGTTGCGGCCATGGTGGTTGCTAGGGAGGGGGGAATACATACTGCTTGAGCCTAACGGAAATAATCTCCATCGTTGCGTGTATGTCCAGTAATTTGACGCGGGGAGTGAAACCGCAGCGTATTTTGGGACGTTCTGTGTCCGGTCGGATACCCCGATCGCCAAGCGCCTCCCACAACCGATGACTTCGACTGATCCGAACGATCCGATCGCGGACGCACTCCTCGGCGAATCGACGTACGAACGACTCAGAGTAGAGCGATACGCGCTGGTCAAGCGCCGAATTCCGCAAAAGCTCGTCTACCAGAGCGGCCTGCTGTTCGCGCTCGCGCTCGTCGTTCCGATCGTCGCCACGTATCCGTCGTCGGTGCAAGCGGCGTTTCCGGGCAGCGATCCGCTGTGGTCGTCACCGCTCGTCCTCTGGGTCGGAGTCTACGCCGGCGGCATTGAATTGGGGACTGCAACCTGTCTCGTCGCGGTGGCGGTCACGCGCCGGCGGTACGAACCCCGCCTATCGGAGTCGCAGGTACACGCGCTACTGAACGTCGAGGACGTCGCGTCGATGTTCGGACTGGCGACCGGCGGCTTCGCGATCCTGATCACGGTCGGGTTCTTCCTGCTCGGCCACGCCGGCGTCGAGACCCTCACCGCCGTCGTCGAATCCGCGCCGCGAAATCCCTACGAACAGACCGGCGTCTCGGTACCCGTGATCGGCGTCGGTGCCGCGGCGGCGATCAGTTCCTGCGTCGTCTACGCCGTCGGCCGATACCTCTCCTCGAGCGAGCGATCGATCGGACGGACCCGGTGACGATCGATCCGGCCGACGGGAAGACTGCAACCGTACGGAAGGAGAGCGCGTGAGGATCGAAAGTGGACATATGATCACTCAACGTCGCAGAGGCCAGACCGTGCGTATCTTCGACACGGATAGAGCAACTAGGTGTTTAAGGATTAGCTTCATATACGAGACAACCGTTCAGATACTACGTGAACAACGGAGTGATACCAACGTATGAGCGTAGATAGGAAGACGTTCGTCTTCTCGGACGTGGCGCGCACGAACGGGGCGTTCGTCACGGATCGTCGCTCGCTCGAGGTCGTCCGCGAGCGGATCGTGGCAGCGATCCGGACCAGCGTCGCCGACGCCGGCGCGGACGGCGTCGTCGTGGCGATGAGCGGCGGCCTCGACTCGACGTTGACGACGGCGCTCGCGGTCGAAGCCGTGGGCAACGAGAACGTGCTCGGACTGGGGCTGCCCTGTCACAAGACGGATGCGGCCCACGTCAACGACGCCCGGACGCTCGCCGAGGGAATGGGGATCGATTACGAAGAGATTCAGTTGCGGCCGCTTCTCGAGGCCTTCGAGGGGACGGTGGCGAGCGAACTCGAGTCGGAATCGACGTCGGACGCGAGCGGCCGACCCGACGAGCGTACCCACGCGGTCGGGAACGCGGTCGCGCGCCTGCGGATGGTCACCGCCTACTACGCGGCGAACCGCCAGTCGCGTCTCGTGATCGGGACCGCGAACCGTTCGGAGCGACTGCTGGGGTACTTCACCAAGTACGGGGACGGCGCGGCCGACGTCTATCCGCTCGGCGACTGCTACAAGACGGAGGTCCGGGCACTCGCGAAACACATCGGGATTCCCCGCCGCATCATCGGCAAAGAGCCGACGGCGGGATTCTGGGCGACCCAGACCGACGCCGACGAACTCGGCGCGCGATACGACGTGATCGACCCACTGTTGTACCGACTCGTGGAAAACGACCTCCCGATCGAGGACGCGGTCGCCGATCTCCGGATCGACCGCGAGACGGCACGCGAAATCGAGTCCCTGTACGAAGCGACCACACACAAGCGATCCACACCGCCGACGCCGGGAATCCCCGATCGGGGCGACGACGGAACGGACTCACTCCGGTGACCTCGGCGACCCACGGCCGCGACAGCTCCGGTCCCCTCGCCTATCGACGGTTCAACGACCGGACTCCGCCGTGTACAGTCCCGGATTTCGCCACCAGAACACCCCCCACGACAGGAGGAAGCCGGCACCCATCGCCACCACGTCCTGTACGAAACTGGGAATTCCAAACCCGACGATCGCCACGAGCGCGATCGCCGACCCCAGCGCAGCCCCCGTCGCGACGAACAGGACATCGCCGACGATTCGCGCCCGCGAGTGGGTCCAGTACTGCTGTCGGTCCTCGTCGTACCAGACGCCGACGTAGATCAGCACCGGTGCCATCGTCGTGATGACCGTGATCGATCGGTACGCGTCGGGAAAGACGGCCGGCACCAGAAACAGGTTGAGTATGTTCGCAGTCAGGGCCGCCAGAAACAGGCCGACCAGCAGCCAGCCCCATCGCGGTAACCGCGTTTTATCCATACCGGAGACGGCCTCCACTGGAAAATAATACTGCCGCTTGTTCGGTTACTCCGCGCAGCAGGCGTCTTTCTTCGGGGACTCCTCGACGCCGCCGTTTCCGTCGGCCGCGACCGGTTCCTCGAGTCGATAGAGGCTCTGCCGAGCGTCCGCAAAGTAGATGTCCTCGTCGACGATCCCGATCTCCTCGAGCCGCTCGAGCGCGTATCGTACCGTCCGGGCCGAGAGCATCGATTCCTCGACGATCTGTTTCTGCGTCAGCGGCCCGTCGTACTCGAGAACCTTGAAGACGAGTTTCGCGCTCGGTGGCAAGTCTTCGATCTCCTCCCCGTCGGTCTCTGCCATATTACGAATCGAAAGGCCCCAGCAGTATAAAAGTTGAGCCTTACCCGGAGTATAATCGTGATAGATTGCGAGCTTATACGGTCGGAAAAGTGGTTGCTGGACCTGCAAACGGAGGCGGTTCGAGTGATTCGGCCGACCGAGGACGACCAGTCGGAACCGACGATAGTCGAGTCGTCGAATCTATTCGGTCACACGAGTTCGAATCGGGGCCGAATTCACGGGCAGCGGACAGGTTCGGGGAGTACTCCTCCCGGCCGTCCGGTGCCGTCGGCACGCACTCACTGACCCAGTTCGTACCGCTGTCCCTTCCTGGTCGCGAACGGGTATCGGCTGCGAGAAGGGTTCCGCGCGGCGACCGCACACTCGGGACGACGAGCCTACAGCTGTTCCCAGACCGCTTCGTCGTCCTCGAACCCGTCCGGATCGTCGGGGGACGCGAACTCGTCGCTCGGATCGAGTCCGGAGAGCTCGTCGGCCGACAGCTCCCCGTCGCCGTCGATGACGGCCGACTGCTCCTCCAGGTCCATCTCCGGCCAGGCGGTCTCCTCCCAGAGGCCGCGATCGCTGTAGTAGTAGACGACGCCGTCGTTGACGACCGCGAACAGCCCCCGTTGGTCGTCGTGGACGACGCGCTCGTTGGTGTCGATCGCGACGTCGACGACGTCCTCGAGCGTATCGAGCGAGACGTGGTAGTCGCCGATCCACATCGGGATCGAGCCCCGCGAGATCCACTCGGCGTACCGCTGTTCGTGGACGGCCCGGCGAGCGGCTTCGATGTCGGTGGGCGACCGGCGAGCGACGAGCGCCGCTCCGGCCAGCGAGAGCGTCCCGAGCACCGACAGTCCGCCGACGAGCGCCGGACTCCGGGACTCCGTCGTCCGCTCGGTCCCGCTCCGATGGCTGTCCGAGGCCGAATTGGACAGCGAGCCGTCCAGCCAGTAGGCCTCCTCCGTGATCTCTACCGGCGCCGAACTCGTGAGCGTCCCCTGATGGCGTCCGGTGTCGTACTCGACGCGAAGCACCATCGTGAGCGTGACCGACCCGATTCCGCTCACCTCCCGCTCGAGGTGGCGCTGTCGCTGCCGGTAGGATTCCATATCGATCGTCGCCTCCGAGGTCGCGACGCCATTCTCGACCGACGGCGTGTCGCGAAGCACCCGGTGGGTCTCGTTCCAGAACGAGGCGTCGTCGCGAGTCGCTTCGAAGCGGAGCAGGAGTTCGTGGCTGACGTTTCCTTCCTCGATCGGCGTCCCACCGGTTTCGTTTCGCAGCCTCGTCACGGGCGCGACCGTCAGTTCCGGCGAGGCGTTCAGCACGTAGACGGAGCTGTCGGTGAGCCGCTCGCCCTCGGTCCAGAGCGTCCCGTTTTCGGTGACGAGGGCGCTCGTGTGTGTGTCGGTCGTGACGCGCTCCTCGCCGAACCGAGGCGTGGTCGTCGTCTCGGGGTTCGCGACGGCCCAGCCGGTCGCGGCGATCGCGAGCACGCCGACGACGACGAGCGCGATCGCGATCGCCCGCCCCTGCTTCGCGAGCAGTAACTCGAGACGCGGACTATCGATCATCCGGTATCCCCCGAACCCTGCTCCCCCACCCGAACGCACCCGCTGGCCGAACCATTCGTTTCCGAACGAGTCGGTCATCGGGACAATTCATGTGCGACTGGACGAAATCGACCACAATAAGGGTAGTGGCCCGATCGATACCGTTCGGGTCGAGACCGGCGACGATTACTCTCGGTTTCGAAACCAGTTCCGAAGCTTCCGCTCGAGTCGGGTCGAGAACGGGACGTGTGCACCCGCGGACCGAAACCGGATATCCCCGCTGCCGAAGATCGCGAGAACGATCGCGACGGCCACACCGACGATGACGCCGTTCACCGCCGCGATGGCGGCGAGCGGGTGGACGCCATGCAGCCAGACCAGGACCGACGGCGGCAACACGGCGAGATAGCGATACTCGCCGAGGTGGCGCGTGTAACTGCCCGTCTCCTCGGGTGCCGACAGCGTCACCGTCGTCTCGCCGCGGTCGCGTATCCCGACCGTCTGTCGGTCGGGATCGGTCTCAATGCCACCGCTCTCGGGTTCGTGAACGACGACGATGGGGAGGTAGCCGGCGTTATCGACGGTCCGGGTCAGTTCGGTCGTCGCTCCGGGCGCGACGATCTGGGGGTTGTCGTCGGGCGTTTCCGTGCTGACGAGTTCGTACTCGGATGTCCCCGACGGAACGACCATCGCCGCGGTCGCGAACGTGACGAATACGAGCAAGACGAGCGCGAGTGCGGTCCAGAACGCGATCACGTTGTCGCGCGACCGCGACCGGGTCACGTCGCGCCGCGCGGGGCCGAGCCGCTCGACCAGCGTTCCGAACCCGAGCATGGCGACGCCGACCGCGACCAACATGGAGCCGAGGCCGTTCGAGGACGCGGTGGACGTCAACCCGAACGCCGACGCGATCGTCCCGTACGCTCGCGCTGTGAACTGCTGTACACCCATAATGGCGGTTCCGAGATGAGGAACGGTGACGACCTCGCCGTGTATCTGCAGGGCTTCGGCGACGATCTGCCCGTCCGTGACGTGGGGCTCGCCGCCGTCCTGATCGGTAAACGGATTCGCGTCGCCTTTCGTCACGTACCCTTCATCCGTCTCGTCGACCACGCGGTGTGTCGTCAGTCCGCCGCCGTGGAGGTCCCGCGCCTGAAACACGACGACGTCACCCTCCTCGACCGGTCCCGTAACCGCGCTGGGAATCGCGACGAACCCGTCTCCGGCGTCCATCGTCGGCTCCATACTCCCGGTCGCGACGTACCCAAGCAGAATCGGCTGGCCGAGGAGTTGCCCGACGAGCAGGAGGATCACGACCAGGGCAACGACGAGCGCGACACTCCGCTTGACGAGCGCGGTCGCGGTCATCGGTCGATTGAAAGGACGATCATGGCTGACTGACAGTTCGACTGGGATACGTTTCGTTTGCAGGCGTATAAAGCTCGCGAGGGAACACACCGCGAGTCGGTCGCCCGACCCGACGGGGGCACCACTCCGTCCTATCGAACGAACGCCCACCGGCGGTTCGCGGCCACCGCGAGGAACAACAGTCCCGCCGTCGCCGGCGGCGCGAGCGCCGCCGTCGTCGCCGCCGAGAGCTCGCGGTTCCGGATCGAGATGCCGGCTCGCTCGTCGACGGTCACCGTCCCTGCAGGGACGCCGCTGACTCCGACCTCGTAGCGGCCCGACTCGTCGAATCGACGCTCGACGGTCACCGTCCGCGCGCCGTTCGCCGGAATCGAGACCGCACGGCTGTCGACGACGATGCCGTCGACCGCGAACTCGAGCGTGCGGTCGACCCGCGTATCGGTGGGGTTCCGAACGGTCGCACGAACGCGCGCCGCGTCACCAGCGGTGACGGACGGGTCGTCGACGGACGCGTTGACGACGTGAATCGGCGGTCCGTCGACCGTGACCGGTCGCGTCTCCGCCCCGTCGACCCCGACCTCGTACGTCCCCGGCCAATCCATCGCCCGGACGAAGCGGACCGATTTCGTCTCGTTCGGCTCGAGCGCGAACGATCGCCGGTCGACGACGGTGCCATCGACGGTCAACCGGGAGGTCACGTTCCCGCTGTCGCGCCCCTCGTTCCGGTACGTCGCGTTGACCGTGACGGTTTCGCCGGTCGCGAGCGTCGTCGGCGAGACGTCGAGCGACGTGAGGTTGACAGCCGGGGACGGAGGCACCGTCTCGGGCGGTCCCCCCACGGACGACCCCTCGTCTCGGTAGCGCACGTTCACTGTGAACGTCTCCGTCCCGCTCCGGGCGACGTGCGTGTCGACCGCGACACCGACGCTCGTGGTCTCGCCGGCTGCGGGCTCGAGCGGGTTCGAGTCGGTGATCGTCGCACTGGGATCGCCGCGCTCGTAGAAGGAGAGCCCGGGAACGTCGTGGTCGATCCAGATCCGTTCGACGGCGTCGTCGGTGACGGTGATCGTAAATACGTCGTCCGCGGTCGTCACCGCGCGGTCGTTGAGCGCCTCGAGATCGAGTCTGATTTCGCCGTCTTCGACCGTCGCGTACTTTCCGTTGGAACTCGGTGCCGGCTCGAGAACGACGTCCTCGGTTGGCGTATCAGTCTGGATCGTGACTGCTGCCGTCGGCACTACAAATGCGAGGATGAGTACCGAGAGTAGTAGATACGATATGTTGGGGAGGTGCATTTGGCGAAGCGACAGCCACGAGCAGTCAATAGGTTGTGGTGACTCGTTCGGTCACTTACACGGCAGCCAGGATACTGATACTGGTGATATAGCCACTGGCGGTGCTGAGGTCGAAGCTCGTTCCAGGGTCACCGACGCCGATAACGAGAGAGATCTCCTGGGTTGGATCCGTCCCGCTCTCTTCAGTGAGAGTAACCGACGATCCGGTCGAGCCGTCCCCGACGATCGAACTACTGCCGTCGGTGAACGCGTATTCGATCGTGAGGGAGTTTCCGTTGCCGTCGTTGAGGGTGTTTTCGATAACGACGGAATAATCGGTCAGAATGGACGGGCTCGTCTGAATATTCCCATCAGCCGAGTAAATGCTCAGGTTGATGCTGTTCGATCCGTTGTTTATCGCACGAAAGAGGGGGTTGAACTCCGTCTCCGCATCGACGTTGAGCCCCGAGCTCGATCCGAGCGAATCGAACGACAGCTCGAGCGTCCCGTTGCTTATCGTCGATGCTTCCGTGTATGCAGTATTACCGTCAGTGTCGTCGAGGCTGAGCGCACCAGATCCGTCTCCGGCGACGGAAACGGTCACGTCTCGTGTCGCTTCCACGCTACTAAACGCACCCGTTCCGAGCGCGGCTCCGCCGCCCGCGACGATCGTTCCCAGTCCGACTAACACATTGCGTCGATTCATTCTCATTGGTATGATCTCCGTTCCACGCCCCGGCACCCATCTACCGCCAGTGCCAGAACGCAGTTCTTACTCGCTACCACGAACGTCACCCACTTTGTATTGAGTATCCAGAACGGGCGAAAGATCGGCCATACGGCCGTTCAAGGCGTCCCTGAACGCTCGAGAGCGGTCGTCGAGCGCCCGCGGGTTCCCTGCGGGCCCCCTCGACCCACTCGATGGCTCGGACGATCGCAGCGCGAGCGTGCGTCGATCAGGTACGGGCGTCGGACCACAGCTACCCGCCAGTCGGAGCGTGGATGAAGCGACGGCAGGCCGAGGCTGCCACACGGTAGCACGGAATCGCCGTCAGCAGGTCGCAGAAGCTGCTCAAGAAGCTCTTGAGCGTCCGCCAGTCGTTACAGCAGTCTGAATAATCATACATGTTTTTATGATACGTCTCGAGTGTATACGGGTAATGGGTGAAAGAAACGGGGGCGATGGGAGTACCGCTCGGACGCAAGACCGAGCAGCGAGCCCCATTGTCGGTATCGTCTTGCTGTTCGGTTTCGTTATTGTCGGCGCACTGCTGGTGTTCGTCGCCGGATCGGCGATGTTCGACGCGCTCGAGTCGCAGGCGCACGGGGAACAGAGCGAACAGACGCTGAAACAGTTCGACAAGGACCTCACGACGGCCGGGATACAAAACGACACCTCGGGATCCGTCTATTTCGACGAACAGACGGAGAACAAGATCGTGAGCGATGGGGAGCTCAGGGTGACGGTCTCGGACGGGTACGTGAGTAACACGAGTCGGCCGATCGAGTTACGCACTCTCGTGACGACGGACGGGGGCGGAAACGAGTTTGCGTACCAGGCCGGCGGCATCTGGCGGGTGAACGACGATCGAGCGACGGCCGTCTCGGACCCGGATCTCCGGTACTACACGGAGAGCGTCAACGACGAACAGGTGGGACGGGTCGACATTTCACCGGTCACGGTCGACGGGACCGTCGGTACCGGCGAGCACGCGATCCAACAGGCCAGTTCGGAGACGTTCCACTCGTTCGGAAAAGACATCGAGTACGTGAACTACGTGACCGTCGAGGTTTCCGACACGGCCTACCATCACGGCTGGTACGACTTCCTGAAAGACGAGTTCAATGCGACCGACGAGAGCGAGGTTTCGGCGGACTGCACCAGCCCTGGGAACGTCGACGAGAACGTCATCTGTCACGACGAAGCGGGAGAGACGGTTACGGTCGTCGCGACCGTCGACGGGCAGACGCCGCTCGCGAACCTCGTGGACATCGAGCCGACGGTGTACGGCGGCCTGTATCTCGAGGGGACGTCGGACAGCCTCGACTCGACACTCGAGGTGAACGGATACGACGATAACGTGATCGGAACCAACGAGACCGAGGACCTCTTCCTCGCGAATTACAACACGTACAAGCTCGAGAACAACGCAGAGGTAACCGGGATACCGGTCGTCAACGGCGAACTCGGTTCCAGGGGGAATCCGGATATTTCCGCGATCGGATACGGTCTCACCGTCAACCCGGTGCACAACAGGGGACCGTTCGACGCGAACAACAGCGCGTACTGGTTAGGTGCGAGTGTAAACGACAGGGATGCACTCGCGACCGAGTTGTCCAGTTCGTACAGCGATATCGCCGACATCAACGGCGAGATCGACGACGTCCGGACGAACTATCTCGACGGGAATCCGACGGCCAGCGGGACCGTCACCGCGGGGATGTACGACGGAGCCGGCTCGATCGGGACTGTCGATTCCTCCGACGGAAACGTTCACATCGGCGTCGACGGAAACCTCAATCTCGCGGGCGTCACCGTGAAAGGGGACAACCAGACGAGTATCTACGTCGACGGCAACGTCGAACTCTCGGACGTCGAGATCCAACCCGACGACCGGGCGAACGCCCTCTGGGTGTACGCCTCGAACGACTCGACGATCACGATCAACGACGACTTCCAGGGCGTCGTCTACGCGCCGGGTGCCGACATCGAAATCGCCGATGGAACGACGATCGACGGCGCGATCGTCGCCGGAAACGACGTGGGAATCGGCGACAACGTCGAGATCAACTTCGATCGGTCGCTACGGTCGGACACGCCGCTTTCGCCCGCCGACGAAAACAAGATGTTCGAGTACGGGGAGACGAGACCGCCGCTCGACGCGACGTTCGTGCTCGACCGGTCCGGGTCGATGGGGCCGCACAAGTCCGTAATCGACAGGGAACGGATAGAGGGCGACGACTGGGAACCGATTCCCGTCGACCAGCCCTTCCGGAACGAGAATTACGGTCTCGATATCGAAGTTCGAAACACCACCACCGGGGACGTCAAACGCCTCGGATCCAACGACTACGCCGACCCCGATAACTGGCAGGAGATCCGCGTCATAGAGCATTGTGGCTGGTACTATTGCTACGATACCACCACCATCGAGGTGTACCAGCATCCGGGCAACGATCCAGGCAGGGTCCGCGTCGATGCGACCAGGGACTTCATCAACCTGATGAACGAGTCGAACGGCGATCGAGCCGGCGTGTACGAATTCAACGGCCGTGGAAACGTGCTTCACCACCTCGACTCGGACCTCAACGCGACCAAAGCGGACGTCGTCGGCAGGGCGAACGGCGGAACGAGCATGGGTCACGGTCTCAAGGAAGCCCTCGACGACTACAGAGTCAACGGAAAGTCGGGGCAAGAACGAATCGCGGTGCTGTTGAGTGACGGGCAAAACAACCGCGGCGGCGACTCGTACATGGATACGCAAGTCCGAGAGGCCAAAGATCTCAACGTCACGCTCTACACCGTCGGACTCGTCGGGCCGAGAGATAGCTCGATCCCGGAGGGGAAACTCGAGAACTGGGCCCAAGACACCGGGGGAGAGTTCTACAAAGCGGAAAACTCCACCGCCCTCCGTGAGATCTTCGAGACGATCGCCAAAGACGAGGTCCAGGTCGACCAGAACATCCAGATGGGCATTTCCGTCACCAACGAGCGGGAGACCACGAGCGGCTACGCGATCAGCGTATCCGAGCAGACGGTGGAGATCAGCGACTGAACGGCAGGCCCGTCCGCGATCGGTATCGGACCGTTCGAGGGAGGTGAACTAATTTCATGGGGAACGCGATCAAGCGAGCCGGGCTGCTCTGTCTGCTGCTGGGAGCGGCGACGCTACTCGCACCCACGTTCGGGTTCGATTTAGCGGCCCTCGATCGCGGTCTCGAGGCGAGCGTCGCGGACGACGAGCAAAACGCGCTTCTCGGGTTGGAATCGACGTACGACGGGACGACGATCGAGTACGAGACGGGGTTCTTCGGCTTCCCGTCGACGGATCGGAGCGCCGAAGTCGTCGCGGTAGAGAACAACGGCGAGAATCCACTCGACGTCGAGGTGACCGTATCCTCGGTTCGCTGGAACGGCGGCGACGACAGACGCGTTCTGCGCCCGGTCGACGGAACGGCGACACTCGAGAGCGGACAGCGCGATACCATCGATCTCGAGTGCAGTCGCGACGTCGCGGCCGACGCCGAGAACGCGGTCGTCGGACTGGATATCGACGCGTCCGGATCACCGGTTTCAGTGGACCGCCAGGAGTACGAGATCACGGGCGTCTCCTTCGCGTGCGAGGGAACGCAAAGCGCCGGCAGCGGCGATCCGGACGAGATCGTCCCGATCGGTGAGACCGACCTGACGCTCGTCGACGGATCGGCCACGGCCGAGACGTCGACCGGCGGGTTCCAGCAGGAAGACAGTCGAGTCACGTTCGACGTTCGAAACGACGGCACCGACGACGTGACGGTGACCGGAATCGGCGTGCGAAACACGACGAGCGACGCGAACGAGGTCTACTACTGTGCCGAGTACTGGTTCTTCGGGTGCACCGCAACGGACGACGAAGTGACGATCGACGGAACGACCAACGGAGCCAGGAACGTCGACGAGGCGATCACGATCGGCGAGGGCAACACCTACAGCCTGGACGAGAACGCGACGATCGCGACCGGCGATACCGCCACGGTCGCGCTCGAGCAGTTCCGTGAGGACGGGTTCAACAGTCAGGTCGACATGCGCGGAACGGAACTGACGGTGCTGCTCGTCGTCGAGGACCCGGCAAACCCCGGCAACGAAATCGGGATCGAAACGGAGATATCGATCCCGGCGTAGTACGCGAGAATTAGTTCCATATTGATAACTCGAATCGGAACCGGGTGGCGGCCGAAAGAATCGACAGCGTTTCGCCTCGCCCTGCTGACGGGTGTCGGTGATGCTGACGCCGAACGGTACGCAGGAACGTGCCACGGAAGACGCCGATCGGGTCGAGACGTTGGCAACAAGCGTTATGTATCAGTAGACCTGTTATTCATACTGATCAGGGGGATGGCAACGACAAGCGAGAGCCAGCCGGCCCAGACGGGGCCTGCGGCCGACGACGCCCAGTCGAGGGAAGGGGAAATTTTCGACCTGCTGAGCAATCAGCGTCGCCGGTACGCCATCCACTACTGCAAGCGCGAAGCCGGCCCCGTCACGTTGGGTGACCTCGCCGAGCACGTCGCCGCCTGGGAACTCGAGAAGGAGGTCGAGGAACTCACGTCGGCCGAACGGAAGCGCGTGTACACGTCGTTACAGCAGAGCCATCTGCCGACGCTCGAGCGAGCCGACGTGATCGAGTTCGACGACCGAACGATCGAACTCACCGACGAAGCGGCGGAGCTGGACGTCTACCTCGACATCGTGCCCGGCGATTCGGTCCCGTGGGGCGTCTACTATCTGGGGCTGACCGTGATCGGGACGATCGTGATGGCAGGGCTGTGGCTCGAGGTGTTGCCGACCGAGACGATACCGGAACTCGGCTGGGCGACGGCGGTCTTCGCGCTGTTCGCCGTGTCGGCGGTCGTCCACGTGGGACAGAACCGACGAATGCGACTCGGCGGGATGGAGCGGCCGCCGTAGTATGGCTCGACTGTGGACCCTCGTCGCGGTCTGTCTGATTACCGCTGGCCTGATCACGATGGCCGGTCCGACGTTCGGATTCTCGTCGCTCGCGGCCGATCGCGGGGTACAGGTGGCCTCCGTAGACGATCCGAACGCGTATCTGGGGGTCGTCGACAACTCGGGATCGGCCGATGCAGATATCGGAAACAGCAACGACGAGAGTTTGCTGTACTACCTCAACGACAATGCGGGCGAGTTCTCGAGTGCCAGTGCGATCAGCGCCAACGTGACCGGGTTCAACGGCGAGGCAACGAGCCTCAACGCGCGCGTCGAGGCCGATAGCGGGTCGAACGACTACGTCGTCATCGTCGACTGTGGGAGTTCGAATCGGAAAGGGGACGGAACCGTCACGGTCGACCTCGTCGCAGCGGAGGGCATCCGGGTCGAACTGGAGCGGACGACCGCACAGACGATCAGCGTGAACTGCCGCGGTGGCGGCAACGGCAAGACTGGCGACGGGTTCGACGACCTCCGAGTCGGTGACGTGGACGCGTACACCTCGCCCGGAGACGACCGACAGGAGTTCGCGTTCACTCCCTCGAGCAAACTCAACTCCGGAAACGGTGAAGTCAGAATCGACCTGAACGATGCACACCCGGACGCGGTCGACTACGAAGCGCCACCGACGTACTATCCCGACGTGACGCTCCACCAGGGCAGCGGATGGGTGGAGTACGACGGGAATACCCACGAGATCGTATATCACGCAGGTTCACAGGATAAAGCCGGAAACGAAATTCGGCTCTCGGTCGGAGATTACGCATCCTACGAGCCAAGCGGCCCACACGAAGTCACGTTCACTCGGACGAAATCGGGGGCGCAGGGGAACACGTTCTTCAGCGTCGTCGACACGGGAACCACACCACTCGAGAACGTCGACGTGAGCGACGTCCCACCGGACTCACAGTACGACGACGGTGAGTCACAGACGTTCGCGTTTACGTTTGGACTCGAGCCGAGTGGCAGTGATCAGCTCGCTATCGATCTCACGGAACCGCAAAACGGCGGCGTCGACTATTCGCAGATCGACTGGGGCGGAGACGCTCGTGGAATTACCGTCGTGAACGGCGGGGGCAGCGCGTGGTACGATTCAGATACCAACGAAATTCGGTACCAAGTCGACGGAGATTCGAAAGGAGATCGGGTCGAAATCCGGGTCAAGGGATACGCCACCGATAGCAGCGGAGGTCCGTACGAGGTCCCCATCCGCTGGGAACGGGCGGGTGCCAACGAGAGCGATTCGTTCGTGATCGGATAAGAGACAGCGTTAGTGAGCGCAAAATGCGGTCCGAACCCGTTTCGCCACCGAACCCGAACGCCTTTTTAGCGCCCGCCCCGCAGTTGCTCTCATGTCGACCGAATCGATCAGCGACCGGCGCGAGCACATCCGCTCGGTCAGCGTGACGGCGTTGTCCGCGCTGCTGGGCGTCGGTGCGGCGCTGGCCTCCGCGACCTGGGTCGGGGTGTCCGACGCGGCGGCCCAGAGCACGCAGGCGCTCGCCTTCGTCTTCGGCGCGATCTTCGTCCAGTACGTCCTCATCAACGCCGCGGGGATCTACGGCGAGGACGAGTTCGGGACGAAACATTACCTGTTCGTCGCGTTCATGACCTTCGCACTGTGGTTCGTGACGTGGGGAATTCTCCTCACCGCGGAGGCCTCCTGAAATGGCCGACGACAGCATCGCCGTCGTAGATCTGGACCGATGTCAGCCGGACCGGTGTGGCTACGAGTGCAAGAACTACTGCCCGCCGAATCGAACGGGCAAGGAGTGTATCACCCTTCGCGGCGAGGAGGCCGACGAAGGCCAGCCCGAACAGATCCACATCTCCGAGGAGATCTGTCTGGGCGAAACCTGCGGGATCTGCGTCGAGAAGTGTCCCTTCGACGCCATCGAGATCATCAACCTCCCGCAGGAGCTCCAGGACGAGCCGGCCCACCGCTACGGGGAGAACGCCTTCTCGCTGTACGGGCTCCCCGCACCACAGGACGGGCAGGTCACCGGCATCCTGGGACCCAACGGGATCGGGAAGACGACGGCCATCCGCATCCTCGCCGGCGAACTCGAGCCCAACCTCGGGCGTCACCAGGAGGAGCCGGGGTGGGACGAGGTGCTCGAAGCCTACCGCGGCACCGAACTGCAGGACTACATCGCGGACGTGCGAGACGGCGACGTCACGATCGCGCGAAAGCCCCAGTACGTCGACCAGATCCCGAATAGCTTCGACGGGAACACCCGCGAGCTGCTCGAGCGGACCGACGAGCGCGGTGCCCTGGGGGAGCTGGTCGAGCGGCTCTCGATCGGTCCCGTCATGGAGCAGTCGATCGACGACCTCTCGGGCGGCGAGCTCCAGCGGGTCGCCATCGCGGCCACGCTGGCACGGGACACGGACTTCTACTTCCTCGACGAGATCACGCCGTACCTCGACATCGGCCAGCGCGTGACGGCGGCGCGGCTGATCCGCGAGCTCGCCGAGGACGAGGACAAGTCGATGCTCGTCATCGAACACGACCTCGCCATCCTCGACCTGCTCGCGGACACGCTCCACGTCGCGTACGGTGAGCCGGGCGCGTACGGCGTCGTCACCTCGCCCAAGTCCGTCCGCAACGGCATCAACGAGTACCTCTCGGGCTACCTCGACAACGAGAACATGCGGATCCGGCCGAACCCCATCGAGTTCGAGGAACACGCGCCCCGAACCGCGACCACCGCCGACGCGCTCGTCGAGTACCCCGACCTCACCAAACAGTACGGCGACGGCGAGTTCTCCCTCGAGGTCGAGGGCGGAACGATCCGCGAGAACGAGGTACTCGGCATCGTCGGTCCCAACGGGATCGGGAAGTCGACCTTCGCGAAGCTGCTCACTGGAAATCTCACGCCCGACGCGGGCGACGCCGATCTCGATCTGGACATCTCGTACAAGCCCCAGTACGTCACCATCGACCAGCACATGCGGGTCGACGCCTTCCTCTCGTCGATCACCGACCAGTTCGGCTCCTCGTACTGGAACACCGAGATCGCCCAGCCGCTCCAGTTAGAGCGGATCATGGAGCAGAACCTTTCGGATCTCTCCGGCGGTGAGCGCCAGCGGGTCGCCATCGCGGCCTGTCTCTCCGAGTCGGCCGACCTCTACCTGCTCGACGAACCCTCGGCCCACCTCGACGTCGAACAGCGCGTCCAGGCCACCAAAGCGATCCGACGCTACGCGGAACAGCAGGACGCTACCGTGATGGTCATCGATCACGACATCTACATGATCGATCTGCTCGCGGACCGCCTGATGGTCTTCGACGGCGAGCCCGCGGTTCACGGTCGCGCCGGCCAACCGCAGTCGATGCGCGACGGGATGAACGAGTTCCTCGCGAACCTCGAGGTCACGTTCCGCCGGGACGAGCGCACCTCGCGCCCGCGGATCAACAAGCCCGACTCGCAGTTAGATCGACAGCAAAAGAGCGACGGCGAGTACTACTACGCGCCGTAAGCCACAGTCAGCGACAGCCCATAGCCGCCGAGACGGAACGCCGACCCTCAGCTTATCAGCCGCTGACAGGTCCCACAGAGGTTCTCCTCTTTGATGTCGACCTCGCGGACCGTCGGCGAGAAGTTCATCACGCAGCGGTTGTTGTCGCAGTGCTCGAGCCCGTAGGTGTGGCCGATCTCGTGGACGATTTCCTTGCGGACGCGGTCCTCGAAGATGTCGGCGGCGCTCTGGTTCGAGAAGCCGCCGTCGCTCGAGGTCTGGAGGCGGTAGGTGGAGACGACGCTGCCGCTCCCGTCGAGGTAGGCCAGCCCGAAGACGTAGTTGCGTCGCCGGTAAAAGAGGTCGTGGGGGGTTATCGCGATGTTCTTCTGGCCGCTGCCGACCCGTTCGGCCAGTTGGATGAACGTCTCGGCGGAGTACTGGTTCCGGTCGGAGTCGTAGGCGCCGTTGGGGACCGACTGCGAGTCGTTGATCGACACGTCGCAGTCGTAGACCGATCGAAGCGCCGTGGAGGCCGCCCGCTTGACCTCGGCGGGGACGTCCCCGACCGGCACGATATCGACGAGCATAGCAAGGGCTATGGCCGCGGGTGGCATAAACGTCCCGCCGTGGCCCACTCTCGCCGGAATCTCGATGTCATACTCGATTACCTAACGGAGTACGAACAGGTCGTCGAGATCGGAATCGGCCGCCGGACCGAGCTGGCTCGAGCGCTCGCGGACCGAGGCGTGTCGGTCACCGCGACGGACGTCTACGACCGCGACGTTCCGGACGGCGTCGGATTCGTCCGCGACGACGTCGTCGACCCCGATCCGTCGGTCTACGCCGGTGCGGACGCGGTGTACGCGCGGAACCTGCCGCCGGAACTCCACCGGCCGGCGCTGGCAGTCGCCCGCGACGCCGAGGCCGACTTCCTGTTCACGACGCTCGGCGGCGATCAGCCGGCGGTGCCGGTCGAACGGAAGACGGTCGAGGAGGGGACGCTGTACGTCGCTCGAGCGGTCGAGTCGCCGTAACGGTCGGATCGCGGTCGACACGACGGCGCTGACCGGTCGGTTCGAATGAGTTATCAGATCGCGGTTCGTTTCGAGGAGCGATGGCTATCGGAATCGACCACGTCTTCGTGGTTGCATTCGTGGTCGTCGTACTCGCGTGGCTCGCCGGCGTCGGCCACCTGCTGTCGATCCCGTTTCGACTTGCCGCCGCGCCCGGGACCGTCGTTCACGAATTCGCTCACAAGCAGGCCTGCGATCTGGTCGGCGTGCCCGTTGTCGAGGTCAAATACTTCGGGCTCGGAAATCCGCCGGGGTACGTCCGCCACGGCCACCCCGAACGGTATCGGGAGACGTTCGTGATCAGCGTCGCTCCGTTTCTCGTCAACACTGTCATTTCGTTCGTCACCTTTCTCGGTCTCGCCGTGGTCGTGACGACGGCCGTCGACGGTCGATCGCCGCCGCTCGGGCTTCCAGAGCTGCTCGAGGTCCTCCGGAGTGTCTCAATCACGACGCTCGCGCTGGCGATCGGGCTCGGCTGGGTCGGCCTTGCCGTTGGCGTGAAAGCCTTCCCGAGTTTCGGCGACGCGAACACGCTGTGGACTCGGTCGCGGGCGGAGTGGCGGCGGTCCCCGATCGTCCTGGTCGGAATCCCCGTCGTCGTCGCCATTTACGTCGTCAATATTCTCTCGTGGCTGTGGGCCGACCTGCTCTATGCCGTGGGAATCGGGATCGTCGCGTTCGCCGTCGTCGGCACAGTGGGTATCTGAACGCGACCCGCTCGTCCGTCGAATTCGATCCACTTTATCCCTGCCCGCCCATTTATCGGGGTATGAACGCAGATGCCGTCATTCTGGACATCGACGGCGTGCTCGTCGACGTCGCCGACTCCTACCGGCGGGCGATCGTCGAGTCCGTCGAAGCAGTCTACGACCGGACGATCCGCAAAGACGACATTCAGGAATTCAAAGACGCGGGCGGGTTCAACAACGACTGGGAGCTGACGTACGCAGCCGCGCTCTACGTTCTCGCGACCGAGGAGGGCTACGGCGAGTCGCTCGAGGCGTTCACCGACGCGATCGCCGCCGCGGGCGGCGGTCTCGAGGCGGCCGAAACCGTCGTCCGCGAGGCGACCGGCGCGCGGGCGACCCAGCGCGTGACCGAGCGCTGGGACCGCGAGCGGCTCCGCGACGTCTTCCAGCAACTGTACCTCGGCGACGAACTCTATCGGGGGCTCGAGGGCGGCGAGCCGGACCTCGACCGCGAGACGCCGGGATTCATCCACGACGAGCCGGTGGTGCTCGACGCCGAGGCTCGAGACCGATTACTCGAGCGGTACGACGTCGGCGTCCTCACTGGCCGTCCGGAAGCGGAAGCCGAAATCGCTCTCGAACGGGTCGGACTCGACGACGCGATTCCGGTCGATCACCGGTTTACGATGGACGACTGGGAGGAGGGAAAGCCACATCCGCGAGCGCTGACGACGCTCGCGGAACGGTTCGGCGCGAACAGCGTCGTCTTCGTCGGCGACACGCTGGACGACGTCCGGACGGCGGTCAACGCCGCCGAGGCAGATCCCGGCCGCGAGTACCGCGGAATCGGCGTCCTGACCGGCGGGCTGACCGGCGAGGAGGGCCGGCGGAAGTACGAGCGAAACGGTGCCGCGGCCGTCGTCGAGTCGATAAACGCGTTACCGGACTGGCTCGAGTCTTGACATCCTCCCCGCCCTGACGGGCGAGGATTCCCGACCGCGTTTGGGATATTGTGGTTTACGACGTAGCCTGTTCTCGCGGTGCGAAGCATCCGCTCTCTGAATCGAACAGGTACACCGAAGGCTGTGCCAACCAGCCGTTACTCCTATCACCGCCATCCGTGGCGAGACTCGGAGATACTTTCTGGCGAATGTTCTCAGCACCATTCACGTCCGCGTTCGCTACTGTATCACACTCGTCGCAAACGTACAGGCCGCGTTCAACACGGTTTGCATCACGCTTGCGACCACAGCACGAACACGACTTCGACGTATCCCGCTCAGACACTTGTTCGACCGTGATGCCTTCCATCTCGGCCTTGTACTCAAGCATCGACGTGAAGCGGTCAAACGCCCACGAGTGCAGATCGAGGTTGCCATGCTTGCCCCAGTTTTTCGACTCGCCGTTCTCCTTATCCTCGCGGATACCGGAGAGGTCGCCCACCACAATCGTTCCAGCACCCTCCTCGACACACCGTTCAACGATGTGCTTCGAAAGCGTATGGAAGTAGTGGGTGCGGCGACCCGACTTCTTCTGGTGCAACCGATTGGCTTGCTCAGAGTCCGAATCGTTACACTGAGCAATTTTCTTGCTGAAGTAGTAGTTGTCCTGCTTCAAGCAGTTGAGCGGATACAGCTCGCTATGACCGTCTTCGTAGGCGAGAGCGGCGAAGTTGTTAATACCGAGGTCAACACCCACGGTTTTCTCACCGGGCGATTCAGCAACCTCGATTTCAACCTTACAGACGAAGTGCAGTTCCCACTCGTCACCCGTCCAGACTGCCCGAACCTGTTGGACGCTCTCCACAGTGGAAAGGTCAACATCAAGACGAGTCTGATACTCGCAAAGGATGAAGTCCGACCAGTATTCTTTGAGGTTCGACCCCTTGGAAAGTCGGACTCTCTCGTACTTGGTGTCGAGTTTGAATCCTGCGGCTTTGAACGTGACCGTGCTTCGGGGATGTTCGTCACCGTGTTTACGGTACTTCGGCGGGTTTGCCCGTGTGTCTCCGTTTTGTCGTTTACCGTACCAGCCGGTGAACGCTTCAGCGAGTTCTTGAAGGACTCGCTGACTTGACTGAGAATGCAGGTCATCATAGCGTTCGTGCGACTTCAGGTACGAGGTGAGTTCGTTGTGACCGGGGACGTGTCCGATTTCATTCCACACGCGGTCACAGACCCACCGTCCGACGTTCCAGAGTTTCGAGGCTGAGAACCCGAGCGAATCAAGGTCGTCAGACACCCGTTTCTGGTTCCGGATGGAAGCAGTATAGGTGCGGGTGACAACCTGTTTCGCCATATGTAACCTATGTAGAAAAACCTACTTGAAGGTGTGGGTTCGAGCGTGGAATATCCAATCGTGCAATCGACGGTGGACGGTGACAGGGAATGTCGGATTCATCCCCGCCTTTCAGGGCGGGGCTTTCTCCTCGCACTTCCGTAAGCTCCGGTGGGGCCGGGACGGCTGCGCCGGCGGGCGTGTTCCGACGCGCCGTCACGTCCGGTCGCGCGGCAACCGGACGAACGTCAGCCAGAAGTCCTCGAACGATCGGCCGAGCTCGATGAACTCGTCCGGTTCGACCGGTTTCTGGACGTACGCGTTCGCGTGGAGGTCGTAGGATCGGGCGATGTCTTCCTCCGACGCCGAACTCGTCATCACGATCACGGGGATCGAACGGAGTGCCGGCTCGGACTTGAATTCGGAGAGGATGTCGGCACCGTCGACGTCGGGGAGTTGAAAGTCGAGGAGGATCATGTCCGGCCGCGGACTGTCCGCGTGCTCGTCGCGCTGGTGGACGAAATCGAGGGCCGCCTCGCCGTCGGTGACGGTGTAGATCCGGCTGGCGATGTTCGCGTCTTCGAACGACTCCGAGAAGAGGCGCGCGTCGCCGGGATTGGGTTCGACCAACAAGATGGTGATCGCGTCCTCGATGGGCGGAGACATACCAATCGTTGGCGCGAGCCGCAAAAGAAGTATCCGGTTACGTGAGACGACAGTACCGGTCGGATGCGGGTTCCGGACGACGGCCGTGACGTGAGCGAACGGTTCGGGTGGGCGGGTCAGGCGGCGGGGTCGTCCAATCGGCGGCACGAATCGAATCGCTCGTCGGTCAGGTAGACGTCCCCGTCGCGAACGGCGACGCCGATCCCCTCGAGCGCGGCCCCGCGACACGGGCCGGCCGTACAGACGCCGTCATCGCACTCGAAGCGCGCACCGTGTTCGTGACAGACCAGTTGCTCGTCGCGGACGATCGCTCCGGGGCCGGGATCGAGTCGGACGTCCGGCTCGTGCGGACAGGAGTTGCGCCACGCGGAGACGTCGTCGCCGTCCCGACGGAGGATCAGTTCCGTCCCGCGGCGGTCGCGCCGCGCCTCACACCGGAGCGTCCCGTTCGTCGGGACGGCCGCGAGCGGAGCGATACGGCGGGGGTCGTCGCCCGCGGTCTCGCCGTCGACCGCCTCGGTATCGTCGTCGCCCGAACTCCGTCGGTCTCCGTCGACGCTGAAGCGAAACGTCGCGTCGGCGGTCGACACGTCGCCCTCGTCGTCGTAGATACGGACGGACGTCGACTCGTCCGCTCCCTCGAGCGTTACCCGCACGGAATCGGTCATGCAACACTATTTTCGGCCAGCCTAAAAATACGTTCCGGACCCGCCGGCGGGGTCCGAGTCGCGCGGCCGGGTTCCGCCCTCGAAAACACGCGGTACCCCTTTAGGGATGCTCCGTGAAGACCGGGTATGGACGATTCGAACGTCACCGTCGACGTCGAGGTCGAAGTCGAAGTGGACTCCAACGAACTCGAGATCGAAGTCGGAGACGAGCGGGAGTTCGAGGGCGAACTCGAGGCCGGCGGCCTGACCATCGAGGTCGAGGCGGAGGTCGAGGTCGAAGGTGAAGGCGAGAGCGAAAGCGCCGAGGAAGCGGAGTCCGAGGAAACCGAAGAGAAGGCAGAGTCCGAGGAAACCGAAGAGGACTGATCGGTCACGTCGCAAGGCTCGACGCCCGGGTCGACGTGCCGCCGCGGTCCGCCCGAGCCAGCACGCGCTCGCGATTCTCGCGCGTGTCGAAAAACGCTTGTACTGCCCCCGGTACCTGCCAGCATGGCCTGGACGATCATGCCGACCGTCGAGGAGTACGAGCGGGCCCGCGAGACGTTCGCGTGGGACCTCCCCGACGAGTACAACCCCGCCGTCGACTTCCTCCGGAAACACGAGGACACGAGTCGGACGGCGCTACGGTACGAGACGCCCGACGACGGCCTCGAGACGTACTCGTTCGACGATCTCGACGACCGGTCCGACCGCCTCGCGGCCGCGCTCGCCGACCTCGGCGTCGAGGCCGGCGATCGAGTCGGCGTCGTGGTCCCGCAGAAACCCCAGAATCCGCTGACTCACCTGGCGAACTGGAAACTCGGCGCAGTGTCGGTACCGCTGACGGTACTCTTCGGTCGCGACGCCTTGCAGTACCGACTCGAGGACAGCGAAGCGAAAGCCGTCGTCGTCGATCCGAGCGTCCGCGAGACCGTCGACGAGATCCGCGGGGAGTGCCCGGCGCTCGAGGCCGTGATCGAACTCGGCGACGGCGACTCGGTCGCGGGTGACGCGTCCGCCTTCGACGACCTCCTCGCCGGATACGAGCCCGGAATCGACGTCTACGACTCCACGCCGGAAACGCCGACGGCGATCATGTACACGAGCGGGTCGACCGGGCCGCCGAAGGGGGTCCGGCACAGCCACGCGCTCTGGCTCGGGCGGGCCGCCGCCGCGTACAACTACTTCGATCAGGGGCTCGCCGAGGGCGAGGCCACGCTGTGGACCCCGGCAGACTGGGCGTGGGGAGCCGCACTCGGCGGGACGCTGTTCGCCGCGTGGCACCACGGCTGTACGATCGTCGGCTGGCCCCGCGACGGGTTCGACCCCGACGCGGTCTACGGCCTCATGGAGCGCCACGAGGTGACCGAGGCGTTCATGCCGCCGACCGCGCTCCGGATGCTGACGGGCGTCGACGACCCCGAAGACCGGTACGACCTCTCGCTCGAGACGTTCGCCTCCGCCGGCGAACCGCTCACGTCGGAGGTCGTCGACTGGGTCGAATCGACGTTCGACGACGTCGCGATCAACGAATTCTACGGCCAGACCGAACTCAACCTCGTCGTCGGCAACTCGGAGACGTGGTTCGACACGCGGCCGGGAAGCATGGGCAAACCGTTCCCCGGCTACGAGGTCGCGGTGCTCGACCCCGAAACGCACGACCGGCTCGAGACCGGCGAGGTGGGCGAACTCGCCGTGAAGCCGGGCGATCGGCGGGTCTTCTTCGACGGGTACCACGGCCTCCCCGAAAAGACGGCGAGCAAGCGGACGGAGAACGGGTGGTTCCTGACCGACGACCTCGTCGAACGCGACGCGGACGGCTACCTGTGGTTCGTCTCGCGGGCCGACGACGTCATTCTCACCAGCGGCTACCGCGTCGGCCCGATGGAGGTCGAGGACGCGATCCTCACCCACGAGGCCGTCGAGCAGGTCGGCGTCGTCGGCGTCCCCGACGACACCCGCGGCGAGGCGATCAAGGCGTTCGTCAAACCCGCCACCGACGAGTACGACCCCGACGCGCTCCGCGACGAGATCCGCGAGCTGGTCCGCGACCGGCTCGCCGAGTACGAGTACCCGCAACACGTCGCGTTCGTCGAGACGTTGCCGACCACGACGACCGGCAAGATCCGCCGCCGCTCCCTGCGGGATCGCGAGACGACCGGCGAGTAGCCATCGGACCCCGCGGCGAGAGTGACGCCGAACCGCCTCCGAGACGACGGGAGCCGCAGTCGGTTTTATAATCACCCCATGCGAATTTCTCCCTATGTATCGCGTCTTGATACCCGTCGACACCAACGAGGACCGCGCGCTGGCACAGGCCGAGTACGTCAAATCACTGCCGAACGCGTCGGAATCCGTCGAGGCTCACCTCCTGTTCGTCTTCACCGAGGACAGCGACGACCTGCCCCAGGAGTTCGAGAAGTTCAAGTCCGCCTCCCGGATCGGCTCCGTCCGCCGCGCACAGGAGGCCCTCGAAGAAGCCGGCATCGAGGTGACGATCCTCGAGGACAGCGGCGACACCGAGGAGGACATCCTCGAGGAAGCCGCGGCCTACGACGTCGACTCGATCGTCCTCGGCGGCCGGAAACGCTCCCCAGTCGGCAAGGCGATCTTCGGCAGCACCACGCAGGGCGTCATTCTCAGTTCGGATCGGCCGGTGGTCGTCACCGGCGGTGGCGGGTCGTAGTCGCCCGGGAGGTTCCCACGCGAATCGAGCGATCCGGGCGGGATCAGAGCCGCGGGCGAAGCGGTGTCCGTCGATCCCCATGTTCCCGCCGGCAGCCATCTTATCCGGATCGATACCGAGTATTCGGTATGGAGATTCGGGAACCGGAGCCGGACGAGGCGGCGCGGATTCGGGAGGTCGTCGATAGCTCGATGACGACCTCGTTCAGGCTCAGTCCGGGACAGATCGACGGGATCACGGACGACCAGTTCGCCGACGACGCCATCGCCGAGAAACTCGGCGACGAGAACACGCTGCTTCAGGTCGCCGAGAGCGGTGCGGACATCGAGGGCGTCGCCATCACCGGGTTCGTCGAGGGGCGACTCGAGGACGGGTGGGGCGAGGTGAACTGGCTGTTCGTCGATCCGGAACACCGCGGGCAGGGTATCGGGACGGAACTGTACGAGGCCGCGACGGACACGCTCCGCGACCGCGGTGCCGAGCACGTCTGCGTCACCGTCCTCGAGGCAAACACCGAGGGCCACCAGTTCGTCGAGCGCTTCGGCCTCGAGCACGACGGCGACCGGCGCATCGAGGTCGCCGAGGAGTCCCTCGTGAAGTACGTGTATACGGACGCGGAGGCGGACGCTGCGCCCCCGTCGACGTCGGAGGCGGAAGCGGCGGACGAGGAGGACGCAGCGGCGGCCGAGTTCCCCGAAACGGCGGAGACCGACGGCCACCTGACGGCGACCGACGACGGAAAGACGGTGTACATCGCTCGCGACGAGGCCGAGTCCGGCACCGCGGCTCCGTTCTTCGTCTCCTACGAGGACGCGGACCACGCGGAACAGTACGGGTATTACTGTTCGAACTGCGGCTCGCTCGACGTCTCGATGAACAACATGGAACGGCTCGAGTGCAGTGACTGTGGCAACTCACACGCAGAACGATCCGAGGAGTCGTACGACGACTCGCACCTCTAGGCTCTCACTGCGCGGACCCGAAATCGTCCGCTCGTCTCGAGTCGGCCGCTCGGAACCGTACTCCCCGTCGTTACTTCGCGAAGATGCTGTCGGCGGTCGCCGCGCCGACGACGCTGAAGACCGAGCCCACGGTCACGGCTTTGAACGTGGTCAGTGCGCGCTCGCAGGAGGTCGCGACGCTCTCGAGGGACGGGCCGGAGGAGCCGACCAGGAGCCCGGGGTCACAAGCGGTCGCGGCGTCCTCGAGAAACGTCCTGGGGGCACCGAACAACAGCGCGAGGACTGTCACCGAGCCGAACGTAACGACCATCAGCGAGATAAACCGGATCGGAACGCCGGCCACCTCCTGTTCGTCGTCGACGTCGCGGGTCGTGTCCGCCTTGTACAGCGCCGCGTAGCCGATCGAGAAGACGATCGCGACGATCGCGAGTGCCTGCAAAATGTGCATGTTCCCCGCGAGCACCCAGACCTCCTCCGTGACCACGAACGGGCCGGCGAGCAGGAACCCGCCGACGATCTGCTGGGCCGAGTCCGCGAGCCGGAAATCGCGCGGCCGACGCGGGCGTCGAAGCTTCATAGCGGGGGATTACGACGGAACGATAAAACGCTCCCGTTTGATGAACCCGGTTACACGAACAGCAAGAGGATAGCATAGCCACCCGCTCCGGCGGCAAACGCCCAGAACCGACTCTCGCGGTCCGCGGGTAGCTCCTCCTTGATCACGTTCAGAACGATCCCGCCGGCCAGGAACGGCACGAACACCGCGAGGAGGAGTTCGGCCTCCTCGAGGGCGTATCCACCCACGAATCCGGCGATCACCGCCGCCGACAGCAGCCACCGAGCGCGGTGGTGATACGCCGCGCCGTGGTGCTCCCGAAGGCTGTCGTCAGTGACGAGAAAGTGTAACGCCATCGCGACGAAAAACAGGAGGATGCTACCGAGTTCTCGATCCAACAGGAGGTAGCCGATTATCGCGTTGTAGACCGCAAACGACCCCACGTGGACCCAGAACACGCCCCCGTCGTCCGCGTCGTCGTTCCGTCCCGAGTCGGCGCTGGTCCGGCGAGCGAGTTGCTCGAGACCGTAGAAGGTGACGAATCCGAGGAGCGCGAGCAGATAGCCGTGGTGTTCGGCGGACGCGGTCGGTCCCCCGTAGGTCTCGAGCGTCGTCGCGGCTTCCCCGATGTCGGGGAGGAGGTGGACGAACACGTACGCGACCGAGACGCCGCCGGCGGCGGACAGCCACCGGCTACGGGGAATCCGGCCGCCGAATCCCAGGCGGCCGGCGAAGAGGTGAACGAGCGCGAGAGCGATCGCAAGCGCGGGAGTGAGAACCGCCTCGAGCGCGAACGACCCGATGGAGATCATCGTTCGATTGCGTACACCGGCGACGAAAATGTAGGTTCGTGGCGGGCCCGTTCAGTCGTCGGCACTGTGGGGTTGCTCCCCGCCGGTCGACATCGCGTCGCCGACCGTCCCCGCCGTTCGACGGACGAGCCGACCGAACGCTCGACGCCGGCTGACGAACAGCACCGTCCCGAGCACGACGTAGATCGCACTGTAGATGAGCAGGATGTCAGTGCTCGAGACCGGCAGCGCGACGACCTCGCGGATGAGCGCGAACTCGAGGAAGACCTGCGAGAGGAACAGGACGAGCAGCGTGAGCGCTTCCCGCACGGAAATCTCGAACCGGATCAGCAGGGCGATCGCGAAGAACGATTGGGCGGCGGTCAACCAGATCTCGGCCGACTGCTTGAAGTCGAAGGCGAGCACGCCGTACTGGCCCAACGCCAGCGAGTGGACGACGACGAGCGTCCCGATGAGGAGCGTCCACTGGTTGAGTTTCGACGAGATGAGCGCGTTGAAACCCGCCGTCGAGCGGGCCTTGTTCACCAGATAGACGACGACGATGAGCTCCGGCGCTTCGGAGGCCAGCGGCGCGATCCACTGGATCATGAAGAACGAGGGGATGCCGACGCCCTCGCCGAGCGTCTCGAGCCCGTGTGCGAAGGGTTCGACGGCCGTGAAGATCAGCGCGCCGGAGTAGGCGAACAGGAGGACGACGGTCGCGATCCGGGCGGGTTTCGGGAAGCGCTGGAGGTACGCCGGCACGCCGACGTGGTCCATGTCCGGTTCGACCTCGCCGCGGAGGATGACCGCGATGTAGCAGACGTACAGGCCGACCAGAAACAGCATGTCGAAGATATCGATGCCGCCGTTGAGCGGGACGAGAAACGCCCAGAGCGTCGCGAGCAGCAGGAACACGATCTCGAGGCCGATCTCCCGGTCGAGGACGACCACGTCCGAGAGGACGCCCGGTCGTTTCTCGACGGCGGGATCGGCGGCCGATCCCCGACGGAAGATCGTAAAGAGGGCGACACCGGCCCAGCCGATGCCGATGAGGATTCGGTTGGCTCCGGTCATGTTCGCGACCGCCAGGTTGCCGGCTTCGATCCCGCGCGGCGTCCCGGCGAACTGGCCCGCGTTCCAGGCGTAGAGGGCGTCGACCGCGTACTCGGGTGCGACCGCCAGGACGGCGAGCACCGCGATCGCGAACGCCTGTGGCACGTCTTTCTCGGCCGTTTCGGCGGCCCACGCGAGGAGGAACGCCGAACCGAGGACGGCGAGTCCGGTGACGATCACCGTCTCGAGCGTGGCGAGCGTGGCGAGCAGCGCCGGCGCTCGGTACTCGAATCCCGCAGTCGTCGCCAGCCAGGGGAGGAGATCGGTGGCCCCTACGACGACGACCCAGGGGAGTGTTAGTGCGACCGCGGCCGAAATCGCGCCAAGCGCTCGTCGTCTCATGGAAATCGTCTAGAAACGCGTACTGGTCGACCGAACATACGTAACGCGGTCTGATGCCGATGGTGCCTGCTACTGCTGCGGCGTGGTCTCCTCGTACGGCTGCACGACCACGAACCCATCCGAGCCCGTAAATTCGAGTTGATAGGTCTCGTCGGAAGACTGGCCGATCATGTTCGAGAAGGCGTTGTCGACGTGGCTCCCGGGCGTCGTCCCACTCCAGGCGACGGTGGCGCTGGGATCGGTCCTGACCGGCGGCCGCAGGACGAGCGGCTCACCGTGGGTCGTGATCGCGACGCTGCCCGGCCCCTCGAGGAAGACGTTAGTCATCCCGCCGGCCGAGAAGCCCGCGATGCTCTTGATGGTCCGGATCTCGTAGTTCACGCTCGACTCGAACGCGAGCACGTCGTTCCCGTTGACCGAGATCGACTGGCCGGCGTCGAGGTCGAGGAGCTGGATCTTCTTCTCCTGATCCGCGAGGTAGAGGTGGCCGGTTCCGGTCGCCTCCATCACCGGCGTTCCCTCGCCCGTCGCCTTCTCCTTGAGGAATCCCGTGATCCCGCCTTCGGCGGACGATTTCCCCTGGAAGGAGACGTCTCCGTCGTAGGCGATCATCGATCCGGCCTTCGCGATCACGGTCCCGTCGAGGTCGATGTCCAGCAGCTTCCCGTTCTCGAGCTGAAAGGTCTCCCCGCCCGCTTTCGGTTCGTTCGTAGTAACGAATTCGTCGACGTTCATGATAGGTGGAGCCGAGTGGCTCTACCCACCGTTGGAACGGTTCGACTAAATAGGTATGCACGAGCCACTGTCACGCCGAGACGAACGATCGTCGCCCGCCGAGCGCGGTTCCGATCACGCCACGTTCCGAACGAAATCGGCCGCCTTCTCGGCGATCATCGTCGTCGGCGCGTCCGTGTTCCCGCTCGTGATCGTCGGCATCACCGACGCGTCGACGACGCGTATTCCTTCGAGGCCGCGGACCCGGAGTCGGTCGTCGACGACGGCCAGTTCGTCGTCACCCATCTTGCAGGTGCCGACCGGGTGGTACAGCGTCTCGGCGGTCTCGCGGATGTGCTCGATCAGCCCCTCGTCGGTCCGGACGTCCGGCCCCGGCAACAGCTCCTCGCCACGGTACTCGTCGAACGGCTCGGCCCGCATGATCTCCCGGGCCAGTTTGACGCCCTCGAGCAGCACCTCGAGGTCGTCGCCCGCGGTCAGATACTGCGGGTCGATGGCCGGCTCGTCGAAGGGATCGGCGGAGTCGAGCGTGATCCGACCCCGGCTCTCGGGTCGAAGCTGGAGGGCATTCAGCGAGAACCCGTGGCCGTCGGGGTTGTCGAACCCGTGTTCGACGAAGTGCGACGGGGCGAAGTGGAACTGTACGTCTGGCCGATCGGCGTCCTCGGCGACGGTCGCGAATCCGCCGGCCTCCCCGACGTTCGACGTCAGCGGACCCCGTTTCAGCACCAGGTGTTTGAGGACGTTCCACAGCGAATCCGCGTCGGCGAGACTGATCGGCTTCTCGCACTCGTAGCCGACGCTGGCCTGCAGGTGATCCTGCAGGTTTCGACCGACGCCGGGCAGGTCCGCGACGACCGGAATATCGTGCTCCGCGAGGTGATCGGCCGGGCCGACCCCGGAGCACAACAGCACCTGCGGCGAGTTGATCGCCCCGGCCGAGAGCAGCACTTCGTCCGTCGCGTCGACCGTCGCCCGACTGCCGTCTCCGTCGTCGCGAGCGTACTCGACGCCGACGGCCTCGCGCCCGTCGAACCGAACGCGCGTCACCCGCGCGCCGGTTACCGCGGTCAGGTTCGGCCGGTCCAGCACCGGCTTCAGATAAGCATCTGCTGCGCTATGGCGGCGACCGCCTTCTTGTGTCACCTGATAGCATCCGACCCCCTCCCTCTCGCCGGCGTTGAAGTCCTCGTTGTGCGGCAGCCCGACCGCCTGGCCGGCCTCGACGAACGCCTCGCTGAGTTCGTTCGGCGACCGGAGATCGGCGACGTTTCGCGGCCCGCCGGTACCGTGGTACTCCGACGGTCCGCGCTCGTTGTGCTCGGCGCGTTTGAACGACGGGAGCACGTCCTCGTACCCCCAGCCCTCGTTGCCCAGTTGCGCCCAGTGATCGTAGTCGTCGGGCTGACCCCGGATGTAGATCATCGCGTTGATCGAACTCGAGCCCCCGAGAGTCTTCCCGCGCGGCCAGTAGAGCTCCCTGTCACACAGCGCCGACTGCGGCTCCGTGTGGTAGTTCCAGTCGACAGCCGACCGAAACAGCTCCGAGAACGCCGCCGGAATCTCGATCTCGCGCTTCTCGTCCGGCCGTCCGGCCTCGAGTAGCAGGACATCGGTGTCGCCGTCGGCCGACAGCCGATTCGCGAGGACACAGCCCGCCGGTCCCGCCCCGACGATCACGTACTCGTACGATCGCCCACCCTCAGTCATGGTATCCCATACCATGTGGAGGTGGAGACATAGTAGTATTCCTCGACGAGGGTCGCCCGTACCAACACCTGTCCGCTCTGGTACCGAAGCCCCGCCTTCAATGGCCTGAACGTGTAACGCGCGGGACGAACTACCGCCGCGGCGGAACGTCGGTAGATGGGACCCGGCCGCAGGACGTGGACGGTGGTTCTCGTCGCGATCGCGTTGGTCGTCGCAGCCGCGACGTACGGACTGCTTGCGGTGGACCGACCCCAGGTCGAATCTGTCGACAGCGAGTGGGGCACCGTGACGAGCGATCGGACCGAAGTCGAAACGCGCGTCGGCGTCGACAATCCGCGGCTGCTTCGCATCGGCGACGGCGCGGCGGACCTCTCGTATACGGTCTCGCTGAACGGTATCGAGGTCGCCGCGGAGCGCGACCAGCGCGTCGCCGTCGGCGGTCGCGAGAGCGAACTCACCGTCTCGACGTGGATCGACAACGACGAGATCCCGGCGTGGTGGGCGTCCCACGTCAACAGAAACGAAACGACGACGGTTCGAATCGAACCCGACGTCGTCGTCGAGTACGCCGGCGTCCGACTCCCGGCGGAGCGGTGGACGCGGACCCGAACCGTGCGGACGGATCTCCTCGAGCCGCTGCGAACGAACCGGAGTCGGGACGTGCAGGCCGGCGGCCGGACGCTGGTCGTCGTCGAGGAGACGACCGCCCAGTGGGGGACCGCCACGCCGAACCGGTCGCCGATCGACGCGACGGCGACCGTGACGAACCCAACGTCGATTCCGATACCGATCGCGAAGATCCGCTACACCGTGCAGTTGAACGACGTCGTCGTCGGACAGGGCGTCGCCGGCGAACGGACGGTCGTTCCACCCGACAGCACCCGACCGATCGAGGCCGGCGCAGCCATCGACAACACCAGACTGGACGAGTGGTGGGTCACGCACCTCCGAAACAACGAGACCTCGACCCTGACCGTCGACTTCACCGCGACGCTCGAGTACGGCGGTCTCGAGCAGGACGTGCCGCTCGACGCCCTCTCGTACGAGCGGACGTTTCGGACGGATATCCTCGGATCGGCGGACACCGACGCGGGCGGCCCGTCGGGCGGAGACGAGCCGACCCCCGAGCGAACCCAGCGCCGGGTCGAGCTTTTTCAGCCTGCCGCCCGAACGTTCCGCGTATGACCGAGTTCCGCGGGACCTGGACCGAGGACGACGTCGAGACGTTTCTACAGGAAACGACGGTTCCGATCCGGATCGCTACCCGCAGGCCGGACGGATCGCCGTGGATCGTCACCCTGTGGTACCGCTATCGCGACGGCGCGCTCGAGTGTGCGACGCAAGCGAACGCGGATCTGGTGCGGTTCCTCCGTCACGAACCGGCGATCGCCTTCGACATCTCGACGAATCGAGTCCCCTACCGCGGGATCAGAGGGAACGGGACCGTCGAAATCGACTCCGACGGCGGACCGGTCCTCCGGGACCTCGTCGAGCGATACCTCGGCGGCACGGACTCCCCGCTCGCCGAGTGGTTACTCGACGAGGAGCGCGAGGAGGCCCGGATACGAATCGCTCCCGACGAGATCTACAGTTGGGACTACAGCGATCGAATGGGGGCGGGCTCGAGCGATCGCACGGCATAGCGACGGACGTGCACGGAGCGACGACGGTACACTCGGACAGTTCGAACGGGCAGCCGTCACGCGACAGATGGAGGGACACGAGCCACGGCCGACTCCGACCGATCAGTCGTCGGCGCCGGGCTTGACCATTCGTTTGCCGTCCGACTCGTCGGCGCGCGGGAAGTTGTCGATCGTCTCCGCTCGGAACGCCGACTCGTCGAACTCGTACTCGCCGTCGAGGAACTCGAGCAGCGTGTGCGTGTCGCGCATGGCGTTTTTCAGACACGTGGAGGCACCCGGCGACGGAGTGATGTTGAAGATGATGTCGTCGCCGACGATCTTGGCCTCGCCCATGTCCAGGGACTTGTTCCTCGTGTCGACGATCTGCGGGCGGACGCCCCCGTAGCCCTTCGCGCGTTCGATGTCCTCGAGTTCGACGCTCGGGACGACCTTCTGGACGTGCGGGAGGAACTGTTTCCGGCCGACGGAGGGGAGATCGTAGACGAGGTTCCGGAGCACGTACGGCAGGAGGATCCGATCCGCGAGGATGTTGGCGTAGCTCAGGAACGCCGCCGCGTTCAGCCCGAACACGTCGAGGAAGTCCTTCACGGTCGAGATGCGGCCGCGCTCGAGCGTCGGGACGAGTTTGGCGGTCGGACCGAACCGCGTGATACTGCCGTCGTGGACGTCCGCGTCGCCGTGAACCGCGGCGAACGGCAGCTTCTTCATCTGGAGCGTGTAGACCTTCCCGTTCAGGAGGTCGTCCGCGAGGAAGAAGCTCCCGGCGATGGGGAGCAAGACCTTGTCCTGCCCGTAGCCGAGTTCCTTCGCGATCTGGAGGCTGTGCGAGCCGGCGGCGACGACGGCGGCGTCACAGTCGAACCGACCGTCGCTCGTCTCGATCGTGTACCCGTCGAGCGTCGGCGTGATGTCCGTGACTTTCGTGCCGGTGAAGACGTCGACGGTGGCCTCTTCCGCCGCCTCGTCGACGAACGACTTCGTCGTCTCGCCGTAGTCGACGACGTAGCCGTCCGGGGTCTGCAGCGCGAGCATCTCCTTCGAGGGATCGCGACCCTCCACGACCTTCGGCTCGAGTTCGGCGATCTCCTCGCGGTCGATCGGCCGGAGCTTCGGATAGAGGTCGCCGAACCCGTCGTCGTCGTACCGCTGCTCGAGTTGCTCGACCTCCTCGTCACCCACGCCGAGCACCATCTTGCTGCGCTTGGCGTGCATCTCCCGGTCGGGGTCGTGGTTCTCCAGATACCCCGCGAGGAGTTCCGCACCCTCTTTGACCTCTTCGGCCTTCTCGAGCGTGTAGTTGGTCTCGATATCCCCGAAGTGAAGGGTCTGGGAGTTGTTCGTGTGGTGGGAGTTGATCGCTGCGATCTCCGATTCCTTCTCGATCAGCGCGATCGAGTCGATATCAGTGAACTTTGCGGTCGTGTACAGAAGGGATGCACCACTGATACCGCCGCCAACGATTACGAGGTCGTATTTACCAGACATTATTGGGTTGTGTGAGTCGGTAGTACATACGCTCGACTCCAGACTGATAACTCATATTTTTTCGATCGAACATTCGGCAATCGTCGAACCTTCCATCGACGACTGTAGGTTCGGGTTCGGCATCGCGGACGCGGCCATCCGGGATACCCGACAGATAGTCCGTTTCAGCGGTTCTCGAGGAGGTCTGTCGATCCCCACGCAACGGCATTCGTGCCGTCGATCTCGTCTCACACCCCGGCAATCCCGGTCGTCACCACCCGAAATAGTATCGACAGTCGACGTACCGACGACCGGCCGGGGCTCGAGTTCGCGAGCGATTCGGACGCGATATCTCTCACGGATCGCCCCGATTTCGCGGTATCTGGATAAACTATCGCGGAGTTTTCAGCACCCCACTCGAGGCGGCGACTCGGCGCGACCGTTTCGCCGCCGGCAGTGACGCTACGTTACTCGTGGGACTCGAACTCCTGATAAATGACCTGCCCGCAGGCCTTGCAGTGTGACGCGTCCCGGTCGTGAGCCGACAGGCCGCAGTTCGGACAGGTGACGTCGACGTTGTCCCTGCGACTCCACTCGCGGACGATCTTGCCGGCCTGCCAGGGAATGATGACGATCCCCGCCAGAATCGCCGCGACGGTCGTCCACCGCCCCGCGGTCGTGACCGGAACGATATCGCCGAACCCGGTGGTCGATAGCGTCACGACGACGTAGTAGAAGGCGTCGGCGAACGTGGTGACTTCCGGATTGGCAGCGTGTTCCGCGCTGTAAAACAGGCCGGCGGAGACGAACAACAGTACCAGCACCGTCAACAGCAGCTTCAGCGCGCGCAGGGCGTTGTCGGAGATCGTCCCGAAGAAGAACTCCGCGTCCTGGGTGAACCGATAGAACCGGAGGACGCGAACCACCCGGACCACGCGGAGGAAGCCGACGTTCGCGACCACCGCCCCCGGCAAGAACAGTACGAGAAACGTCGGGAGAATCGCGATCAGGTCGACCACGGCGTACGGATCGCTGAACTCCTCGAGCCGGTTCGAAGCGCCGTACAGCCGAAGGACGTACTCCACCAGAAACACGACGGCGATCGCGACTTCGCTGGTCCAGAGGACCGACCGGACCTCGGCGGAGAGGGGGAACGTCTCCGCGACGAAGACGGCGACGAAGACGAGGTTGAGGACCAACAGCGCGATGTCGATCGCCTTTCCCAGCGGCGTTCGATGATCCAGCAGGTAGAAGCGAACGAGTTCCCGACGGCTCCGGGTCCCGGGCGACGACTCACCGGGCATTCGACGGTCCTACTCCTCGATCGGGACGCGGCGGCCGGCGAATCGGCAATCGGTTCGTCGCGGGGTTCGAAGCGGAACGTCTCATACGCCGATAGATGGGTCGTTCGCCCGAAGTGTAGAAGGTGTTTCGCTCGCAGACGACGGCGCCACCCCGAACCCGGTGTCAGTTCGCCACTGCGGTGCGTCGACGGCGACGCCCCACCGACAGTCCTCGGTGCGGACGGGTGGACCGCGCACGAAGCGGACGAACGGCCGAGCGGGAGTCCGACTAGACTTTAGGTGTCCGCCGGCAACGGTACACGTGAATTCTAACGAGGTCCGCCGCCAGTGGGCAGAACGGACCGGAGCATACTCGCCGGAATATTACGCGTACTACGGTCCGGACCAGCGGAGCGAGTCGATCCGCGATCTCCTCGATCGGTTCGTCGACCGCGACGCATCCGTTCTCGAACTCGGCTGTAGTTCGGGCAGGCACCTCGCACACCTCCTCGAACACGGGTTCGAAGAGCTGGCCGGAATCGACGTCAACGACGACGCGTTCGACGTGATGGCCGAGACCTATCCCGAGCTCGCCGACGCCGGAACGTTCTATCACGACACGATCGAAAACGTCGTCACCGACTTCGACGCCGACCGGTTCGACGTCGTCTACTCGGTGGAGACGCTCCAGCACCTCCACCCGGACGTCGAGTGGGTCCTCGAGGACCTGACCCGGATCACTGCCGACGTCCTCATCACGATCGAGAACGAGGGCGAGGGCGAGGGCGAGATCGAAGACTCGGACTCGGCGTCGGACGAGCCCGACGTGAGCTACGTCAACGACGACTTCCCGCTGTACCACCGGGACTGGAACCGCGTGTTCACCGAACTGGGCTTCGAGCAGGTCGAGGCCACCGCCGGCGAGCGAGACACCGTCCGAACGTTTCGCGCTACCGAATAACCCGGCCGCCGCGCATCTCGAGTGTCGACTGCAACGCCCGGACTCGCCGAAACGGACCCGATTCCTCGAGCGACAGGCACCCGACGCTCACAAACGAGGAGTCGCGGAGACGAACGTCAGTAGTCCGAGTACAGGCGCAACTGCGGACGGATCGCATCGTAGTCGCCGGCCATCACGAATTCGTAGACGAGCGTGTCCGCATCGTAAAAGACGTGGGAGAGGACGTCTCGGAACTGCTCGTCTCGAAGGCGTCCGATTCGATCTCCGCGACGAGTGCGTCACAGCGGGACACGTATCGCGGCAGGAACTCGCCGTCGTAGTCGAACACCCCGCGACAGACGAGGTGTGCGAGTTCGTCGGGTGCAGCCGGGACGTAGAACGGACCCGCTTCGTTCCGACGAGCGCCGGCTCACTGGTATCTCTTCCCTCGTCGCTGCGACTCCTCGAACTGCCTTCGATACCGCGAAAGACGAGGGGATGTGCACGGAAGTGAAGGGCACGGCACTCGGACGGAGACGATATACTCGTACCACTCACCGAATCTACCACGCTGTCACGTGTTCGTCTGACAGTGCCGAACGCGATAGCAGTACGCGACGAATGCAGCAACGTTGGGCCGGCCTGTCGCACAGTACTCAGACGGAGACAGCGCCACCAGCCGTTAAGATTGTTCACGATGAACCGTCAGCCGTGATGCGTCGTTCTCGATCGGGCAACCACGACGATCCGACGCTAGTGGCGGCCGAGCGCGAGGGAGCAATCGAACTGCAGATTCACGTGGGGGTACTGGTTGCGCACGCTCCGGAAACCGACCCGGATCAGCTCCAGACGTTCGCGACGCAAGTTGCCGAAGACACGGTCGACGAACTCGCGTCGGCCACGGAGGTCACCTGGCGGTTCTACCTCGAGGACGCTAGCAACCTCCCCGACCACGATCAGCGACGGCCCTCGGAATTCCTCGATCACGCCACTCATCAGATGGTCGAGGGGCCGTACGACTTGATCGTCGTCGTGACGGACGTACCACTCGTCTCAAGCAAGGAGCAGTTCGTCCCGGGACTGGCGTCGCCGCTCTCTCGCGTCGCCATCGTCTCGACGGAGAACCTCCGCAGTGCGCCCCGCAACGAGCCCCGACGCTCACTCGAGGACGACGCCGTCCGCTGGAATACAGCGACGCTCGTGGTCCATCTCGTCGGGCATGTGCTGGGCGCTCGCCACCGTGACGCCGACGGGGGCGTCATGGAACCGTTCCGGTTCGATCCGGAGCGACGGGCCGTTCCACCGATTGACGCAGACATCGAGCGGGACCTCCATCGGATTGCCGCAGAACTCTCCGCGGCCGAGGCCCGCCCGCGGGGTCCGATAGAGCGCTTCGCCTTCCACGTGGCCAGTGCTGCCCGAAACCCCGGACAGATCCTGCAGGCGCTCGGTAACAGCCGGGCACCGTTGTTGCCGCTCTCGTTACCGAAGCTGTCGACAGCCGCGCTGGCACCGACGCTCGTCATCGTCTTCAGCGCCGAATCATGGGACGTCGGTTTCCATATGACAAACGTGACGGCAGCACTTTTCGCGGCCGTAAGTGTCCTCACTGCAGCGCTCTACCTCCTATTCGTCCAGAACCTCACCTTCCCGCGAAAGCGACATCAGATCGTCACCGAACACACGGCCCTGGTCAACGTCACAGTCTTTTTCGTCCTTCTTCTGGCGATGGTCGGCTTATTCGGGCTCGTGTGGACGATCATCCTCGTCATCGAACTGGTCGTCTTCCCGCCGAATCTGATGTCAAACTGGCCGAGCCTGGAGGAGCCAGCCGTTGGCTTCGTCGATCTCGTCCGGACTGGTGCGTTCATCAGCACCGTCGGGGTACTCTCGGGTGCGTTGGCGGGCGGGCTGGAGAGTCGGGTTATCATCAGCCACCTTGCGCTGTTCCCCGACCGACCGTAGCCACCCCGCTCCAACTGGAGTACGCTGATTTCCCTAGAAGAACGAGAAGTGGTACGTGGAAATCGATGGCCTCGGCACTCATACCGCGCGGAATTAGCATTAGATGATACGTTCGTGGTAGATCGGCATAGGGGTAGTTTATTACCACGTCTGTGGTGGATCACTGGTAGGGTGGTCACTCACATGACTGATACAAGGCGTGGCCGCCCTATCTAATGTATGATGACCGATCGACCGCAGTGGGAAGAATCGATGGGACTGGCAGAGGGGTCGACACGGGTCACGCTCACGTGTAGCAAGAAGGAACGCGAAATCTGGAGTAAAGAGGCTGCCAAGGAGGGTTCAGCAGCCGATCCAAATATCTCTATATCTTGATCCAGGAGGCACGGGCGTACCGGGAGCATGGAGTGTTCGCTGATCGGAGTAGTGAGGAGCGGATTGAGGAATTAGAGACGGAAGTTGAACTACTGGAGAATCGATTGGAACGGGAACAAGTGAAACGGAGTGCTCGCGTCGAAGTCGACGATGCGAGGTTCCTTGAACGCTATTTGGAGGATACGTACAAGACGCAGTCCGAGCTGCTACAGGAGATTGTGGAGTCCGGGGCGATGGATGACCTGATCCGAAAACGGATTGAAGACGAGCTGTACGTCATGGCCGGTAAGGGCCAAGTTGAGTATGAACCCGGATGGGGCTGGAGACTCAGCACCGATTAGAGCAAACACCATAGGTTCGTAAAATGGTGTATTTCACACCGTATTTCTTCCATCAATAGTACATCGATACCAATTAGTACTCGTCATTAAAGTTGGACGAGACTGAGTACGTGGAGTATATCAAGCAGCCCCCTCATTTATCGTCATATTTGAATATTCATACGGGAGACCGGTGTTACATACTATCCGTTTAGAATATACAAACGCAAAATCATACAGGTAGAAATCTGCGTTTTTATCACGTCATCTAGCACTGTAGGCCACATTTAGGGGGATTGACGGTGAAGGTCATACGTTACCAATGTTTAGAGCGAAGGCAGCAAACCAGAGAATAGGTGATACATCCAAATTACAGAACATTCAGATTGCTCCTATTCGTTTCTCGAGGATAGGCCTCAAGAGGTTTGTTTCCAGTACGAACTGTGATCCAGTTACTGTGGCGATTCCACTATATAAAGGAGAGATTAGCTCCAATGGTTTCCATCTATGACGAGACTTGTTACGGGCGGTGCAGGCTTCGTAGGTAGCCACCTGTGCGACTCGCTACTTAACAGTGGGAAGCAAGTGATTTGTCTCGATAATATAGGAAGCGGACAGTACCGAAATATCGAGCACCATCTGGACAAAAAAGAGTTCGAATTCATCAACGGAGACGTGAGAGATGATATTGGGAAGTCTCTTTCTACAGAATCCGTAAATCCTGACTCGATCGACCGAATTTATCACCTGGCCTCGCGTGCGTCACCGAAAGACTTCAGATCTCACCCGATCGAAATTGCGACGACGAACAGTCAGGGGACGTACAATATATTCTCGTTTGCGAACGACGTTGATGCTCGTGTTCTGTTCGCCAGTACGAGCGAAATATACGGTGATCCCGAAGTTCACCCCCAGCCGGAGTGGTATGCTGGCAACGTCGATCCACGTGGCCCACGGTCATCTTATCAGGAGGGCAAACGACTTGGTGAATCATTGGCAGTTTCCTTCTACAAAGAACACGGACTTGACGTCCGGACAGCACGCCTTTTCAACACGTATGGACCAAGAATGCGACCGAACGATGGCCGAGTCGTCCCTACCTTCATGTTCCAGGCAGTAGAGGGTCGTAATCTCACAGTTTACGGAGATGGTACACAGACACGGTCTTTGCTCTATATTGCGGATCAGATCCATGGCCTACGTAGGTTGATGGATGCAACCGGATTTGCGGGTGATGTCGTGAACATCGGTAGCACAGCCGAGATCACCATCAACGAACTCGCGAAAATGATAATCCAGCTAACCGGAACGAGGTCCGGAATTACTTACGAGCCGCTGCCAGAAAACGGGCCCCCTCGGCGCAGACCGGATATTTCGAAAGCAGTCAGAAGATTAGGTTGGAAACCCACTATCGACCTCGACTACGGTCTTGACCAGACGTTACTGTACTTCGAAAACCAGATGAGATGATCTCACGGACTTGATTGAAGTCAGATGGTAAGGGGCTCTCCTAGTGGAAGGAAACTGCGGCAGGCTCTTTCATTCGTTTTTGGATCCGTAATTATCGCGCTACTCGTGTGGTATACGGGCTATCGTGAATTCGTTACTGCCTTGAATAGCGCCTCACTTCCACTGATTCTATTGGGAGTCATAATTTACCTCCTTAGTTGGCCCGTTCGGATAATCCAGATGTATGTCTGCCTACTAGTACTCCGTTCCAAACTCGGAGCGAGGGACTTATTCGAGATTAATATCGCGGGATACGCGATCAATGTGATTCTCCCCGCAAAAATCGGCGACGTTGCACGCGCTGTCTACCTTACTCAGGAAGGGGTTCCGATAGATCGCGCCGTTGCCACGATCACGTACATCAGGATCGCAGACCTAGCCGGTGTCACGTGTCTTGCTCTTTTCACCGCGTCGTTTATCGAGACAGCGTTATTCCCTTCGTGGCTTCAGCGAACGTTCATCGGGGTAGTAGCGTTACTTATGATGGTACTCACTTTTGCGATCATCAGCCGTTACGCAGACGGTACAGTCACACTGACCACCACTTGGACGAGAATGATCGGTCTTATCGAATCGCGACTTTTCCATAACATCGTCCACATCGGAGGGCAGATAACCGTTGAATTCGATCGACTTGTTTTCTCTCCCTATTCGCTTTTCACCACAGCTATCACAAGCGTTATAATCTGGATTCTCGAGGCGCTAACTGCCTACGTGATTGCCCTGTCACTTGGTTTCCACACTCCAGTGATCACTATCGTGTTTGCGGTCAGCGTCGCTAATATGACAAACGTTCTCCCGCTGACTCCGGGGAGTCTCGGCGTCTACGAGGCGGCATTCACTGCGTCACTTGGACTCTTCGGCCTTACGACCGGTGCAGTCGTCGCCGTCGCACTTCTCGAACATGCGTTGAAAAATCTGTTTCTCGTTGCCGTTGGGATCCCCATCGCGACGCAACGTGGAACCGGGGTCGTTCTGGAATGGTAGCCAGCCGAACGGTTCATGGTTCGAGTGATGCGAGCATCTATTTCTGTTTAGCGTCTTTCTTCGATGCGATCCAATCGGGTACGTATTTGTTCACTCGCGAGAACTGGAACGAGTGTCTGGAACGCAAGGATCAGGAACAGCACCGTGAGAAGGGGATAGAAGTCGTGTTGTACATCACCTGTTCGTACTACGTCGACGATCGAAACGATACCGGTGTACCCCCCCACGACGAGGAATACGGAACTAAGCGCCATCGCCGTTTGTAGCAGTGGCGATGATTCGTAGGCGAGGATCGTAAGAATCGTACGTATCATACGCCACCCGTCCCGAATAGGGCGAAGTTTGGTTTCGCCCACCCGCGTTCGGTAATCGATAGGAATCTCGGCGATTCTATATCCCTGTTTCGCAGCGTGTAACGTCATCCCCGTCTCGAACTCCAGATTCGCCGTGTACTCCGAATCTAGCATCTCGAAATTTTCGCGTTTCATGGCCCGCATACCGGTCTGGGCGTCAGTGACCGAAACACCGCCAAAAAAGGACACTATAAACGAAAATAGTCGATTTCCGATCATATTGATCGGTGGAATGTTCCTCGTTCCGCGGGAGACCCGTGACCCGAGAACGAGATCAGCACCTGCGCGAATCTTCGCTCTCATATCGGAAATATGATTAGCAGGGTACGTCGCATCGGCATCAGTAAAGACGACGATGTCACCAACAGCGTTCGAAACGCCCGTTCGAAGCGCGTTGGCTTTCCCCCTATTCTGTTCGTGAGCGACGTACCGGACGTTCTCGAGCGACGACGCGAGTGCCTTGCCGATCCTGGGAGTATCATCGGTGCTTCCGTCGTCGACGACGAGTAGTTCGTCCGAATACTCGAGGTATTCCTCGACGACCGATCGCAAAGCTTGCTCCTCGTTGTACGCCGGAATCACGGTAGTGACCGTTGATCCGTTTCGGTGCGTTCGATGGTGATCGTTCGTCTGTCGAGCAGGCGATTCATTACTGGGGTCCCCGTCGGTATCGCCTGTATCGTCGACAGCGAAATCGGTCACGGTGAGCTGCATATCGAATCGTGAACTCTCCACTCGCGTAGCGACTACGTCGACAAAACCAATAATACCGAAACCCCCCGAGTAGATTCGATCAATTCCGGTTGTGAGAGGGGAAAGCGGTTACCGGTCTCAGTGAAAGCTATCGTCGGTTCCGACCGTCGCGCTTCTGAACACCTACGTTTTTCGAAATAAAATACCCCCCGATTTGAACCGTTTCACAGGTTCGTACTCCTCTTCGAAGGCCGGATTGTTCAGGTACTCCGTTCTGACGTCCTCGTTGAACGCGTTTTCCTCGTCGAAATAGCGGTAATAGCCGCTAACATACACGTATTCAACACCGGAGATGCGGTTCCTCATCTCTTCGTACTGGGCGGGAAGCCACACTGACGGGCGATCCGCGTACCATGCGACCACCCACGGTGCATCCGATACGATAACGGCGTCCTCGTCCGTGTGCTCGCGAATGAATTCGAGATCCTCGTTCTCGGCATACTCGGACGCATCATCGTCGGTGACGACGTTTGACGGCTGTTGAGCAGAGAGGCTGCTGAGCACGACGACGTTCGGGGCGAGCAGGACGATAATGAGCACGACAGCAAGCAACGGACGACCGTACTCACGTCCCTGTTCGAACTTCCGGTAGACGAACGCGCTCGCGAAGATGACGACAAAGGGAGCAAACGGCACGAAGAGACGGGTGTGGGGAAGAAAGAACGAGAGTGCAATCAACTGAGACACGATCATGAGAACGATTCCGAGGACGAGATTTCGATGTTTGCTCGGATAGAACTCGAGAAAGCCGCCGATGGCCAATGCCGGAACGAGGAAGTTTCTAAAGAGAGTCGGAATATCGACCGACAGCGCCATGGCGTTAGTTGCCGCTTTTCGCAGCATTATCCCCGGATACGTGAGGAAGAACCCAACCGGATCAACCGGGTCAAACATTCTGTAGAGGGTATCATACGGGTAGATCGCAGTGTACATGAGGAGTTCGTATCTGTAGAGTGAGAACAACGGATCGCCGGTCAGCAAGTAATTTCGTACGAGCCACGGCGAAATCACGATACTGAATCCGGCGGCGAGTTTCGTCATCGCCCGTTTCCAATCGTCGTAGTGGAGGGAGACGAACACGAGAAATCCAGGAAGGAGAAGTAACACGTTGTATCGAGTGAGGTACGCTAAACCGAGGGCAACTCCGACGAGCGCGCCGTTGGACCGTCTATACGCCAAGTAGAGTGCGATCGTGAACAAGAAGGTGAACAGCGGTTCGCTTAGTCCGGATAACGCGTACTCGATGGACAGTGGAGACGTAGCAACAATAATCCCGGCCAACAGCCCGACAGGCTTTTCGAACAGTGCCTTTCCGAAGTGGTACACGACGGGGACGAGTAGTACATAAAAGAAACCCGAGATAGCGTAGACGGCATAGTGATTGACCCCAAAGAGAACGAACGAGGCAGCGACGGCCAACGGAAACAGCGGCGCGCGTTTGAAACTCGGATGGTGGACGAGAGAATCGTCGAACGCGAGGGAGAGCGGGTAGATCTCCTTCGTCGTGAAGCCGTCACCACGGTATATATTTCGAGCGATTTGTGCGTAATCGATGGAATCAACCGTTCGTAATCCGTCCATCTGCAGTACGACCGTTCCAAACAGGATCGCCGCAAAGAGGGTTAGACCGATCGTGTGGAACGTTTCTCTGGACGCGCCCGGAGAGTTCACCATACCTCGTCCTCAGTTACGTTTCCGGCTCGAGAAGCCTATAAGCTGTCCACCGCCGCCTGAACCACGACGTCGCATTCTCTATCCACTCCCGAAGTCTAACCCGTATCAAGCCTCGGAGCAGCTCCACTACCGTGCCGACGGGTGCGACCGTCGTTTCGGGTGAATCGCGCCACGTGATCGGTACCTCCGTGATCCGGCCGCCTCGAGCCCCAACCCGGGTAACGAGGTCGACGTCCCAGGCGAACCCCGGTTCGATGAGGTCCGACCGAACCTCGAGCCACATCTCCCGCGTGATCGCTTTGGCACCGCACTGGTAGTCCGAAAGCGACACCTCGAGTAGCCGCCGGGCGAGCCACACGAATCCCGTCCCGAGCCAGCGTCGCAGTCGGGGTTGCGGCGTCTCGATAACCGCGTTTGGGTGACGCCGTGAGCCGACGGCGAGATCCGCGCGCCCCTCGACAACGGGTTCCAGTACTGCCGCGAGCGATTCGGCCGGCGTGCTGGCGTCGGCGTCGACGAAGGCGAGGACGTCCGTCTCGAGGTGATCGAAGCCACAGGAAACGGCCGCGCCCTTTCCGCGGCGCGTGTCAGCCGCGTGAACGAGCGCTGGCATCGACCGGAGCCGGGAGACCGTCGTCCGGTTGGCTGCTTCCAACTCGACGAGGATCGTCTCCGGGCGTATCCGCTTCTCGAGCGAGCGGACGTAAGACTCGAGCACCGAAACGTTCGGATGATACGCGGGGACAACGACGCCCACAGACGATGCCTCAGTCATGGAGTAGCTCAAATAGGGATTCCCTCCCCATCAGGGCGTAGGTTCAGGGGTGGGAGTCGAACCACAGTTGACGTTCTTGTTCTTCTCCTCAACCGTGTCTGCGGAGTCTGCCGGGACGGACCACGCTTCACCGCTCTGTTCGTTCACGCAAACTACCCTCTCCTCGTCGGTATCCGGCGCAGTCGGCGCAGCTGCGGCAAATCCAGCGAGAAGGCTGATCAAGAGCATACCGACGACGGCAACTTCTAACCAGCGTTCAAATGTCATACGTTGGGCCATTTTGATTCCTCGTCAGACGACACGCTCATAATAACTCGGTGTGCTGTCCTTGCTAGAGAGAGGATTGCAGCGTATATAAACAAATTTCAGTCTATTTGGAGTGATATCTACAATTGACTTACTGCGTTATTCACCGTCGACGAGAGACTCTCGATCGACCTTGTAGATGGTAACGTGGTCATCCTCGTAGGCGGTCGAAATTCCCGGCCGTCGCTCGAATTCGACTACGTCGTAGCGCTCTCGCTCTTCCGGGCCGACGTAGATGTACTCCACGTCGTACTTCTCGAGGAGACGGGCCTGGACGGCCGGCTCCGCGGTATACATGAGTCTCACTTCGACGATGCGGACGACGTACGCTTCGGGATCACGATACCCGATCTGGTGTGCCCACCCGGCCACGGTCGGTACTCCAGTCAGCGACGACGGTGCATTTTCCCACCGATACCGTTCTAGACCGGGTGCGTCCACGATGGTGGGTTGCCCCTCTCGCTGATCGATCCACGTGATTGCGTCGGCCTCCTCCGGATGTTGCGTCTCGACGAACGCGAGCGCGTCGAGCGTGGGGTCGTCGGTCCGCGCGGGCGGTGAGTCCCTCGTGAAGTGCGTCCCGAGCGCCAGACCGCCGTACAGTGAGAGCGTAAGGAGTAATCCGACGACGGCGACCGGCGCTAGTTTCCCCCGAAGAGGGACACCCTCCCACGAGCGGCGATGGACAAGCGAGGGAGGGATGAATCCTGAGAGGATGACGCCGGCGGCGAGACTCCAGAGGATCCACGTCTGAAAGTACGTCTTGAAGACGGTGTTGATCCGGCCGGGGCCGGCACCGTCCTGGAGGTACACGAATTCGACGAGGAGTATCAGGCCCGCACCAGCAACGAAGAGGACTCCCTCGTAGTCGACGTTGTCCGTCTCCCACTGTAAGAGCGCCGCGATCGCGAGGAGCGGACCGACCAGAACGAGTACGCCGACGTTCGCGAACCAACCGACCCCCATCAGGAGGGCGAACAAGACGAGGAGGCGACGGGTTCCCTCTGGGTCAAGAAAGGGTCTAACGCGAGGTAGAAAATAGAGCGCGAAAATAAGCAGAAATGCACCCTGAACGAGAAGAAATTCGCCGATCAGACTTCGTTCGGGAAGGAATCCAATCGGGCGCGAACTCGCCGTCTGAATGACGAACGGCAGGACCGACGCCAAACTGCTCAGCCCGATCGCCGACGTGACGATGGCACCCAGTGCGAACTTGTTTCCTGCACTTATGAGTGGCCGCGTTATCCCGCCATTCGCGTCAGTAGCCTTGGTTGCGGTCCGAATTCGCTGCGGAAGAAGAGTAAACGGGTGCGCCGGAGCGAACAGGAGTGTTACGAACACTAGTCCGCAAGCCGTTGGAAAGCTCCACGTATCGATCAGCATCGTTACTCCGATTACTGGAACGGTACTCCCGAGGAGCAGCCACCGTCGCTGACGGGCGGAAACGGGGGTCTGGTAGTATGCGAGGAGAAGTGCAACAGTGAGAACGAGAAATGGGGTACTCGTAAGATATGCGTGCAAATCACCGTGAACGAAACCATAGAGCGGGAATTCGTTGATCGTATCGCCGATCACGCGCGTCGGGGGGCCTATGTCAAATGGATAGAGCGTCGGGACGATGTTCGGATCCACACCGAAGAAGTCGATAAGTCGGTCGGAAGGCGTGTCCGGAAGTAGCCGCAACAGCAGACCTACGGGTGTGTAGAGATTACTTGCGAAACCGACGAAGAACGCAGCAAAAACACCTGCTGTACGTGGCGGAACCCCACGGGTGTCGGCGATCGCTCGTGCAACACCATATGCACTCGTCACGAGCATTGCATAGAAGCCGGCGAGAGCGAGATTGTACGAGTACCGTCCTGGCGTTCCGGTGAGCCTCGAAAGGAGGGCTGTGATCAGATGCCCACCGTAGTAATACTGAATCGGTTCACCGGCGAACCACATGTCTTCGGGTGGAAGTTGCTCCGACCGTAGCAACGATTGCAAAATTCCGAAGTCGAGAAACGCTTCTCCTCCTTGCGGAGTCACTGCCGGATCGACTGCTCGTATTGCGATTAAAAAGCTGAACGCGACCGTGAACACCAGCAGCGATTCGATATATGACCGCCAATCGAGCATGGGTCTCTGTCCACGCCGAACCGCGACAGCGATTACGAGACCGAGTCCGAGGAGTCCACCACCCAGTGCCATATTGCTGAAAGTGATCTGTCCGATCCAGAATGCGAGTAGTGTGAAGATCACGAGCGAAAGCGGGAGAGCGACGGTCAGTCCTCGGTCGGGAAAGTGCGGAAGCAACCAAGCAGCTAGTGGTGCTCCCAGAAGCGTCAATAATTGAAAAGCCGCCAACCAGAGAATCACTAACCCCCATTCCATCACTCTTGTGTAGGATGATTGTAACAATAGATTCATCGGAAAAAATCCCTCCTTTCCTTCGCTGTGTCTTATAGTAGATCACCAACACCCAATTGTACTGAGTACGGAAGAAACGGTAACAGCTATTCGTGGAACTCGAACGGCCACAGTAATAATAGAAACCCGGTAGATCGAGCGTTGGTGCGCAGCAGCATTCAAACCGGCCGCAAAACCGTAGACGATCTTGGAAGCAGGGCACGCGGTAGGATTCTTCTGGGCTGAATTCGCAGACATCCTCCAGAGGACAGTCCTCACAACGTGGATTCGTCGCCGTACAGACCTCAGCACCGAAATCGATGAGCGCGTGAATGTAATCGCTGCTTCGTCCCGAGGGCAGCAGTTCTTCGGCTAATTCTCAGTTCTCGCTCGCCTCTGGTTTATCACCGCAGTCGAGACCGAAAACGCGTGAGAGAATTCGAGCTACGTTCGTATCGACGGCGGCGACGTCCTTCTTGAACGCATGGGCGAGAACCGAGGTAGCGGTGTATTCTCCGACGCCCTGTAGTTCGAGTAGTTCCGACCGAGTATCGGAACAGTACTATTGTGGTCCTCGACGAGCTGTTCAGACGTCTCTCGGAAGTACCGAGTGCGCTTCCGTAGCCCGAGCGATTCGATATCGTCCGCAAGTTCCTCTTGGGGAGTATCGAGTATCGGTTCCGGTTTCGGATACTTCTGGACGAGATCACCGTAGACATCCAACACTTGGCCTGCTGAGGTTTGCTGGAGCATGAATTCAGCGACGAGCATATTGAACGGTGTAGCATCGTCCGAACGCCAAGGAAGGTCGTGTCGCCCTCGTTCTTCGTACCAGGTGAGTAGATTTTCGACGAAGAAAGCGGACCGGTCTGATGAAGGTATAGACACCTCTGGTCCTACTTTCCCATTTAGAGATTAGGACGCCGATGTCACTCCTCAAAAGGATACCAATCGCAGTCATAAGGCGAATCCTCGCCTTGTCCTCCAACTGAGAGCGTAACAAAGACACCAAAATCGTATTCTAATTCCTCTACATAAGCCGTGAGCTTCTCACGGTCGTACTCGCCTGAACTCCCCGATTTCTTTGTTTCAATCACTAGAAGATTCTCATAGTGTTCTCCCCGTTTGTGAACGATGACATCCGGATAGACCGTCTTAGCATCGAGGTCTTCCGGGTCGACGTCATCAGAGATTTTACTCTTGAGGTACTCCATCGGGATAGCTTTGCTCACGTCGTCCTCGCCGACTCGATTATACTCTACATCAACATCCCATTCCTCGTCTACTTCCTCGCGGAGATAGACGGCCAGTTTATGAGTTATACTCCTCTCGTTGACATCGTACTCCAGTAGGTCGGCATCCTCTTCAGCGACTCTCTCAAGCGCATCGGAGACCACCTGTCGGACCTCTTCTTCGTTCATGTGCTGGTGAATGGGTTATGCGTGAAAATTTTTCTTTTCGCAATTTCGACAGGTATCCCATTGTCCCGTCTTCACTTTCTGCTTTTCACCGTACTCTGAGCACTCACGCCAAACTGAGCGATTTCCGTAGGACATACCCTCACTAACAGAATCCTATGGTAAATCTCTGACTCATAATTCGAGCGTCCACCTTCTGAACTACTTTCACCCCGGTTGGATGACCTTCTTGACAGTCGGTTTCAAAGTATGGACCACACTCAATATGAGCGAGATTATCTGTAAAGCGATCCGGGAGCAGAAAGTTCTCGAATTCACCTACGACGGGCATCATCGAAAGGTCGAACCTTACTGTCACGGCCAAAGCAAGAAGGGCAAAGAGTCACTTCGAGGCTACCAAATCGCAGGAGGGAGCAACTCGCGACGAGTTCCATTCTGGCGTCTCTTTACCGTAGCGAAGATGGGGAACCTAACGCTGACAGACGAGACGTTCAACGGGAACCGGCCCCACTACAACCCGAACGACAAGGACCTATCCCCGATTCACTGCAACATCTAACGATGGACAAGGAACGTGCGAAAGAACTGATGCTCGAAGAACGAGAAGGCGACGAGGGATTCAAAGACTCGATTGTCGTCCTCGAGATGGACCTCATTGAGGACGACGCGGGCATCATCCGAGGTGAGCTGATAATCGAAGGCGAAGTTGATACTACCGGGAGTCTCCTCGTACCGGTCAACGAGCCGAAGCCGGAGAGTTGGCGAGACCTCGACGTCGGAGAGACGAAAGCGTACGGCCTCCGAGTTGATTCTCGGAAGGAGACGCTGCGGGAGAAGATGAGTTCCATCTTCAGTCGCAGTTTAGAGGAAGGACGCGTGCAAGATTTCGTCCCAGGAACGCCACCAAGGACGTAGAGGCCTTCTCTTCCACTCAGGTAAGATATCGACGGATATGCTAGTACTGGTGTTCGAAGCTCAACTCAGCGTGCTCATAGGAGTACGATTTGATACCGGACTCTTCACAGTGAGAGCTAAGCTCTGCCGGAGGGACATATACTTGCTTTTCCGATTCCTCATCGAAATGGTGAAGGAACGCGATAGAGACATTTCGGTCCACCTCGCTGACATCGACGACTACCGCTAAATCTGGGTCGTCGTAGTCGGGCTTGATGACGTAGTCGCCCGGTGTGAATGGGTTCTCCGCAAACTCCAGATTTGTGTGCTTGTAGGTGTAGAGCTTGATATCTTGGTCGTCGCAGTAGGATGCAAGCTTCGCCGGGTGGATTTCGCGCCAGTTCCCGGGACCCTCATCGAGCATATTCGGGAACGCGACATTGACTGCCTCACCGTCCATCTCCTGCCCGTAGGCGGTGGTATTTTTCTCGGGTGGCAAGACCTCTACGACCACCGCGACTGACGCATCATCATCGCCTTTCTTCACAACACGGTCGCCAGGTGAGAAGGGGTTCTCGGGTTTCTGGTTGAGGTGGGCTGTGTTCGGCCCGAGGTCGTGCAGTTCATTCATTGGACGAGAAGCCAAGTGTGCGATCTTCTCAGGTTCCTCACCGGAGTAAGCTTCCTGAGTCTTCACCTTCGACTTGAGCGTTTCAGTCCGTTCCCACCCGAGGAGGATGAGTGCATCTTCGTTATCTCGATGCCATACCATCACGATGACATCATCATCCGGGTCGTTCTCGAGGAGGTTCGCAGGGCGAAAGGCGGAGACGTCACGGGAGGTTTTCACGTCTATCTCATATCCAAACACCTCGAAGTCGTGTCCGGAGAAACTCTCTGGATTGCACCGACGGATGGCCTCCTCATTTTGCCATTCCCACATCTCGACGGGAAGATATTCGCGACAGAACTGTTCAAAGGCGAGTTCACCGAGATTCCCGATGCGCTTGACGTCAAGATTGTCAGCACCTTGGATGACCGCCTGATGATGGGCTCGCTCTCTGTCGATTTCGTCCGGCGTATACAGATACATGATATCCAGATTATCTGATTTTATAATATATCTTTCCATTAGGTTGATGTCAAGGGTGACCAACCGAGGTACAACCGGTGGTCAGAACGCTGGTTCCTTCTGAAGCGTACTCTGTAGTAGAATACTCCCTGACGAAAGAAATCTTCAACGCCATAATCATCACCTCTACGTCTCACCCGAATCTTTCCACTCGTTCTCGAACCTGCTCAATTTCGTTAAACGTGCACTCGTAGGAGGGAATCTATGTACTCGAGGCCCGCCCGACGGCGAGCGCATTCAGATTTAGGCTTTGTCCTCTCCTGCCCGAGTTGTTTGTTTTTTGATTGGTGAAACAAAGGGTCGGTAATAGTTGGGCCTCGGCACTCATAGGGCTCGTCACGACCGGATGCCGAGTCCGGCTCGGAGCGGGTGCGTCGTCATCGGCCACGCGAGGATACGGCAGTCGCTCCAAAGACGGTTTGGATTCCCGGGAGAACGACGCCGCGCGCCGGCTTAGGCCGCTTCGTCCGGTGTCTCGTTCGCGAACGCCGCGTTCCACTCGTCGATCAGGTTCTCGAGTCGCGTCGCGTTCCGGTGGGAGAACGTCCGCGGGGCGCGGTCGGTGGCCGTCCGCGGGGTGGCGGCACTCGAGCGGGGTCGGTGCGTGTGGGGTGTGGTTCGGTCGGGCGTCGGTTCGGTCTCGGTCGGTGGCTGCGGTTGGTGTGTGCTCATGTCGGTCGGGTGGTGGATATCGTCGAAAATCGGTACTCGTCGTCGGCAACGAACTCAGGCTACTACGTGTACGACCGACATCTGTACTCACCCCTATTCGCCCCTCCATTATAAAAGTTCATGATAGATATGGGCTCTGTTGGATGGTGTCTGAAACCAAGTACCGTGGTTATAGATAGCACGATTCCCTGCGGATACGGACCGGAATGAACCCGCGTTCCGCGGGCGGCACCCGTCGTCACCGGTTGCGACTCCGATAGTTTGAGAAGCCGTCGCCGAGTCTCCCCGAGCAATACGATGGCCAGCGACGAACGGGGCGGTGGCGACCGCGGGCCGGATGTCAGCTTCGTGGTGCCGGCACGAAACGAGGCCGACTACCTCCGGGGAGCCGTGGCGAGCCTCGCCGCCCTGGACACGGACTACGAGTACGAGGTGATCGTCGTCGACGGCGGCTCGAGCGACGACACGCCGGCGGTCGCCCGCGAGTACGGCGCGACCGTCGTCGACGAGGGCGGCTCGAGCATCGGCGCGGCGCGGAATCTCGGCGCCAACCGCGCGGCCGGGGAGTGGCTGGCCTTCGTCGATGCGGACACGCGAGTGCGGGCGAACTACCTCACCGAGTTGCTCGGCTTCGCCGAAGCGAACGGGCTCGCGGCCGCGAGTTCGCGCTGTCGGATCACCGGTCCCCGACGAGCCGCGCTGATGGCGGTGACGATCAATCAGGTCTTTTCGCGGCTCGAGCGACCGATCATGCCGGGGTTCAACTGTCTGGTCCACCGCGAGGCGTTCGACGCGGTCGGTGGCTTTCCCGACGTGCCGAACGAGGACACGGCGTTCAGTCGGCGGCTCGCTCGCCGTTACCCGACGGCGTACTGCCCGACCGTGCTGGTCGAGAGTTCGGGCCGGCGGATCGCAGACGACGGGCTGACGGGGACGCTGTGGCACTACCTGCGGCTGGACCTCGAGCGACTTCGGGCGGAGTACTGAAGACCCCCGACTCACGGCCCGTTTCTCGGGCCCGCGGCCGAACCGACGAGACGGTCGACGCCGTCCACGCCGACCCGTTCGAGCGCCCGCGGACTCTCGAGTCCCGTCACGGACCCGTCGCTGACGGAGACGGCGACGATTTCGCCCACGGCAGTAGCTGCCGATATGGCAACCCACAATGGGATCGACGGCCACACCGGCACCGTCATGGCGACCGCTTTTTTCGGTGCGCGTCGCCGGAACGTCCGTGTCGACGGTTCCAGCGACGGCGGAACGACTGCTCGAGAGCGAGCCGCTGATGGCGCATCTGGGGACGAGCGTCGAGGGACGACCGCACGTCGCGCCGGTCTGGTACCGGTACGCAGACGGAGTGGCCGAAATCGTCACGACGGGACGGAAGCTGGCGAACGTCAGGCGGAATCCGCGGGTCGCCCTCTCGATACAGAAAGACGACGCGGGACAGACGGAGTGGATGGTTTCGCTGCTCGGCACAGCGACGGTCGTCGAGGACGAGGCCGAGACAGTCGCGGCCCGCCGTCGGATCAACGAGAAGTACGACGCGGACCCGGACGCTTACGCCGGCAACACGCTGGTCCGGATCGACGTCGGCTCGGCGACCTACCGGACGTACTGATTCCATCTCCCGTCTCGAGACGGTGGAGACGGCGAGCGGCTCAGGCCCGAAACAGAATCCCGGGGAGCTCCCCGGACCCCCGCCCTCGTAGCGGCGCGGCCCAGCCGGCGTTCTTCGCCCCGTCGATCCATCACTGCCGACCCGGCGACGGCTCGCGCAGCCCCGGATGCGTCCGCAGCTCGCGCACGCGTCGCATCTGTGCACGGAGATCGGACCGGCTTCCGGGCACCGACTCCTCGAGGGCGTTCTCGTCGCCGTCACCGTCGCCCTCGAGTTCGTCCAGCGACTTCAGGAACGTCCGGAGGTCCTTGTGGATCGCCAGTCCGGCGTAAGCGCCGTCGCCGATGGCGATCGTCGTCTGGTTCTGGCCGTGGGTGACGTCGCCGACGGCGGAGACGCCCTCGACGCTGGTCTGCCGGTTCTCGTCGACCGCGATCGCGCCGTCGTCGGCCAGTTCGCAGCCCAGTTCCGCGGCGAGGTCGGCGTTGTACGCGGAGCCGTACATCGCGAACCCGCCGAGGTAGTCGCGCTCCGTTCCGTCGGCGAACGAGAGACCGCCGAGCCACGGCGGTTCGTCCGCATCGATGCTCTCGTCGGCGTCCGCCGAGACGACGGCCGTGTCGATCCGATCGACCGGGTGGGCCTCGAGTCGCGCGGCGGTCTCGTCGTCCCACTCCGGCTCGCGGTCGTTCAACAGGAGGTCGACGTCGTCGGTGAAGTTGCACATCGTCATCGCGACGTGGGCCGCGCTCTCCGTGTGGCCCAGCACGAAGACCGACCCGTCGCCCAGCGTGTACGCGTCGCAGTGGAGACAGTAGTGCAGGCCGCGACCCGTAAAGCGCTCGAGTCCCGGCACCTCCGGACTGCGGTCGCGGAAACCGGTCGCGAAGACGATCCTGTCGGCGTCGACCGTGGAATGGACGGCCTCGAGTCGGAATCGGGGCCCGTCCCCGCCCCCGTCCAGTTGGCTGACCGACTCGACCGCGTCGGGGTAGAAGTCGCCGCCGTAGTGCTCGAGTTGCTCGACGGCGTGGGCCGCGAGTTCCTCACCGGAGACGGTCTCGGAGACGCCCAGCAGGTTGTGGACGTGGTCGACCGCCGCGTGGCGGCCACCCTCCTTCTCGAAGACGGCGGTGCGGTGGCCCAGCCGCGTCGTGTACAGGGCGGTCGTCAACCCGGCGGGACCGCCCCCCACGACGGCGACCTCGTACGCGAGTGGCTCCGTCGGTTCGCTCATCGTACGCGTACTCCCGCCCCCAGCGGGTTGAGGCTGGGCCGTGAATATGCGGCCGCAGCGATCGACCGACAGTCGACCGTCGACAGTCGACCTCGAGTTGCCGACCGACGCGAAGGCGAGCCTCGAGTACGCTCGTCCCTCCGAACGTTCAATACGCCGTCGTCTGAACCCCGACTGTGGCACGAGAATACGACAAGCTCGTCCGCGATCGCATCCCGGAGATCATCGAACGGAACGGCGAGGTCCCGGTCGTTCGCACGGCGAGCGACGACGGCGAATACGAGGCCTCCCTCGTCGAAAAGCTCCGGGAGGAGGTCGAGGAGTACGCCGAGAGTCGGGAGCGCGAGGAACTCGCCGATATCCTGGAGGTCGTCCGCGCGATCCGGGAGGTCGAGGGGCTCTCCGATCGAGAACTCCGCGAGCTCCGCAATCGGAAGGCCGAGGAGAGAGGCGGGTTTCGAGAGCGGGTCATCCTCGAGCGCGTCGAGTCGTAGCGCGGGTCGCCGTTCCAGTACCAACTGAAGCGACTCACACACCGATCGCGCAGCCGTCGTGCGATCGGGTGTGCAGTGACCGTCAGTGGCTACTCGAGTCGTCCTTCTCGAGTCGCTCCCGAGCCGCCGCGACAACCAGCGGGAGCGTGATCGTCGCGTCGGCGTAGACGGAGACGTTGTCGGCGTCCTTCTCGAGTTTGCCCCACGAGCGGGCCTCGTCCAGGGTCGCGCCGGAGAGGCCGCCGGTCTGTTTCGGGTCCATGGTCAGCTGGACGGCGTAGTCGTACGCGCCGGGCGTGACGAGCATCGTCTGGAGGGTGAAGTTCTTAGGGACGCCGCCGCCGACGACGAACGCGCCGGCCTCGTCGGCGTCGTAGGCGATGTCGGTCAGCGGCGTCATGTCCGCCAGCGCGTCCAGCGAGAACGCCGAGGTCTGGGAGTACATCCACGCCTGCAGGCCGAGCACGGAGTCCTGAATCGCGGGGCAGTAGATCGGCACGTCGTTCTCGTAGGCCGCGGCGGCGATGCCGGCGTCCTCGTCGACGTCGTCGCGCTCGTTGACCTCGGCGTTGGCGCGGCCGAGTTCCTCGGTGAGCCGCTGAATGGGGACGATGCCCTCCGCTTCCAGGGGCGGGAAGACCTCCTCGCGCAGGTGCGATTCGAAGGTCGCGAAGAACTCCTGTGGGAGGTAGACGTTGTAGATGCGGTCGACGCCCTCGTCGCGCAGCGTCTCGTCGTGTTCGCGCTCGGTCTTCCCCTCGGCGTGGACCGCGCCGTGGTGGTGTTTGCCGCCGATAGCCTCGATGGAATCGTGGGTGAGGTTCGCCCCCGTCGTCACGAGGACGTCGATGTGGCCGTCCCGGATCAGGTCCGCGACGATCCGACGCATTCCCGTCGGCACCATCGCGCCCGCGAGGCCGAAGAAGACGGTCACGTCGTCGTCGAACATCGACTCGGTCACGTCCACGGCCTCGTGGAGGTCCGCCGCGCCGACGCCGGCCGACCCGTACTCGTCGGCGAGTTCGCCGACGGTCATCCCGGCTCGAGCCTCGGCGTGGCCGACCGGGTCGTGCGAGAAGGTCTCCCGTTCGGGGTGGTGGCTGTCCGCCTCGTCGTCGGCGTCGCCGCCGTGATCGTGCTCGTCGCTCATGTCCACGCATCCGCGAGCCAGCGGTTTGAACGCCGCGGTTCGGTTCGATCCGCCGTCTCGAGCTGTCCGCAAGTACGCCTCGGCAGGCACCGTCGAAGCCCCTTCAGCAGGGTCTCCCCTCGCGAACTGGCCGCTCGCGACGGATGCGAATCGAACGAGGGCCGAACGTGTGTCGATCCGTGGTCGAGACCGATCGCTGAGACGACCGGGTTTCTGCCGAAGGGTCACCGGACCGTCTCGGAACCGCTCGGATCGCGGGTCACCCTTACAGCCCCGTCGGTACGTCGAGGAACGTCGTCTCGAGCCCCCACGCTTCGACTAACTCTTGCAGCGCCCGCACGCCGACGGTCTCCGTCGCGTAGTGGCCCGCGAGGAAGACGTGGGTCCCGGCCTCCTGCGCCTCGTGGTAGGCCTTCTGTTTCCCCTCGCCGGTCACCAGCGCGTCGGCGTCGGTCGCGACGGCCTCGTCCAGCCAGTCCGTGCCGCTGCCGGTGACGATCGCCACGTTCTCGATCTCGTCCGGGCCGAAATCGAGCGCCTGAACCGGTTGCTCGTCGGTCTCGAGGTGCTCCTCCAGGCGCTCGCGCAGTTCGTCGGGACCGTAGGGGTCGGCCGCCGTCCCGCGCTGGCCGATGTGCTCGGGGCCGAGTTCGCCGAAGGGGGCTCGGTCCTCGAGTTCGAGCAGGTCGGCGACGCCGGCGGCGTTGCCCAGTTCCTGGTGGCCGTCCAGCGGGAGGTGGGAGACGTACAGCGCGAGGTCGCCCTCGATCAGCGGGGCGATCCGGTCGTAGGTTCGGCCGGTCACGCGGTCGAAGCCGCCCCACGAGAGCCCGTGGTGGACGACCAGCAGATCGGCATCGGCCGCGATCGCCCGCTCGAACGTCTCGCGGACGCCGTCGACCGCGAACGCGACGCGCTCGATCTCGCCCTCGTCCGGGCCGACCTGCAGCCCGTTGGCGCTGGCGTCGAGGTCGGCGTAGTCGGCGGTTCGCAACTCCTCGTCGAGTCGCTCGGTGCACTCCGAGAGATCCATTGTCGTACGCGGGTCTTCGCGTCGAAGGCTCTGGACGTTTACGGTCCGTCGACGGCCGAGAGTACGGGCCGCTGTCAGCGCCTCGAGCGGAGCCTGTTCGGAGCAGCCGCGTCGGTCCCGTTTGGATCGTCGATTCGAAAAGCGACCCTGCGTCGGTCCCCGCTACATCAGGTAGAACAGCGGGAACAGGAACACCCAGACGATGTCGACGAAGTGCCAGTAGAGCCCGAAGTACTCCACCGGCCGGTGGTCCGTGAGATAGGCGTCGACGCTCGCGACCCGGTAGATCATGAACGCGGCGATGAGCAGACCGAGGATGACGTGCAACGCGTGCAGCCCCGTCGTCACGAAGTACATCGAGTACTGGAGTTCGGTGAACCAGTAGATCCCGTGGGCGAACTCCTGGCCCCACTCGTAGCCCTTGACCGCGAGGAACGTGAGCCCGAGTAGTAACGTGGCCCCCATCGACGCTAGCAATCCGCGCTTGTTCTCGCGTTCGGCCATCACCAGCGCGAGGACGACGGTGAAACTCGAGGTCAGCAGGACGTACGTATTGATCAGACCGACGGTCGCAGACGGCGGCACGGTCTCGAAGTTGCCCCAGCCGCCGTGGATTCGCATGAAGATGTACGCCCCGATGACGGCCCCGAAGACGATCACGTCCGATGCGAGGAAGAACCAGACGCCGGTCTTGGTCGTTCCGACGCCCTCGAACGGCCACCGCTCGGCGATCGTCATTTCGGGCGCGTCGAACCGCTCGCGGCCGTATTCGAAGAGCGAGTACCCGAGGATTCCGACGCCGACGAGCGAGAGAACCGGATAGAGGACGTTCGCCGATCCGACGCTGCCCGGGAGCTCCGCCCCTCGAGCGCTGGCGAAGTCGGCGACGTAGGGAGTCAGTCCCGACAGCCCGAGGAACATGACGAACATCCCGAGTCCGATGCCGAACGGCCAGATGCTCGCGTGATCCTCGTGATCCACCTCGAGCGCGTCGACCTGCCCGGCCCGCTCGTGCGTGGCCGCGCCGCCGTCAGTCGCGGTCGCGTCGTCGACGAACTCGAGGCGGCCGCTGGCGTAGCTCGGCCGGTCCGGCCAGTTCTCGAGCGGTGGGGGCGAGGTGGTCGCCCACTCGGCAGTCCGGGAGTAGGACCACGGGTTGTCGGGCGCGTCGGGGCCCGAGACCAGACTCTTCGCGAGCGTGACGAAGACGAGCAGGACCGACGTGGCGAGGACGAACGCCCCGACGGTCGCGGCCCGGTGGTAGATCTGGAAGCTCTCGCCGTAGTGGAAGACGCGCCGGGGCGTCTCCCAGGCGAGGAACATCGGGAAGTACAGCAGGTTGAAGCCGAAGAAATAGACGGCGAAGCTGAGCTTGCCGAGCCGTTCGGAGTACATCTTTCCGGTGATCTTCGGCCACCAGTAGTAGAGGCCGCCGATCAGCGCGGTGACGCCCGAGACCATCACGTAGTGGAAGTGCGCGACGACCCAGTAGGTGCCGCGGAACTCGTAGTCGAGCACGACGGCGCCGAGGAAGACGCCGGTGATCCCGCCGAGGATGAACAACACGAGCGCGCCGAGGACGAAGAGAAACGGCGTCGTAAACCGGACCCGTCCCTTGACCATCGTGTAGATCATCGAGAAGACCATCAGGTCGAAGGGAAGCGAGATCCCGATCGTCGTCGCCATGAACAGCGTCTTGATCGGGAGGTTGATCGTCGTCAGGAACATGTGGTGCATCCAGACGAGGAACGACTGCACGGCCACGAGGACCATCGCGATGATGACCCACTTGCGGCCGACCAGCCGCCGGCCGGTGAACGTCTGGATCACTTCGAACATGATCCCCAGCGCGGGGAAGAAGACGATGTACACCTCCGGATGACCGAAGAACCAGAACAGGTGGCCCCACAGGAGACTCGAGCCCTGTTCGGTCGCGAAGTACTGCGTCAACAGGAGCCGGTCGGTCGACAGCAACAGGAGTGCGGCGAGCAGTGCCGCGAAGGCGTACAGCATCATCCAGACGGTCAACAGGGTCCCCCACGTGAACATCGGCATGTTCCACAGCCCCAGTCCCTCGGCGCGGCAGCAGTGGATCGTCGTCAGGAAGTTCACCGAGCCGAGGGTGACCGACATAACGAACAGGATCAACGCGAGGATCGTCGTATTCCCGCCCATCGTCAGCGTGTAGCCGGGGTTGTAGATCGGGACGTTCAGCGGTGCGTACAGATACCAGCCGTTGGCCCACGAGGCCCCCTGGAAGAACGAGAGCAGAACCAGAATCCCGGAGAACAGATAGAACCAGTAGCTCAGCGCGTTCAAGCGCGGAAACGCCAGGTCCTTCGCACCGATCTGTAACGGAACGACGTAGTTCGCGAAGGCGAAGCCGAGCGGCGAGATAAACCAGAACACCATCAGCAGGCCGTGAATCGAGACCGACTGGTTGTACTCGGCGTTCTCCAGAAAGCCGGTGCCGCCGGCCTCCCACAGGTGCGTACGGAACAGCAGCGCGAGAATGCCGCCGGCGACGAGGAAGAACAACGCCGTCACCAGGTACAGGATGCCGACGTCCTTGTGGTTGGTCGTCACCAGCCACCGTTTGATCGTCGTCCGCGGTGGAAAATCACTCATCAGCACACACCTCCCGCGTAGCCGGGCGTCTCGAGTCGAGGACGTCGCGGGCCGGGACACGGCCGGAGCGAGTCGCGAACGGCCGACAACGGCGACCGCACGGAGATGCGACGAGATGCATGGACAACACATCCTCAGTACGATTCGCCGTATCAAGGTGTCCGGCGCGTCTGCAAGCACTACTTGTACGGTCCGACCGCGAATCCGTCCCGAACCGGCGGCCCGAAGGCGCGACCGGCAGGCGGCGAGAGCGGCCGAGTCGACGGTGCCGCAGCCGTCCGAGCGGTGATCGAGCGATTGCCGCGAGCTGTCGCCACGAGACCAACACGCGACCGCCGTGGATCGTCGGTGCTATCGGTCGGAGACGACCCGGCCCAACCCCGGGTAGTCGGCGATGACGCCATCGACGCCGGCCGCCGCGAGCGCGTCGAACTGGACCCAGTTCGTCACGGTCCAGACGGTGACCGCGCGCCCCTCGTCGTGGGCCCGCTCGAGTACGTCGATCGCGGACCCGTCGTCCGAAACGCCGGCGGCCGCCGCGGCCGATTCCGGGCCGCGGATCGCGGACCGCGGCGGGTGGATCGCCTCGCAGTCGTAGCGCCGCGCGATCTCGAGGCCGGCCGCCGGATCGTCCCGGACCAGCGGCGCGGCGGCGTACGCGGTCGTCACGTCGCGAAGCGCCGCGATGGCACCCTCGCAGAACGACGAGAAGAGCAGTTTCCCGCCGAAGGCGTCGCAGTCGGCGACGACGCGCTCGACGAACGGCCGCCACGCGTCCCGTCGGCGGTCGCGTTCGGCCGGCTCGAGCGCCTCGCCGACGCGCAGGGACCCCGTTCCGGGGCGCTTCAGTTCGACGGTGACGCCGACCCGCTCGGGAACGGCGTCGAGGACGTCCGCGAGCGTCGGAATCGTCGCGTCGGTGCCGAGTACCCGCGTCTCCCGCAGCGCCTCGAGCGACGTGTCCCGGACGAGCCCGGTGGCGTCGGTGAGCGGGCGACCGTCGCGGACCCCCTCGAGGCGCTCGTCGTGGACGACCACCGGCGTCCCGCAGGCGGCCGGCTGGACGTCGATCTCGATCATCGCGGTCTCGTCGTACGCGGCCGCCCGTTCGACCGCGGCGACGGTGTTCTCGGGGGCGATGCCGGCGTAGCCGCGGTGGGCGATGACGGCGGGGCGGCGCATACCGGATCGACGGCCGGGCGGGTAAAGGAAGCTGCGGGGCGACGTGGCGCTTCCCGGCCGGTCTTTCATCCGTTCGCTCCGCGAACCTCCACTATGACCGACCTCACGCTCGCGGACGTCGAGCGCGCCCTCGACCGCGCGGCCGACCTCGAGACCGAGGAGGCCGTCGCCGTGTTGCGGACCGCCCGCCAGGACGTTCGGAACCTGGCGAACGATCCCGACGTCGACGAGGAGCGGCGACGGGAACTCGAGACCCGGCTCGAGCAGCGGATCCGCGAGGTGAAAGCGCGCGACGCCTACGACAGCGGGTTGGGATCGGCGATGAATCCGACGGAGGACGACGCGCCGTAGCGGGGGTCCGGACGTCGACGCGCCTCCGCCGTCCGCGTCCGAGAACCCGGCGAGAACGGCCGATCTCCGGCCCTTTTATTCGGGTGCCGTCCGGAGGGGTGCGTATGCGAATTGCACTACTGGGCGGCACCGGCGATATCGGCGAAGGACTCGCACTGCGGTTTGCCCGCGATACGGACCACGAGATCCTCATCGGCTCGAGGGACCCGGAGAAGGCCCGCGACGCGGTCGCGGCGTACGAAGACGAGCTGGCGGACCGCACCGACGAGGTCGACATCAAGGGCTTCGCGAACGAGATGGCGGCCGACCGGGCGGACGTCGTGATCCTGAGCGTCCCGCCGTACTACGTCGGCGACACCGTCGAAGCGGTCGCCGACAGTCTGGATTCGGAGACCGTCCTCGTGACGCCCGCCGTCGGCATGCAGGGCGACGAGGACGGACTGCACTACCACCCGCCGAGCGCGGGCAGCGTCACCGAACTCGTCGCACAGCGGGCCCCCGACGAGGTTCCCGTCGTCGGTGCCTTCCACAATCTCGCCGCCGACGCCCTGTCGACCCTCGACAACGAACTCGACCTCGACACGCTCGTCGTCGCCGACGACGACGACGCGGGAGCCACCGTCCTGACGATCGCCAACGAGATCGACGGCCTGCGCGCGCTCGAGGCCGGCCCCCTGGCCAACGCGGCCGAAGTCGAGAGCGTGACGCCGCTGGTCATCAACATCGCGAAGTACAACGAGGAGATGCACGACGTCGGCGTGAAGTGGATCTAGGCGACCCGAGCGCGATCCGTTCCGTCTTCCATCTTCGGTCTTCCGTCGTTCGTCTCTTCTCGGCGTTTCCGTTCACCGACGCCGGCACGCTACGCCGGTACGTTGTACGCTGTTCCTCGCGCACCCGTACTCGAAAGCGGACGCCGGCGCGACAGCGGACGCTCCGCGGACGGGTGAAAAACCGAAAGAAATCGCTGGTGGTCGTCCCTACGCGCCGGCCGACTCGAGCGCGTCCTCGATGTCGTCACGCTGGGTGACGCCGACGAAGCGTTCGACGATGCCGTCGTCGTTCTCGATAACGAGCGTCGGGAGCGACCGAACCTGATACTCGTTGGCGACGTCCTGTTGTTCGTCGACGTTCACTTTCTCGACCTCGAATCGGCCCTCCCAGTCGTCCTCGAGCTCCTCGAGGATCGGGTCCTGGGTCTTGCAGGGGCCACACCAGTCAGCGTAGAAATCCTTGAGTGTGACAGTCATACGGTTCAGCGCTAGTTGCCACGCGCCGCGCATAAGGGTTTCCCACTGGGGTTCGCTTGCCGCAAGCGGGGACACGACCGGCGGGAGCGGCGTCCGTCGGGCCGCAATTCCCGGTGGGTTCTTTCGGGTTCCGGACGCCCCCACACGGAGTCGCCTCGACGAGCCGACCCAGTCGTTCGCAGTCGTTCGTCGACCGCGTCGACGGCACAGACCGCGGTGAATGGAGCCGACGCCGCGTGAGTCCCCGCGGTCCGCATCGCCGAATCGTTCGACGGCCCCTCTTATCGAACCCTCTCCGGCAGTAATTTTTTATCCTAATATGGTAATAACGAAATGCTGTGGCAATTGGTGATAGTCATCCACAACCAATCGAGCGAACGAGACGCGGGCGCGGCCGACGAGTCCTCGCGGTTGGTTCGGGGTGGTTGGAAACCGGACACAGCGATCAGGAGGTAGCTGCAACGAATGAGAGACGGAGCCGATAGACGGACGGAGACAGGAGCAGTGTTCGCGAGCCTCGTATTGGTGCTCGGGCTCGTCAGTATGGCGGGAATCGGCGGCGCGGCCCCCCAGCCGGCGCGGCCGGTCGACGGATCACTCGAGACGAACGGTGTGACCGACGCCGCGTCGGTCCCGTCGGCATCAGCGAGCGATGGGAAGACGATCGGGGTGAGCGACCGACGGTCGGTCCGGGTAGCCGACCGAAACGGGACCGAAATAGTCGATCGAAACGCGATCCGGACGGGCGCTCGCATCGCCGAACTGAACCTGACGCCCACAGCGCTCGATGCGGCTGACGGGACCGCGGGCGATCCGACGGTGTACGTCGGTTCGAACGACGGCAACCTGTACGCGCTCGACACACGGACCGGCGAGATCGAGTGGTCGTTCGAAGCCGAGAGCAAGGTGCTGAGTTCCCCGACTGTGGCCGACGGGACGGTCTACGTCGGCGACGATGAGGGGTTCGTCCACGCGATCGACGCGGCCGACGGGACCGAGCGGTGGAGCTTCGACTCGGAGAAGGAGTTCGGCGAGGTGTTCTCGTCGCCGACGGTCGTGGACGGAACGGTCTACGTCGGAGCGTACGACAGCATCTGGGACGAAGACACGCTGTACGCGCTGGACGCGGAAACCGGCAGCGAGCAGTGGTCGTTCGATACCGGCGGCGACGTCTACTCGTCCCCGACGGTCGTCGACGGGACGGTCTACATCGGTTCGAACGACAACAACGTGTACGCGATCGACGCCGACGACGGGACCGAAGAGTGGCGCTTCGAAACGGGCCACTTCGTCCGATCGGCCCCGACGGTGGTCGACGGGACGGTCTACGTCGGCTCCTACGACGGCTCCCTGTACGCGTTGGACGCGGCGAGCGGCGCCGAAACGTGGTCGTTCGACACGGGCGACGACGTCTACGCCTCGCCGACGGTCGCTGACGGGACGGTCTACATCCGCTCGGACGACGTGTACGCGGTCGACGCCGCCGACGGAGACGCGGAGTGGTCGGCGGGAGCTGGCTCCTGGGGCGGTTCCTCGCCGACGATCAGCGGCGGGACGGTCTACGTCGGCTCGGACGACGGTAACCTGTACGCGCTCGACGCCGAAAGCGGCAGCGAGCGATGGTCGTTCGGAACGGGCGATCGGATTCGCTCGACGCCGGCGGTCTTCAACGAGACGGTCTACGTCGGCTCGCTCGACGGACGCGCGTACGCCGTCGACGCCGACGACGGGAGCGAACGCTGGGCGGCCGAGACGGGATCGTCGATCTACTCGTCACCGACGGTCGCCGAGCGGCCGGCGGACGGCGACTCGAGCGACTCTCGCGTCGCGCTCGGCACGCTCGGTCACCACGAGGGCTGGGACGGAAGTTCCAACTCGCCGGTGAGCGGCACGGTCGTCGACGAGTTCGATCGACCGATCGCCGGGTCAAACGTCGAGGTTCGGAGCGAGAGACGCGGTACCGTCGGGACGACGGAAACGGGAGACGACGGGACGTGGTCGCTGACCCTCGACGAAGGCACGTACGACGTCGTCGCCGCCGCCGACGGAGCCAGCGAGACGCGGACGGTCCGGCACGTCGGAGCAGAAACGACGACGACCCACAGCCTCTCGCTGTGTGACGGGCGGGACGTCAGATACGGTCCCGAATCGCCGTCGATCGTCGAACCGGTCGCCTTCCGATCCTGCGTCGACGGCGATGCCGGTGCCGACGACACCGAGTGGGACTTCGGCGACGGGACGACGGCGAACGGCCACGCCGTCTCGCACCGGTACGACGAACCCGGGACATACAACGTCACGCTGACGACCGACGGAGAGACGGTGACGACGTCGGTCACGGTGGCTGACGCCGATATCGTCATCCGCGAGTATCAGGACGCGTTCGGCGGGCGAATCGTGGAGTCGGTCGTCGAAGAGAACCTCTATCGGATTCGGGTCGGGTCGGTCGAACCGGTCGAATCGGTGACGGTCGAACTCGACGGCGAAACGTACGAGGCGACCCGAATCGACGAAGCGGAAGGCGTCTGGGAGACGGCCGTCAATACGTCGACCCTCGAGGACGACGCGACGGTGACGATCACCGCCACCGACGTCGAGGGCAACGAAGTCACGGAGACCTCGTCGCTCGAGGTTATCACCATCCCGGACGAGTTCGTCTTCCTCCTCGACGTCGGCGACAAGGGGCCGGTACCCGCCATCGCCGAACGGGTCGAATACGAGGGGACGTCCGGCAGCTTGATCCCCGCGACGAAGCTCGGCCTCTTCGAGATCACCGTCGTCGACGACGCGAACGAGTACGACGAACTCGGGCCGCTCACCCCGTGGCGGACGGATCTCGGGTTCAACCTCACGGCGAAGATGGGGATCGGAACGACGATCCCGGCGGGCACGCTGAACGTCGACGGTGATATCAACGGTGAGACGAGCGTCGCCGGCAACACTGTGCGCGGCGGCGGCGGGGCCAAAATCGCCTACGACGGCAGCGGGCTCGCGAACGGCTCCAAGGTCTACTTCTTCGCGGGGCTCAAGCGGTCGATCCCCCTGTCCCCGCCGGCGCTGCCCGACGGCGTCGAGGTCGTCATCGGCGGCGACGTCCGCACCGAATTCACCACCGACGGTGAGGGTGACTGGGACATCACCGCCGGCGCCGGCGTCTCGGGCGAGACGCCGGTACAGACGAACGTTGCACCGGGAGTCGATCTCTCCGCTTCGGCTGGGCTCAAAGTCGACTCGAAGGCGACGTTCGACACCCCGCCGGGACTCGAGTTCAAGCGGGGGACGATCGGCGTCCAGGGGTTCGTCAGAGGAAAACTGGACGCGACGGTCTACTCGCAGAGCGTCGCGATCACCTGGCCGAAAGCCGAGGCCGAGTTCGGCTCGAGTTCCGCGAGCGCCGCGAGCCGTCACTGGTTCGCCGACGACCGGGCCACCGAGACCGAGTTCGGCGACTGGGAGGTCGAGAACAAACGCGGCGAGAACCCGCTCCCGTCGGTCGCGACCGTCGACGAGTCCGCCGGGACGCTCGACGTTGCATCGGGAGCGGAGCGGACCGGTACCGAACGGCTCACCGGTCGACCGTACGAGGACACCGAACCGGCCGTGACCTCGGTCGGTAACGAGACGGTCGTCCTCTGGAGCACGCAGCGGGAGAACCGATCGGTCCTCGAGGGACGAGATCTGGTCGTTCGCACTCACGACGAATCGGGCTGGAGCGAGCCGACGAACCTCACCGACGACGATCGGCACGACGCGTCGCCGACGATCGCGGCGGGCGGCGGCGACGAGCTCCTCGCCGGCTGGACGAGAACCGACGCGGATCTCGAAGACGTAAACGCCTCGGCACCGGAGGAGGTCTATCCCCATCAGGAGATTGCCGTCGCGCACTACGACGGCTCCGGCTGGAGCGAGCAGACGCTCCTGACGGACAGCGACGAACTCACGCACGGCCCGACCGTCGCCGGTCGCGACGGGACGTGGCTGGTCGCGTGGGAACGCGATCCCGACGGTGACGTGTTCACCACCGACAACCGGTCGGTCGAGTACGCCGTGCTCGACGGAACGAACGTGACCGAGCGCGGGGTCGTCGACGACGCGATGTCCCCCGCAGTCGGGTCGTCCGACGGGGGATTCGAGCTCTCGTACTACGAACCGCAGGAGAACGGTACCGAGCGCGGGGCGGTCGTTCGCGGGACCGTCACGGATGACGGCGCGTTCGACGAGCGAGCGCGGTACGACAGCCGGGAGTACATCGACCACGACACTGACGGCGGCCGGCTCGCGTGGGCCGACGGGTCCCTCGACGATCCGAACCTGTCGTACGACGACGGAACCGGCGTCGAGAATCTATCGCTGAGCGCGAACATGAGCGACGTCGAGGAGCTCTCCCTCGAGGTCGAGGGCAACGACACGCTGCTGAGCTACCGCGGCCGTCCGGAGACCGACAGGGCATCGGATCTCGTCTATCGGATCGCAAGAGGCGGCGAGTGGATCGCCGACCGTCGCGTCGCGGGCGGGCAGGACGACGAGCTCGCGCTCTATCACTCCGATACGGACCTCTCGGGGAACTCGTTCGATACGGTCTACGCCGCATCCGAGTTCGGTCCGGACACGAAAAACGACGTGTTCGTCGCGTCCCACGACTTCCGGGCCGACTACACGGTCACGGCTGACGCACCGACCAACGTGACCGCGGGCGACCCGGTCACTGTCGAGTACGCAGTGCGGAACGTCGGCGAAACTGAGAACAACGAGTCGGTCCCCGTCACCCTCTCCACGGACGGTGGCGAGGTCGCGACCGAAGCGGTAGGGCCGCTCGCCCCGAACGAGACGGTCAGCGGAACGTTCAACACGACCGCAGACGACAGCGGGACCTTCGACGTCACCGTCGGGTCGTCGGCGACCGACCGAGCCGCGGCCGAGATCGAGACCGGCCGCGAAGGCTGGCTCCCGCGGACGACGTCGGTAACGACCGGTACGCCGGCCCTCTCCATCGAGGACGCCGACGCGACCGTCGACGCGAACAATTCGAGTCAGGGAACGATCGCGGTGACCGTCGCGAACGACGGGGAGATCCCGGCCGCGGACGTCCCGGTGACGCTCGAGTACGGCAACGAGTCGTACGAACTCGCCGTCGACGACGTCCCCGTCGACGGGACTGGAACGGCCACGCTATCGGTCGATCCGACGACGGTAAACGGGTCTTCCCTCGGCGAATTCGTCATCGACCCCGACGGCGAACTGGACGAGCGGACCGTCGCGGACCCGACCTACCGGACGCAGTTGTTCACCGCCGACCTGGCGCTCGTCGGCTCGCCGAGCTACGTCGAGGCCGACGGGGATCTCGAGGCGACCGTCGACGTCGCAAACCGCGGCGAACTCGCGACGAACGCGACGGTTCGCGCTATCGACGCCGATCCGGGCGGGAACGAAACCGTCGAGTACGGCACCGCGACGGTCGAACTCGACGGGACGGCACCGTCCGAGACGACGTTCGAAACGGTATCGGTTCCGCTCGAGGGCGTCGCGGAAGGCGACGCGATCCGACTCGTCGCCGACTCGTCGGCGATCGATGCCGACCGCTCGTCGGCCGGACTCGAAGACGCCGTCGGACCGATCGTCCCCGAACGCGGTCCGGTCGCGGTCGCCGTCACCGATCCGGCCGGCGATCCGATTCCGAACGCGACGGTCCTGATCGACGACGTGGGCGCGACCACCGACGCGAACGGGACCGCGGCGTTCGAGACGCCGACGGGCGACGGCGAGCTCGCGGTCAACGCGTCCGGCTTCCGGGCTGCGACGGCGAACGTGACGGTCACGGGAGACGAAGTCACGGCCGTGTCCGTTACCCTCGAGCCGATACCGGCCGAACTGACGGCACTCGACGCGCCGGACCGCGTCGCGGTCGACGGAAACGCGACGGTCTCGGTGACCGTCGCGAATCCGGCTCCGATCGAACGGGACGTGCCACTGGCGCTCGCCGCGGCCAACGAAACCGTCGACGAGTCGTCGGTCACGGTGGGTCCGAACGCCACCGCGAATCACACGCTCCGGTGGAACCCGACGTCGAACGCGACCGATCCGGTCCCGATAACCGTTTCCTCGCCCCACGACGAGGCGACGACCGAGATCCGGGTCGAGAACGGGTCGGCGTTCGCTGACGATCTCGCCGTCGCAGGGCTGGCGGTGTCGAACGTCTCCGTCGACGAGGAACACGTCGTCCTCGCGAACAACGGCTCGAGCGAACTCGACCTCGGCGACTGGATGATCCGTGATCGCGAGAGCGGCGGCCAAGTCGCCCGCGGACTTGATCCGTTCGCGTTCCCCACCGACTACACGCTCGAACCGAACGCGACCGTGACCGTCTGGACCGGCGACGGGACGAACTCCGAGACGGACCTCTACTGGGGGTACAGCGTTCACGTGTGGAACGCCGAGGGTGACGTCGTGATCCTCGAGACGCCGGGCGGCGAACGCGTCCTCGAGCACGCCTACGGCGACCAGGCGGACTGAGGCCGACAGGTCACGGGTGCGGTCGCCCGCGGCCCCGGTGTCGGTCCTCCGCCGAATGGGACCTCGAATCGCGCGAAACTGAGCAGTCGCGTCTCGAGAGCGGGCGACGACGGAGTCTCGGTATCGTCGAATTGCGCCCCGGAAGTCCGCCTGTCGAGGCCGCGGGAAGCAGTAATCCGCCCGTCGATGCCGCAGGAAACAGTCAGAGTTCGCGTTCGGCCCACCGATCGAGATCGACGCCGACCAGGGGACGAAGCGCCCGCCGGTCCGCGTCGGGCAACGACCGGCACGCACGTTCGTAGTCACGACGGCAGTCGGTCACGTACTCGAGCGCGTCGGCCGCGTCCGCGAGCGCGAACAGGTTCCATCCGCCGGTCTCGCCGGACGCGTACTGTTCGCCGTCGAGCAGAAACTGCTCGAAGCGGAAGTACGCTCGCCCGAGTTGCTCCGCCCGTTCGACCGTCGCGGGGTGGTCGCCGACGACGGCACAGAGTCCCGTGAGTGCACCGAAGAGGACGGCCTGTCGGTCGACGATCGCGCGGTATCGCTCGAGGGTCGGATCGGTTCTGATCCCGCCGAGGGGCGCTTCCATCAACCCCATCGCGCGATCCGTCCAGTAGTCCACGGCGTCGTCACCGAGGCGGTGGACGAGCCGGGTACAGAGCGGAAACATGACCTGCCAGGTGGCGACGACCGTCCCGCGGGCCCCCTCCGCGACGTCGTCGTCGACGACGTCGTCGAAGATGTCGTAGTACTCGCCGACGCACAGCGAAAATTGGAGGACGGTCTCGCGTCGCTCGTCGTCCATCGTGGACGCGTTCGCGAGTCGGTCGACGAGAAACGCGAGTTCCCACTTCGGCCGGCGCGTCCGCTTCGGCAGCGCGGCGTTCGGCGTGAACGCGATCAGCTCGAGCTGCTCGCGGAGCGGGCCGTGCGGTACTTCGGCGAGCAATTCGGAGACCGCACGGTCAATCGTCTCGTTCAGCCGCTCTCTGTCCGACTCGAGCGTCCGGCGGTCGGCGTCGGAAACGTCCAGTGGGCGGTGTAACATACCGTGATCACGGTCCGTCGGGGAGAGCACCGACGCGATCGGGGCGTCCGCCTCGAGAGGGGAGCGTTACCAACCGCACGTGCCACAACAGAGCGAGCAGTCGCCACACTCCACTCTCCCGTCGCTGCAGACCGTGTGGGCAGTGTACTTGCCGTTCATGTCGTCGTGCTCGGTGCAGACTCGACCGCAATCGCAGTCGTGGTCGGTGCAGATGTCTTCGTGCCCCGAACAGGAGTTACACGACGCCGGCTCGACGGAAGATTGCGGGCGGAAACCGTCGTAACCGGGGCTTAGCACGACCGACTCCCCGTCGCGTTCCGCGGTCGCCCCGGCGACGTCCGCGTCCGGGTACAGACGAACGGTGATGGGGCCGTCGAACGTCTCGTTTTCCAGTTTCGCGACGAACCCGACCACCGCACCCGCCTCATCGTGACGGACTTCGGTGACCGTGATCCAGTCGGTCGAAAACGAACGGGCGGCCGTCACGTCGTCGACGTTCAGCGCGTCGTACGACGCCGACTCGATGTATCCGTGCTTCGAGAGCTCCCGCAAGAGTGCCGTTCCGTCCGCCGTCTCGAAGGCTTCCCGAGCCCGCGTTTCGGTCGCGTTCGAGCGGGCGAGTTGCCCGACGCTGTTGCTCGCTGCACCCGCGGTTCCCGTCGCGCCCGCACCGACCGCCGCGGTCGCACCCGCGGCACCGATCGATCGCAGGATGCTTCGTCGCGCCGGCGTTTGCTGATCTCTACTCCGCTGGCCACTTCCGTCAGATGTCACCATAAGCCATGGTCAATAGTATGCATAATAAACGTTTCGTCGAACTAGACAGTATCGAATGCCGTAATGACTCGTTTTCGTTCACTTCCGTGCGATGACGGACGGTCCATCGCGGCGGGAACCGACGACCGCGACCGGTGAGAGTCGTGGCTTTCGTTGCAGCCACCGTGTGGCTCTCTTCCGACCGATCGGATCGCCCGCGAACCACCACCGCCGGTCGAAAGGTTTAGTTCCGGGGACGCATAGGCACAGGTATGGACAAAGGACAGAACACTGGCGGGCTGATGTCCAGTGCCGGACTCGTCCGGTACTTCGACTCCGAGGACTCGAACGCCATCCACATCGACCCCAAGACGGTCATCGCGTTCGGCGTCATGCTGGGCGTGCTGGTCCAGCTGTTGACGTTCGTCGCGTAACGCGGCCACCGACCTTCTTTCGACAGCGACTCGAGTAGCGGCTGCGCTGGCCGGCGGCCTGACGGCGTGGCGAACGGACATGCGAGTGCCGTGGCGCGAGCTTTTTGACGACACCGTTCATACCGGTGGCCATGTCACTGACTGCGGGCGTCGTCGCGGTCCAGGGCGACGTCGAGGAACACGCGGTCGCCATCGAACGCGCAGCGCGGGCCCGCGGCCGCGACGTCACGATCCACGAGATCCGCGAGTCGGGAATCGTCCCCGACTGCGATCTGTTGGCGATGCCGGGCGGCGAGTCGACGACCATCTCCCGACTGGTCCACAGCGAGGGGATCGCCCCCGAAATCAGGGATCACGTCGCCGCCGGCAAGCCTCTGCTCGCGACCTGTGCCGGCCTGATCGTCGCCTCGAGCGACGCCGGCGACGACCGGGTCGACGAACTCGGGGTGATCGACGTCGGTGTCGAGCGCAACGCCTTCGGCCGGCAGAAGGACAGCTTCGAAGCGCCGCTCGACGTCGCGGGTCTCGACGACGAGCCGTATCCGGCGGTGTTCATTCGCGCGCCGGCGATCGATTCGGTCGGCGACGCCGACGTGCTCGCGACGTGGGACGACCGCCCGGTCGCGGTCCGGGATGGCCCGGTCGTCGGAACCTCGTTCCACCCGGAACTGACCACCGATAGCCGACTCCACGGGCTGGCTTTCTTCGAGAACGAGGCCGCGTCGGTGCCCGCGCTCGAGGACGCGCAGTAGTCGGCTCGAGGAGCGCGGCACGCAGTGAGCGGTGCGGGACGAGAGGGCAGGCGGAGAGGTTCGAGGGTAAGCGACGCCTCGGCCGCCGCTCACGCCCGCAGCCGGGTCGAAACGGGTGACTGTTTTATCCCGCCGCGCGATGTGTGCTGGAGGTGTATGGCGAGCGGACACGACGCGGCGTACGAGATCGCTGCCGACGACGAGACGGTTCACAGCGCGTGGAACAACGACCTCGAGCCGGTGCGGACGGTCGAGCCCGGCACTGTCGTCCGCTTCGAGTGCAGAGACTCGACGGGCGGACAGCTCGACCCGGACTCGACGGTCGCCGACGTCGCCGACCTCGACGTCGAGCGGGTCCACACGCTGACCGGCCCCGTGGCGATCGAGGGGGCTCGTCCGGGCGACGTCCTCGCGGTCGAACTGCTCGCAGTCGAACACCGGGGCTGGGGGTACACGCTGGTCCTCCCGGGCGAGGCGGACCTCGGGCTCCTGGCCGACGAGTTCCCGGAGCCGGCGTTGCACGTCTGGGAGTTCGACGGCGACGTCGCGCGGTTCGCGAACGACATCGAGGTGCCGCTCGATCCGTTTCCCGGCGTGGTCGGCGTCGCGCCGGCCGAGGACGGCACGCACGAGACGTTTCCGCCGAGATCGGTCGGCGGGAACATGGACATCAAACAGCTCACGGCGGGCTCGACGCTGTATCTCCCCGTCGCGGTCGACGAGGCGCTGTTCAGCGTCGGCGACGGCCACGCCGCGCAGGGGGACGGCGAGGTCTGCGGGACCGGCATCGAGGCGCCGACGGCCGTCACCTGCCGATTCGACCTCCGGTCGGACCTGTCGATCGACCAGCCCCAGTTCGAGACCACGGGGCCGTTCACGCCGACCGGCCGGAACGAGCCGATGTACGGGACGACTGGCATCGCGGACGACCTGATGACGGCGACCAGAGCGGCCGTCCGGAACATGATCGACCACCTGCACGACGAACGCGGGCTCGACCGGAACGACGCCTACATCCTGTGCTCGGCGGCCGTCGACCTGAAGATCAACGAAGTGGTCAACGCCCCGAACTGGGTCGTCTCCGCGTACCTCCCGGAGCGTCTCTTTCCGGACGAGCAGCGTCGGGCGGCGTGACGAGCGACCGGTGGTAGGCATTTATTCGTCGGGACCGTATCGACGGTATGCGTCGGTATCGACACACCGAACCATCGGGCGATCGAGGGGCTGAGACATCGGGCGGTCGAGGTCCGGCGACGCCAAGCGATCGCCTCGAGAGGACAGCCCCGCACGTCGAACGGACGATATCGCGATGACGGACCCGTCGGGGGACGGACTTCACGACGGCGAGTCGATCGAACAGGGGACGACCGAGCACGCGTCGCAGGGGTCGCTTCCCGAAGGCCTCTCGCGACGGCTCTTCGAGGCCTATCCGGTCAGTATGCTCGTGATCGATTCGACTGGCGAGATCGTGTCCGCGACCGAGCGCGCGTCGGAAACGCTCGGACTCCCGCACGATGAACTCGTCGGTCGAACGTACGATCCGTCCGAGTGGCCCCTCCACTACGACGACGGGACGCCCGTCCCGGCGGCCGACCACCCAGTTGCGCGCGTCTTCGAGACGGGCGACCCTGCGTTCGGGTTCGAACACTGGATCGAACTCCCGGACGGAACCGAGCGATGGTTCTCGAGTAACGCCGCGCCGCTGTGCGACGCGGACGGCAGCGTCGAGTACGTCGCCTTCGCGTTCGAGGACGTGACGCCGTTGAAACGGCGCGAGAAACGACTGACGAGCGACCACGTCAGGCTGCTCGAGTTCCGCGCGGACGAGCCGGCGGTCCCGCCCTCGCTTCGGGTCGACCGCGGCGAAACGCAGATCGAGATCGACTCCGTCGTCTCGCTGCCGGACGGAACCACCGTCCAGTACATGGGAACGGCGGACCTCGCTGCGAGCGACTTCGTCACCGCGATCGAAGAGGTCCCCCACTTCCTCGACGCGCGGTTGCTCAGTTCGATCGCCGGGCACAATCGCATCGAAGCGCACTCGGAATCCGCGACGGTCGCCCGCGTCTTCTCGGCGCTCGGCGGTCGCCCTCGCGAGATCATCGTCGGGCCCGACGAAGTCAGGTTCCGCGGCGAGCTACCCGGCGACGTGGATCACCGGCAGGCCGCGGACGAGATTCGACGGTTCCACCCCACGGCCGAACTGGTGTCCGAGGAACTCGTCTACTCGCCCCATCTGCTGTACGACATCGTCGCCGACGCGCTCACCGATCGGCAGTCGGCCACGCTCGACGCCGCGTACTTCAGCGGCTACTTCGACACGCCGCGGACCAGCACCGGTGACGAGTTGGCGGAGCGGTTCGGTGTCACCCGGCAGACCTTCAATCAGCACCTCCGCAAGGCGGAGCGGACCGTCTTTCAGCACCTCTTCGAGAAGTCCGGCGCGGAGGGGCGCTGACTAGTCAGCGTCACCCCTTACTAGGCTACCCGCGATACAGAGTCGCAATGAGCAATGACACAGCCCACTCCGGTTCCCCCCCGTCCCGGCCGCTCGGGGAGGACAGTTCCGGATACGACCCCATCACGGACACGTTCCACAGCCGATTCGACGGCGGCTCCGCCGCGGTCGTCGTCGCGATCATCGAAGCCGTTGGCGACGTGACGAACCGCGAACCCGACGCGATGTCGCCACTCTACGACACGGTCGATCCCGAAGCGCTCACCGACCTCGTGACGTCCGCTCGAGACCACCCCGTCGACGTTTCCTTTTCCTACGAAGGCTGTTGGGTGACGGTCTCGAGCGACGGCCGCGTCGTCGTCGAACCGCCGGCGGACTGACGGCGTTCGCGGGACACAGTCGCCGTTTCCGGGTCCACGTCAGTCGTTGGATCGTCGGGTCGACGGGCCGCTGGGTCGTCGGTACCACTGCGCCGTTCGCCCCGACTCGCGCTCGAGGGACGGAGCCGACGGCGTCAACGGCGTCGTGCATGCATTCGCGACCGGACATGTTTTCTCCCTGCCGGTCAACGGTATGGATATGCAGGCATCCATCGACGCGGTTCGCGTCGCAGGGACGCCACAGGGGCCGGTCCCCGTGGTCGTCCTCGCCGTCGAGGGAGAGGACGACGTCGTCCCGATCTTTATCGGCTTCAACGAGGCGACCAGCATCGCCCGGGGACTCGAGGCCGAAGACATCGGACGGCCGCTGACCCACGACCTTCTGCTGGACGTCATGGAGGAACTCGGCAGCCGCATCGATCACGTCGTCGTCAACGAGATCTCGGAGCGCGAAGACGGACAGGGCGGGACCTACATCGCCGACATCCACCTCGAGACGGCCCGCGGCGAGACGGTCGTCGACGCACGCCCGAGCGATTCGCTCGCGCTGGCCGCCCGGACCAACGCGCCGATCGAGATCACCGAAGACGTCTTCCAGGACAGCCGAGACGACAGCGAGAAGTTCGCCGAACTCGAAGACATCCGCAACGTGTCGGGTGACCTCTAGATGGACGACGTGCTCGAGGAGTTGTTCGCCGTGATCGAAGCCCGGAAGGAAACGCTGCCAGAGGGCTCCTACACCGCCTCGCTGTTCACCCACGAGAAAGGCGAGAACGCGGTGCTGGAAAAGCTCGGCGAGGAGACGACCGAACTCGTCCTGGCCGCGAAAGACGACGACCGCGAGGAGATCGCCCACGAGGGGGCCGACATCGTCTACCACCTGCTCGTCCTGCTCGCGATGAAGGACATGGAGCTGTCGGACCTCGAGGCCGAACTCGAGGCGCGGCGGTGACGGTGGCCGCGATCCGACGCCGGTTCTGAGATTTTTTAGTTCTTAGTGGTGGATTCGCGCCCGCGCCCGCTCCCGTGCACGCGAACCCGGGATCGGTCCCCGGTCGGCGGGGCGCGAACGTGTACCTTCTTTGTGGGGTAGGTTCCATACCCACTCGTTGTGATAGCGACAGGTTGGGCCGCCGACCGACCGCGAACGGAGTGAGTACCCGTGTCCGACGACACCACCACCACCGACGAAACGGCCGATGACGCCGCCGGCGGGGCCGATTACCGGCAGGTCTCGTTCGTCGCGCTCGCGGCCCTCGCGCTCGTGCTGGCGGCCGCGTTCGCACCCGGAATGGCCGGCGATAGCGGCTCGAGTCCGGGATTCGACGTCGACTGGGACGGCGGGGACGGAAACGGGCCGGAGTTCGATCTCGACGGCAGGGACGGCGGTGACGGCGGCTCCGGCGACGCCCCCGATATCGAGTTCGACTGGCGGCAGTTGCTCGAGTGGTTCACCGTCGACCGCGACGACACGGCGGTGACCGAGAGCGACCCACAGTGCAGGATCATGCTCGATCGGGAGCCGGTCCCCGGACGCCAGGTCACGGCGATGATCCGATACGAGGGCGAACCGCTCACCGGGACGCCAGTGTGGTTCGACGAGCAGAGAGTCGGCGAAACCGACGAGAACGGGCGGGTAACTGGCGAGGTCCCGTACGTCAAGGAGCTGACGATCCGCGTCGGAGCGGGAACGGACGCGACGTGTCGAGCCGGCACGTCCACGTCGTCGTCGACCGCGACGAAGCACATCGCCTCGACGGGCCTCACGGCGTCGGTCGCGTCGGTCGCGTCCGTCGCACCGACGGAACGAACCGCTTCGAGCGCCGCGCTCGGAGCGGCGACCGCGCAGGCCGACGGGTCGGCAAACGCCTCGAGAACGTACCCGATCGACGCCACGGTCCGGCTCGACGTCGACGGCGATCCCTACCCCGGCGAGCGGATCACCGTCGAGGCGACGATCAGGGACGAGCCGATGCGCGAGGCGACCGTCGCCGTCGACGGGACGACCGTCGGCGAGACGGACGCCGACGGCAGGGCCGCAGTGACGGTTCCCGACGACGGCACCGACTCGTTCGAACTCGAGGTCGCCCGCGGCGACTTCGCGGGGACGACGACCGTCGACGTACTGGCGCTCGAGGTGGCGTTCGTCCCCGACGGGATCGCACCGATTCCCGGCAGCGGCGGCGCCGTCGAAGCATCGATAAACGGAACGCCGGTCGAGGACGCGCAGGTGGCAGTCGACGGCGAACCCGTCGGAACGACGAACGAGGACGGGCGACTGGCGATCGACCTGCCGCGCGATCCGACGGCGACGGTGACGGTCAGTACGGAGCGACAGACCGCGAGCGTGTCGCTCGTCGGCGAGTACGGCGCAGCCGCGCTCGTGCTCGCGGTCGTCGTCGCCGGACTGGCGGCGCTCTCGTACCGCGGGTACGGTCGCCGCGGGCCGATCGCCGTTCTCGGGAGCGCGGCGGCGCTCGTCGCAGTGCTCGTCGCCGAGGCGTTCTACGGGCGAGTCGGCGGACTCGTCGCGCTCGGCGTCGTCGCCCTGCTCGGACTCTGGATCGCTCGCTCGCGATCCGACGGGGGGTGGCTCGACGGCGGCGTCCGCGACCTCCCGTCGATCCGCGACCGACTGGACCGACTCGCGTCGTGGCTCGTCGCCGTCGCGTTGCGATGGGTCGACCGACTCGAGGCGCTGCTCGAGCGCGGGCGAGCGCTGGCCGGTGCCGTCGCCGAGTGGCTTCGATCGATGCCCCGCTCGGGGCGAGCCCTCCGGGAACGGTTCGCGGACTGGCTGCGAACGCTCCCGGGACGCGCGCGGGCCCGACTCGTGGGGACGATCGCGGCCGCGCAGACGCTCCCGCTCCGGGCGGTCGCAGCCGGTCTCGGAGCGGTCGTGCTGATCGCGGGCGGCGCCGTCGTCGACGGTGTCCGCGGGGCCGCGCTCGTCACGGCCGTCCTCGCCGTCGCCGCTGCGGTCGTGTTCCGATCCGACGAGACGGCGACCGAATCGACGGAACCCGCCGGGGACGAGGGCGCTCGAGCGGACGAGGAGCGGACTGCGGCGGGTCGGGAATCGGACGATGCGCTCTCGTTTCGCGAACTGTGGCGATCGTTCGCGCGGCGGGTCGCACCCGGCCGGTGGCGCACGAGCACGCCCGGTGAGATCGAACGACGCGCCCGCGCGGACGGGTATCCCAGCGAACCGGTCCGCGAACTGACGACGCTCTTCCGCGAGGTCGAGTACGGCGGTCGGCCCCGCTCGAGGGACCGTCGCGAACGGGCGGCCGACGCCTACGACGCGGTCGAGCGCGCTCGAGACGCAACGAGCGCCGAGGCCGACGACGAGCGCGAACCGGCGTCGGAGACGACGGAGGGAGAGCCGTGAGACGCCGTCGCCAACTCGTCGTCGCCCTGTGCGGGCTGGTCGTCGTCGCGGTCGGCGCGGTGCTCGGATTCTACGGCGCCGAGGAATCCGGCGGTGCCGGCGGCCTCGTCGTCCTGATCGCGCTCGTCGCGTTCGGCCTCGGGGTCTGGAAGATCCGCGGCACGCCCGGTACGTCCGGCGGGGACCGGGATGCGCCGACGGTTCCCTGGGCACCCGACGAACCGTTCGCGAACCCGGCACCCGAGCGAACCGACCGCGACCCCGCGCTCTCGAGCGACGCGCTCGCCGGCGTGATCGAAGCGGCCGGCGAGGAGGCTCGCGATGCGGGAACCGTCGCCGACGGCCTCGCGGTCGTTCGGCCGCCGCTCCGGGAGGCGTTGCTGGACGCCCTCGAGCGAGGGGGGTGGTCGCGGTCGGACGCCGAGGCGGCGCTCGCGGACGGGAGCTGGACCGACGACCGAGTCGCCGCCAGCGTGCTCGCGGCGGCCGTCGATCCGCCGACTCGGCCGCTCCGCGAGCGCGTTCGGGCGTGGCTGTACCCCGAACGCGTCGTCCGCCGGCGGGCACGACGGGCGACGGGCGCGGTCGCCGAGGTCGCCGACGACGCCCTGCCGACGGTGCCGGGCCAGACCGCGCCGCGGAGCGTCCCCGTCCTGCAGCCGCGACTCGAGGACCTCCAGCGCGGCGCCGACGGCCGGCTGCAGCGCGCCGTCGAACCCCGTGCAACCGCTCGCGGACCGGGGCCGACCCGCCCACGGGTCGAGGACGACGCCGAGCGAACGGACGCGCAACCGGAGGGCGACGAACGGAGCGAGACCGGCCCCCGCGCTGCCGAGCGGAGCGACGACGACCGACCAGCCGACGAACGGTCGGCGAGTCGCGATGGGACGATCGGCCGACAGGTGCGCTGGCGGGGAGCGATCGCGGCGACGGTCGCGCTCGCCGTCGCGGGCGTCGCCGACGGGAATCCAGTCCTGCTGTTCGGCGCGGTTATCCCGCTCGTCTTCGTCGCCGCCGGCTCGCTCTCTCGCGTGCGGCTGCCCGACGGACTCGTCGCGACCAGAACGGTGTCGCCGACGCCCGCGCCGCCGGGCCAGCCGGTCACCGTCGCGCTCGACGTGACCAACCGCTCCGACCGAACGATCACGGACCTCCGGATCGCCGACGGCGTCCCCGCGGATCTCGCCGTCCTCGAGGGGTCGCCGCGGGCCGGCGCGACGCTCCGACCCGGCGAGCGGGTTCGCGTGGAGTACCTGGTGGTGGCTCGCCGCGGCGAGTACGCGTTCGAGTCCCCCCAGTGCAGAGTTCGGGGACTCGGAGCCACCGCGGTGGCGACGACGGCGCTGCCGGTAGCGGGCGATCGATCGGTCGTCTGCCGACTCGACGCCGACGCGCCGCCGATCGCGGAGGACGGGACGGGGCGCGTCGGGCAGCTCACGACCGACGACCCGGGTGAGGGGACCTCGTTTCACTCGACCCGGGAGTACCACCCCGACGACCCCGCGGACCGCATCGACTGGCGTCACTACGCCAAACGCGGGACGCTCGCGACGGTCAACTACGAGCGGCAGGTCTCGGCGACGGTCGTGCTGGTCATCGACGCCCGCGCGCCGAACCGCGTCGTCGCCGGCCGCGGGCAGCCGACCGCCGTCGAGTACGGCACCTACGCGGCGACCCGCGCGCTGTCGGACCTGCTGAAGCGTGGCCACGACGTCGGCGTCGCCGTCCTCGGGCTGGACGGCCCCGGGCCGGCCGGCTGCCACTGGCTCGAACCCGCGAGCGGCCCCGAACAGCGCACCCGCGCGCTCGACCTCCTCCGGTCGGTGACCGACGGCCAGTCGGCGACCGGCTCCGATTCGGGTCCGTACCGATCGGACGTCCGACGCCGAGGGCGGACGAGCGAACAGGTCCGCAAGGTGCTCGAGCTCGCCCCCGCGAGCGCACAGCTCGCCCTGTTCTCGCCCGTCCTCGACGACCCGCCCGTCGGTGCCGTCGAAACCTGGCGCGGCGCGGGACTGCCGGTCGTCGTCTGCTCGCCCGACGTCGTCCCGGAGAACACCGTCAGCGGCCAGTACGAGCAGACACGACGGCGGACGCGGCTGGCCCGCTGTCAGGCCGCCGGTGCTCGCACGGTCGACTGGCGACGCGGGACCCCGCTGCCGCTGGTCATCGAACACGCCTTCGCCGCCGACGCGCGGCTCTCGAGCAGCCGACTGACCGGTGGCGGCTCGAGCGGTGGCGGGAGCCGCGACGGCGCGAGCGGGGCCGAGGCGGCAGCCGACGACCGAGTCGAAACGGGGGGTGTCGAGTAGATGTCCCTCGCCGGCCCTCGCCTCGACCGACCGTCCGCGATCGGCGACGAGGGCCGCCCGCGGGCCGCGAGCCTCTGGATCGCCAGTCTGGCCGTCGTCGCCGTCGTCGGTATCGTCGGCGTCGTGATCGGTGAATCCTCGCTGTTGCCGACGCTCGCCCTCGTCGTCGGGATGACCGTCGCGGGCATCGGCCTGCTCGAGCGCGACGGGTTCGTCATCCAGTTCGTGGCACACGGCTGCCTGCTGACGTTCGGCTCGGCGTTCGCGCTGGTCCTGTTCGCGGCCCCGTTCGTCACCCCGTCCGGGCTCGCGGTCAGCGGCTGTGCGCTCGCCCTCGCGGGAATCGGAGCGGCCTGGGCCGACATCGGCGGCGACGATCTGACGCCGGCCGCGACGGGAACCGGGATAGCGTACGCATCGATGGTGATCGCGGCCGTGGTCCTCGCGATCCTGACTCTCGTCGCCGTCGTCGGGCGGACGGTGCTGACCGGAATCGTCGGCGTCTCGTCGCCGGTCGGGTCCGTCGTCGGCTTCCTCCTGATCGTCGCGGCCACCGGCTGCCTCGTTCGACTGGCACTGCGGTGGCTCCCGGTTCGCCAGATGACCCCGCGGGACCGACGCCCGACGGTCGAACGCCGACTCACCGCCGTCCGGCGAGGCCTGCTGTATACGGTCCTCGGGTCGGTGGCAGCGATCGTCGGGATCGTCGTCCTCTCGGCTACGGGCGTCTTCGACGTGCTGACGGCGCTGCCGCTCCTCGCGGCGGCGTTCGGGGCGCTCTCCTCGCCGATCGTCGTCTGGCCGCTCGTGGCGGTCGGCGGCGTGAGCGTCGGTGCCGGTGCCGTCGCGCTCCTGTTGCGACGGCTGACGCGAGACGTCACCGCGCAGACGACGCGGCGGACCGCCGCGGTCGCGGTCGGCGCGGGCCTCGCGGTGCCGTTCGCGCTCGGGCTGGTCCTCCTCGTCGCGAGCGGCGAGGCGACCGTCGGCCCGTTCCTGATCGGAGCGATACTCCTCGTCGGCCTCCTGCTCGGCCCGCTGGCGTTCAGCCTCGTGGTCGGGAGCGGTGTCGTCGGCGCGGCGCTGGGCCTGCTCCCGGCGCGGGCCACCGGACCGGCGATCGCCGCGACGGGGCTCGTCGTCGCCGCCATCGGACTGGGGCGAGCCAACCCGTTCGTCGTCTTCGGCTGTATCGCCGCGGCGATCCTCGTCTGGGACAGCGCGACGTTCGGACTCGGTGTGACGGCCGAGCTCGGCCACCTCCCCGAGACCCGCCGGCTCGAGCTGTTCCACGGTGCCGTCGCCGTCGGGATCGCCGTCGCGGCCGTCGTCGTCGCGGTCGGCCTCGAACTGCTCCGGGCCGGCCTCTTCGCGAGCGCCGGGGCGGCCGGCGCTGCGGTCGTCCTCGTGTTCGGTGCGCTGGTTCTGGTGCTCCCGTTGCGGGGCTAGCGACGGCGGGAGCCGGGTCGATACCTCCCCGCTCCCGGCCGGGCGTGCGATTCGAGGGGAGGCTTCTTGGTGATCTACTGTCACTGTCGCGTATGGACGAGACGAACGCGGCGGCCGACGACGCCGCACGCACCGTGGCGAGCGTCGTCGAACGCATCGAACAGGCGGCGGTCGTCGACCGAGAAGTCCTCTACGCAGTGTTGTCGACAGTGCTGGCCCGCGGGCACGTCCTGCTCGAGGACGTCCCGGGAACGGGAAAGACGGTCACCGCCCGCGTGATCGCCGAGTCGATGGGACTGGCGTTCAAACGGATTCAGTTCACGCCGGACCTGTTGCCGTCGGACGTGACCGGATCGACGATCTACGACGACGAGACCGGCGAGTTCGAATTCGCCGAGGGACCGGTCTTCACGAACGTCGTCCTGGCCGACGAGATCAACCGCGCCCCGCCGAAGACCCAGGCCGCCCTGCTCGAGGCCATGGAAGAGCGGCAGGTCAGCGTCGACGGAACGACCCACGACCTGCCGGAGCCGTTCATCGTCGTCGCGACCCAGAACCCGATCGAACAGGAGGGGACGTTCCGACTGCCCGAGGCCCAGCGCGACCGATTCAGCGTCAAGACCTCGATGGGGTATCCCGACCTCGAGGGCGAGCTGGGGTTGCTCGAGCGCCGGGCGAACCGGCGGTCGCTCTCGCCGAGTGTCGACCCGGTTCTCCGCCCGGACGCCGTCCGAACGCTACAGGAGCTGACCGAGGACGTCACCGTCGACGAGAAGGTCCGCCGCTACATCGTCGAACTCGCGCGGCGGACGCGGTCTGATCAGCGGGCCGAGATTGGCGTGTCGCCGCGGGGCGTCCAGCGCGTGTTCGAGACGGCCCGCGCCGCGGCGCTCATCGACGGCCGGTCGTACGTGACGCCGGACGACGTCAAGCGGCTCGCGGAGCCGACGATGGCCCACCGGATCGTGCTCACGACCGAGGCGACCGTCGAAGGCGTCGACGGAAGCGCCGTCGTTCGCCACGCGATGAATTCGGTCGACGTGCCGGCGGTCGCGCCGGGCGCGGAGCCCGGGTCCGGCAGTACCACCGCGTCCGAATCCGACACCGAAACCGAGACCGAGTTACGGTCGTCGGAACCGCACGCCGAAGGTCGCGACGGCGGCTCCGACTCGAGTCCGACGCGCGAACGGGGCGAGGAGTCCGGACCCGACGACGGAGCCTGGTGACGGCGATCTCGTCGCGGATCCGCCCCGGACGGTGGCTGCACTCCTCCGGGGGAGTCCGTACCGCCCGTTAGTCGTCGCTGGCAGTGGGTTCCGACTCTTCGTAGGCCGTGAGCGTCATCTACGAGGGTGTCTGGCTCGTTTCACGGTGAGTCGTGGCCGTGTCACAACGGCTCCCGTCCTGTGGCGAGTCATCGCCTGCCTGTTTCCACGGCACGTCGAATGCGCGTGCGTGCCTAGCAGGACTCCTCCCCGTCGCAGTACGTCTCCTGTTGGTTGTAGTCGACGGTCGCCTCTGCGACCGTCTCGGCGTTCAGGGAGAGGGTCACCGTCGCAGTACAGTCTTCCTCGAGTCGGGTCTTGAATCGGGTCGACCCGTTCGCCGCGACCGTCAGTCCGTCGTCCGAGCCGCCGCCGGTATCGTCGTCACCGTCGCCGTCGTCGCCATCGCCGCTCGTCGCGTCGGCGGCGATCGACTGTATCTCTTCGACGCTATCGGCGGCGTTGTTCAGCGCGTCGGTCGCCCGGTCGACCGGCATCTCCTCGGCCTCCGCACGCGCTTCCTCGGGTGTGCTGACCTCGTCGGCGATGTCGGCCCCGATCTGTTCCTGGGCCTGCGCGTTGATCTCCGCGACCACCTGCGTGAAGATCTCGTCTTGCAGGTCGTCGGCCGTCGACTCGGTAAGTTCGTCGATCGTTCCGACGGGATCGACGTTCTCGAGTTTCGCGTTGATGTCCTCGACGATGGCGTTGATCTCCTCGACCGCCGCCGCGTTGTCATTGCCGTCGTCGCCCTCACTGCCGTCGTTGCCGTCGTCGCCGTCGTCCGGTTCGTCTGTACCGCCGGAGTCGTACAGGGGAGTTCCCTCGTGCGTGAGGGTGATCGACCGGTCGGCGTCGTTGTCGACGCGGAACGTCGCGTATTCGCGGTTCGCGTCGACGCACTCGGCCACGAGTCGAATCGCGCTCGGATCGATCTCGGCCGCGTCGGTGTCGTCCGATCCGGAACCGTCGCCGTCGTCTTGCACGGCCGAAACGCCGATCGCACCGCTTCCCAACAGTGCACCGCTGGTCGCGATCATCTTCAAGCTATGCCGCCGTGTGAGTGGGGTTTCGTCTACCATGATTTCTCGCCTCACTGGAGCTACGAGCGCCGCCCAGTCAGGGCAAAAAATGGTATTTGTATTAATATAATTATTATACGTGTATTAAACGATCGGCGTGTTGTTCGTTTTGCGAGCCGAACGAGACAATCCGATATTTCTACCAGCAATAGTATGCTTTTCCGGCGGTATAAAACCGCTATTCCGGGGTGACGGATACCCGCTGTTTCGGTGGAACACCGTTTCTCGGAGATATAAACGGCCGGAAGTAACCGTCAGTAGAAAATATTGCCGGCATATGTGTCCACTATCCGCGCTGGAGGGACGGTTCAAAAAAGTCCAGAATTTTATATATTGGGCGGCCGGGGCGGGGAGACGAACTCCCGTCGTCGGACGGGAACCGGCACGACTCCCGGCCCGCGTTCGTCCCGCCGCTCGCCCGATCGGGTCGCTGGTTCCCGGAACGGTGCCCGATCGGAAACCGACTCGGCTGCTGGCGATCACGGTCCAGCACGGTCCGCGGGGGATCTCACCCCGCCGGTTTCACCGTCTGCCGCGTCCGTCCTGCAGCAATCCTCGGCGGCTACCGCCTCGAGCGACCGGTCGAGTGGCGGCACGAACAGGAGTCGGCGAACTCGGAACGAGCGTTCGGCGGCGCCGTGATCCTCACCCGGACGGCGTTCACGATTGCACAACGATTGTTCGGAACGGAAGAGCCGGATACTACCGGTACCCCAGTAGGTCGGTCGTCTCGGATCGCTCGGTACACCGTCGACGCGCGGTCGACGACGCCGAGCACACGCAGTCGAACGTCTCGTTCGTCGCCGCGGTACCGACGGGGAGAGTCCTTCCACTCGGCGTTGCGAGCCGACCCGCGCTCGCGGCTACCGGCCCGCGAGAACGGACAGCAGTCCGAAACCGTGACCGACGCCATCCCCGGTCGACCAAAGAGGAACGACGCGAACCGCGCGGTCACGTGCCGTCGGAATCGGAGAGCGAGCCCTCGCGGAAACCACGCGTAGCGAACCGAGCACCGACGCCGCCGATAGCACCGAACAGGAGCGGATAGAACGTTCCGGCGAATCCGATGGACAGGAGCAGATCGGGCCGCATCGCCCCCTCGCCGAGGTCGATCGCGAAGCCGATCGAACCGAGAACGGCGAACGGCAAGTAGCCGACGACGACGGTCGTTCCGGTGAAGGCGGCGTCAGCTGTCGATTCGAGGTCGTACCGCACGGCCCTCGTCACCACGGCACCGCCGACGACCAGGACGACGACCGGAACGCCGTACAGCAGCAGGGTGCTCCCACCGTCCGCAGCGATGAAGTCGTGGTTCGACTCGAGTGCTCGCAGGAGGCCGTACTGTGGAACGTCGGCGCTGACGTTGTGCGCGTTGTAGAACAACAGGCCGATCATCTCGACGGTCAGGGACTCGTCGGCCGCCGACTCGAGCAGACGGAACTGCTCGTTCGACCTGACGTCGCCGATCGCGGCCGCGTACGTGAGGAGGTAGCCGACGAGCCACGCGAGTCCACCGGTCAGCGCGCCCGCACCGAGCGCGCGCCTGGTTTCGTCATCGAATATCATGCTACCAACCAGCACAGCACACCGCAAAAACAATTTCGGATGTTTTATTGTGTACAATTATGTTTCGCGGCGGATAAATATATGCAGTTGGACGGTCGCGACAGAGCCTCGAGAACGACGCGGCGAGTCGCACACCGGAACGGGATGTAATTGAAGCACGCCCGATCCCGTCAGGCGCTGACAGCCGCGCCGACGACGCCGGCGACCGCGCTCTCCAGTGCCATCACGAGCGAGATGGCGACGGCGAGCGCGAAGATACCGATCCCTGCGGCACCGGAGACCGCACCACCGACGGGACCGAGCGCGAGGCCGGCGACGCCGACCGCCACGCCGACGAGGAGGCCGCCGATGATCCCGCCGAGCGAGCCGGCGAGCAGCCCGTGCCAGAAGCCGCTTCCGAGTCCGCCGCCGGCCATGTAGCCTGCGACGAAGCCGCCGGCCAGCCCCGCCGCGATCTGACCGAACCCAGGCAGGGCGAGACCGACGATTCCGAGAACAGTCGCGACGACGAACCCGACGAAGACGGCGCGCCAGTTTGTCATGCTAGATCGGAGGACGGCGACGGGGATAAGCCCGCGGCGGACACCTGCCGCCCCGTCGAAACGCGTCCCGAACCGACGGCACGCCCCGAACCGACGACTGGACCGCTCCATAACGAACGCCCTTTATGGTCGGGGACGCTAGCCCTGGACATGATTTTCGAAGACCTTCCGACCACGCCCACGTCGGAAGAGCTGATCGACAAAGCGTTTTCGCGGGCGGCGCGGTCCGGCAAGGCCAAGGGCGGCCTCGAGGCCCAGCAGTCGATGCTCCAGACGGCCGCGAACATCATCTCGGACAACCTCGAGAACGTGGTGACGGCGTGGCCGGACTTCGAGTACGAGGACGACGTCCACCCCTTCTACTACGAGCTGGCCGACGCGATCGTCGACGTCGACAAACTGCGCCAGAGCCTCTCGGAGGTAATGTGGGCCAGCCGAAAGGCCCGCGAGATACACGAGGAGTACCAGCCGCGACTGCGCAAGACTGACGTGGACACCGCACGCAAGCACCGCAAACAGGCCTTCGCCCGGCTCGCGGACATCGTCGAGCAGGTCGACGACGAACTGCTGTACATCAACGAGTCGCGCAACGATCTGCGTGACCTGCCGGAGATCGACCCCGACGAGCCGACGATCGTCGTCGCCGGCTACCCGAACGTCGGCAAGTCGTCGTTCGTCAACGACGTCACGAACGCCCGCGGGGAGACCGCATCCTACCCCTTCACGACGAAGGGAATCGGCGTCGGCCACTTCGAGCGCGACCACATCCGCTACCAGATCGTCGACACACCCGGTCTGCTCGACCGCCCGCCAGCCGAGCGCAACGAGATCGAATCGCAGGCTGTCAGCGCCATCGAGTACCTCGCCGACTGCATGCTCGTCATGGTCGATCCCACCGGCGAGTGCGGCTATCCGATCGGCTCGCAACTCGAGCTTCGGGACTCGATCGCGGCCCAGTTCGAGGAGATTCCCGTGCTCACGATCGCGAACAAGGAGGACCGCTTCGAGGAGGATACCCTGAACGACGCCGTCGCGGCGGACTACGCGATGAGCGTCGAAACCGGCTCGAACGTCGAAACGGTACTCGACGCCGCCGTCGAGGCGATCGACTACCAGCCCAAGCTTCCGTTCGAGGGCTGACCCGGAACGCAGCGACCCCGCTCGAGGGAGCGGTCCCGAACGGAATACTGCTGCCGGTCGACGGGAGCCAGTGGTGGCGCTACCGGTCACCGAACCGGATCAGCGCTCGACGACTTCGATGTACCTGATCTCGACGGTGACGGGCCGATCGGCGTGGCGGCTTATCCGGTCGTTGAGGATATCGGCCAGCTCGGGAGCCGACTCACCCGGCGGGCCGCCGATCGTGACGATCACCCGTTCCGGGTTCCGGAAGGGGTAGTCGTCGTCCATCACGACCCGGAACTCGAGCAGTTGATAGTCCTCGTACTGGTCCTGCGCGAGGACCGACTCCACCTCGTCGCGGGCGTCCTGTTCGAAGGTCCCCGACTCGTAGGAGGCGTAGGTAATCCCGCCGAGAAACACCGCGAAGACGAGGACGATGAGCGCGAGTCCGGCGATCCGCTTTCGAACCCGCTCTTCGGTCTCGCCCAGCGAGAACAGGTTCTCCGGTCGATAGCCGGCGTACCAGAGCGTCAACAGGCCGGCGAGATTCACCGAGAGGAGGTTGACGAGGACCAGCACCGTCGCGCCGATCGCCGACGTCGGTTGGCCCCACGCGAGGGCAATTCCCGCGACGCCGGCGGGGGGAATCAACGCCGCCGCGATCATCACGCCGACGAGCGCGACGGACGTTCCCGTCGCGATGCTCACGACCCCCGCGATACCCGCGCCGAGGGCGATCGCGAGCGACAGCAAGTCCGGTGCGAGGCGCTCCGAGATCTCGCCGACGTTCGAGAGGACGAGGTCGGGCGGGACGATGTTCAGCGATCGGACCAGTACCGCGAAGATCGCCGCCGCCCCGATCGCGACCACGACGCCGAGGATCTGGTACGTGACGCTCTCGACGAACAGCTCCTCGTCGTCGATCACCGTGCCGACGCTGGCCCCGAGCGCCGGCCCGATCAGCGGCGCGATGACCATCGAGCCGACGACGACAGCCGGCGAATCCAGCAGCAATCCCGCGGTCGCGACGACGGCGCTGATGACCGTCATGATCACGTAGACGGGGAAGCTCGGCGTCAGGTCGTCCGCTTCCGCTTGCAGCTCCTGGCGCGAGATCCGGTCCGACCCCACGTCACCGTCTTCGTACTCGTCGCGCAGCGCCTGAAACTGTCGGGAGACGACCGTCTCGGCGTCGACGACCACCGTGTAGGCGTCTTCGTCGATCCCCGCGTCCTGGATCTCGTCGAGCACCGGTTCGACGGCCGCGTCCGGCAGCGGGAAGTAGACGACAGCCGTGTACTTCCGACTGCTCGTCTCGTCGGTCACGACGTAGTCGATCCGGCGCTCGTCGAGAATCTCGAGGATCGTCTCCCGCTTACCCGTCGGAACCGTCAACTGTACGAGCCGCACGTGTCGACAGAGATTCCCCGGGGTCATAATTCCGCGGCATTCGGTCCTCCGTCGCAGGTCGAATTCGGCCCTGTCGGGCGATCGTCTCTCGCGCCACCTTTTTTTGTTTCGCGGAGAAAGCGACCAGTATGAAGCGACGAATCGCCCCGCTGTTAGGCGTCGTCATGCTGGGACTCGTGGGCGTATATCTCGCGGCCTTCGGTCGGCAGGCTCTCACCGGTCCGCTCGCCGGCGCGTTGCTCGTCGGCTTCGTCCTTTCGGCGGTCCTCCAGCTCGCCGGCGGGCTCGTCGACTCGGTCGCGATCGGCGGCCGAACCGTCCCGTGGAACGTCCTCGTCGGCATCGGGGAGGTGGCCCTCGCAGTCGTCGTCACGCTCTCGGCGGTCCGACCCGCAGTCGTCACCGGCGACGAGGGATCGTGGTTCTTCGCCGCTGCGATGCTCGCCGGCGGCACCTCGCTGGCCTGGTTCGGCGTCCAGACCGCCCGCGACAGCCGCCACGTCGACCTCGAGGCATCGCCGTCGAACCGGCGACTCGTGGGTATCGCCCTCCTCGTGGCAGTTTCGTGCGGGATCGGACTGTTCGTCGCGACGAACGTGTAGGCCGTGATTCTCCGGCCGAACGCGACGACCCGACTCGAGTGACGCCCGGAGCGTGGCCGGCGGCAGGGACAACGCGTATAAAAGCGGGAGTGCCGTATGGTCGCGTATGTTCGATACGCGCCCCGACCGTGGGGCCGAAGTCGCCCTCGTCGGCCGCTCGAACGTGGGCAAGTCCACCCTCATGCGCGAACTGACCGGCCACAGCTTCGACACCGGCGGCAAACCCGGCGTCACCCGGTCGCCCAACCACTACGACTGGGCCCCGGAGGATTTCGTCATCACCGACCTCCCCGGCTTCGGCTTCATGAGCGGCGTCGACGAGGACCACCGCGAGCAGATCAAGACCGAGATCGTCCGCTACCTCGAGGAGTACGCCGACAACGTCCTCGTCGCGATTCTGGTCGTCGACGGGAAGAGCGTCGTCGACATCATCGACCGCCACTCGGGTCCCGACGAGATCCCCTACGACGTCGAGATGTTCCACTTCCTGCGGGATCTGGGGATCCCCACCGTCGTCGCCGTCAACAAGATGGACAAGGTCGACGACGAGGACGAGCGCCTGAACGAACTCTGCGACCGCCTTGGCCTCTATCCCCCCTGGAAACAGTGGCAGGAGACCGTCGCCCCCATCAGCGCCAAACGGGGGCAACTCGAGCCCCTGCACGAGGCCGTTCGGAGCCACCTCCACGAGCAGAATCGGGACGACCTGTTCAAGTTCTTCTAACGAACTGTTGCGCTGCGGGCCGCCAAAAGCGGCCCTCGGCAAACTCCTCGAAAGAGCGCGCGGCGCTCTGTTGGACTGGGCGATTCCGTCGGCATCGCTTGCAGTCGGCGCGAAGCGGCGACGACCTCGCGGGCTCTTCGATCCCGCTCTGTTTCGATCAAAAGTACCGGTAGACGCTCCGCATCTTCCGAGCTCCCGTTCACTCCGGTCACGAGAACACGCCTCCCCGTTCCGAGCGCTTCGCGCTCTCCACGTCGGTCGTCGGCCCGCTCGCTCGGCCTTCGGCCTCGCTCGCGGAGAGTCTCGGGTAAACGCCTGCCCTTCCCCGGATCACGCGACTCTCGCAGTTGCTCGAGCCGCGCTCTCGGCCATCTTGCGTCGTGATCGTGCTCAAACGACGCGGTTGTGGAACGGCTCGCCGTCCGCGAGCCGGTCGACGTTCTCGCGGACGATATCGCCCGTGTCCCGGAAGTAGTCCCGCGTGTAGGCCGCACAGTGGGGTGAGACGATCACCTCGTCCATTCCCCACAGCGGCGAGTCCGCGGGCAGGGGCTCCTCCTCGAAGACATCCAGGGCCGCCCCCGCGAGGGCGTCGGCCTCGAGCGCGTCGATCAGCGCCGGTTCGTCGACGACCGCGCCGCGGGCGACGTTCACGAAGTACGCGTCCTCGCGCATGGCCGCGAACGCCTCGGCGTCGAAGAGGTGGCGGGTCTCGTCGGTCAGCGGCACCGTGACCACGACGAACTCGGCGTCGGCGATCGCCTCGAGCAGCCGGTCGTTCGCGTGAATTTCGTCGAATCCGGGGACCGGCTCGCCGGAGCGCCGGACGCCCGTCACGCGGACCCCGAGCCCGCCGAGGGTCTCCGCGACGCCGCGGCCGAGCGTCCCGGTCCCGACGACGCAGGCCGTCGATCCGGGGAGGGTGAAGGCCTCGTCCCACGCGGGGCGGTCCCACCGGCGCTCCTGCTGGTTCGCGACGTGATCGTGCAATCGGCGAGCGAACAGCAGGAGATAGCCCGCGACCGTCTCGCCGACCGTCCGGTCGTGGATCCCCGTGCTGTTCGTGAGCACCACGCCGCGGTCTTCGAAGGCGTCGAACGGGAACCGGTCGACCCCCGCCTGAATCGAGTGGACCCAGTCCACCTCGAGGAAGGCCTCGCGGTGCTCCATCGTGACGACCGCGTCGCAGTCGGCAATGTCGTCGTCGTCGATCACCGCGACGTCGATCGGCAGGTCGGCGAGATAGGCCGCTAACTCCGCCGGCGGGAACACCGCGTCGACTGACTCGTGAACGCCGAGTTGCTCGAGTTCGAACTTCATGGGCGTCGCTACGCACGTACGGTGGTTGAACGTTTGCACAGGGGAGATCGATTCGGGACGTGCCACAGTCGCGATGTGGCAGCCGTCGCTACGGCGATCAGAACGATGGTGGCTCAGTGAACGCTTTCATCACAAGGGGCTAAGCGGGGGTAACTCTCGTCATCGCCACCGTGTCGTCGTAGGCGTGTCGGACGCAAAAACCCCACGAACCGACCGACTCGCCATCGTCCGTATCGGACGCCTCGATAATGGTTAGATTTTTATCCCTATTCGAGAGGAACATTCGTACTGATGTCGACGAACGCTAGTGGTAATTCCCGTCCGGGTGGCGGCCTACTCGAACCATGACGGACGCCTCCGCTGACGGTTCCGGACGGACTGAGGAGTCGCTGGACGATTCCAGCCGGACTGCGGCCGCCGTTCGGGCCGACGCGGGCGACGGCAGTGACGATGAGGGCCACGGCAGTGGCGACGACAGTGACGGGCTTATTCACCACGTTTTGAACGGCGACGACGAGACGGCCATCTACGTCCGGGATATCGCGAGCGTCGTGGCGGTCGTTGCGGTCGTCGGCCTCGTTCTCTTCGGCATTAGCGGCGTCTGGCCGCCGCTGGTCGCCGTCGAAAGCGGGAGCATGGAGCCAAATATACACAAAGGCGACATGGTAGTCCTCGTTCAGGAAGACCGATTCGTCGGCGACGACCCGGTTGCGGAGACGGGACTCGTAACCGCCGAACGCGGTCGGGAAAACGGTCACGAAACGTTCGGGAGGGGCGGCGACGTGATCGTGTACGCGCCGAACGGGAATCCGGCTGAGACGCCAGTCATCCATCGCGTACACTTCTGGGTCGAGGAAAGCGAGAACTGGGTCGAAACCAGTGCCGATCCGGAGTACACGGGCGGTCGCTCCTGTGCGGAGATTCGGTCCTGTCCTGCACCCCACGACGGGTTCATCACGAAAGGTGACGGCAACTCGGGTTACGATCAGCTCGACGGTGAGCCGAAAACGACCGTCGTTCGACCCGAGTGGATAATGGGGAAAGCGACGTTCAGGATCCCCTGGCTCGGCAACATTCGGCTGCTGGTCGAGTCGCTGCTCAGTGTCGGAGCGGTCGGTTCGTAATCACGGCTCCCCCTTCATCTCGAGCCCGCGCAACTCCTCGGCCACGGCCTCGATATCGGCCGGCTCGAGCGCCCCTCGCTCGGTGACGATCTCGGTCACGCAGTCGGCCGGCGTCACGTCGAACGTCGGGTTCAGCACGTCGACCGACGCGTCGCCGTCGTACACCGCGGTTCGGTCGCCGGACTCGAGGTTCACCGCCGCTCGCGTCGAGACTTTGTCCGTCGCGGCGACGACGGACACCGGAACCCCCTCGCGGGCGGCGGCGACCGAGAGCGTTCGCGTCCCGGTCTTGTTCACCACCGAGCCGTCGGGGAGGACGGTATCCGCGCCGACCAGAACGCGATCGACGTCGTCGCTCGCGAGCACGTGCGCGATCGCCGCATCCGTGTGAACCGACACGCTGCCGTCGATCGTCCCGGACAGCCGTTCCGCGACGGTGATCCCCTCGCGGGCCGGTCGGGATTCCGCGACGAACACGCGCGAAGGGTTGCCGCCCTCGAGCGCATCGAGCACGGTCCCCGACCGCGAGAGGGTCGCGACGCTGCCCGCGAGGCGCTCGCTGGCGTTCCCCGCGGCGTCCGCGTCGGCCGCCAGAGCGCGATCGACGTTCGAGAGCGCCGATTCGAGGACGGCCGGCGCGCCGGCGACGGTCCCATCCCCCATCGCGTCGGCCATCACTCGGTTGACCCGGTTTCGGAGGACGGCCATCGACGGCCGCGCCTCGAGCAACCGATCGGCGAGTTCCGCGAGTTCGTCCCACTCGTCGTCGGGATCGGCGCCGAACGCGTCTCGTTCGGCGACGAGCAATCCGGCCCGATCGCGCAGCACCTCGAGCGCGCGCACGGACAGCGACGCGGCGCCGTGCTCGTCGTCGGCCGCGATCGACCGGACCGTCGGCGCGACGCGCTCGTAGGCGGTCCACAGTTCCGGGACCGTCTCCCGATCGTCGCCGACCGCCTCGAGCAGCTCGGTGGGGGCGACCCACTCGGCGGCGTCGTGTTCCTCGCTCAGTTCGACCTCGCGCGTCTCGCAGTCGAACAGGAACGGATGGACGACCCACTCGCGGTCGAGTTCCGGGTCCGTGAACTCGACCGGCCGTCCGGAACGAACGAGAGAGACGGCGTCTCCCTCGAGGCTCGTCTCCTCGCGGATTTCGACGCGAACCTGATCGTCAGGGGTCCCCTCCGCGAAGCCGGAGACGCCGCCCCACTGGCCCGTGTAGGTGCCGACCGAATCGCTCCGGCGGAGCAACAGAATCTCGCCACGATTCCGCAGGAAGGCGGTGACGACGTGGCTTGCACCAGCCTCGTCGCCGGCCTCGTCGCGGTCCGACGGTGAATCACTCATACTCGAGGGCACGACCGCTCGCGGGGAATCGCTTTCGGGACCGGACGCGAACCGGCTGCGCGGCCGACCCTCGGCAGGTAGCAGTGACCGGCTCCTGGCGTCTCGAGTGCGTGAGCTATACCCGTCTCGGGCCCCCTCCTGTCACCATGACACAGCGTGTGACGGTATCGTTAGACGACGACTCGGCCGCGGCCCTCGAGACGCTGGTCGCCGAGACGGGCGACGGCCAAAGCGGGGTCGTCCGCCGCGCACTGACCTTCTACGCCGCGAACGTCGACGCGGCCGACGAACGGCCGAGCGAGAACCTCGGGCGGTACTATCGAATGCTCTCCTCGGGGGAGCACGTCCTGCTCGATATCGACTTCCTGCACGCCTTCCTCGAGCACTGCTACGACGGCGGCGACCCCGACCCGTCGTTCGTCGAGGCGGCCGACCGCGTCTCGGCCTATCACGCCCACGAGTACGGTAGCCGGTTCGACGCGGTCGGCGATCTCCTCGAGTGGCTCTCCTTCTGCGGATTCCTCGACGTCCGCGAGGAGGGCGAGGGGGTCTATCACCTCGTCTTTCCCTCCGAGGCCGTCCGCTGGTTCATGACCCGGTTCATCGAGCGCAGTACCGTCGAGTTGCCGACCGAGATCGAACTCGAGGGCGGCGTCGCGAAAGTGATCGTGACCGAGCGGGCGACCGACTGACGGGCTCCCGGGGCGGAGCCGCGTCGGGGTCGGGATCGCGGCGCGACGATTGCACGAGTTCATACGACTTCATACACCGATCACAGCATCCCGATTCGACTGCGAATCCGTATGTTCGGCTCTTAACAAGCCTTTTGACGACCTTGGCGAGTGGTTCATGTGAATACACATCATGGGAGTCATTGACCGACTGAAGGCGATCGGACCGGGCGCACTCGTCGCGGCGGCGTTCGTCGGACCGGGAACGGTGACGACGGCGAGCGTGATCGGGGCGGAGTACGCCTATCTGCTCGTGTGGACGATCGCGTTCTCGATTCTGGCGACGATCGTGCTCCAGGAGATGAGCGCGCGACTGGGACTGATCACGCAGGAGGGGCTGGGAGAGGCGTTTCGAAACGAATTCGAGAATCCGGTTCCGCGGGCGATCACCGTCGGGCTCGTCGTGAGCGCGATCGGGATCGGGACGGCGGCGTTCCAGACCGGCAACATCGTCGGCGGTGCCGCCGGCCTCTCGACGATCACCGGCGTCAGCGAGAACGTCTGGGGCCCAGTCATCGGGCTGGTCGCCGCGGGACTGCTGTGGACGGGAAGCTACAAACTGATCGAACGAGTCTTCATCGGCCTCGTCACGGTCATGGGACTGGCGTTCGTGCTCAACGCGATCATGGTCCGGCCGGATCTCGGCTCGCTGGCAGGCGGACTCGTTCCGACCGTCCCCGAGGGATCGGCGTACCTCATCGCCGGCCTCGTCGGGACCACCGTCGTCGGCTACAACCTGTTCCTGCACGCGAGCACCGTCCAGGAGCGGTGGGACGGTGCCGACGATCTCGCGGAGTGTCGCACGGATACGATCGGGATGATCGTCGTCGGCGGGATCATCACGACCGCGATCGTCGTCACGGCCGCCGCGGTGTTCCCCGAGGGCACCTCGATCGCTAACGTCGGCGAGATGGCCGACCAGCTCGAGCCCGTCTTCGGCGGCTACGCGCTCACGTTGTTCGCGATCGGCCTCTTCGCGGCCGGCTTCACGAGCGCGATGAGCGCGCCGCTGGCCGGGGCCTACGCCACCGCCGGCGCGCTGGGCTGGGAACGAGACCTGACCTCGACCCGGTTTCGGGCGATCTGGATGACGATCATCGGCGTCGGCATCGTCTTCTCGGCACTGGATTACAACCCCGTGCAGGTGATCGTCTTCGCGCAGGTGGCGAACGGACTGCTGTTGCCGATCCTGGCCGTGTTCCTCATCTACGCGATGAACAACGACCAGCTGTTGGGCGAGTACACGAACAGCACCCTCCAGAACGCCCTCGGCGGGATCGTCACGCTCGTCGTGGTGGGTATCGGCCTTCGAACGCTCTACGACGTCCTGCTGCTCTGACTGACGAACTGCATGACCGATTTAAACACGCACGGAACGAATTCGGACGTATCGATGCCCAGTCACGGCTCGCCGGAAGACGGGGACGGGACGCGAATCGGCGTCGACGTCGGCGGCACCTTCACCGACGTGGCGCTCACCGTCGACGACCGGCTGATCACCGCGAAGGTCCCGACGACCGATCCGCAACACGTCGGGGTCCTCGAGGGAATCGACAAGGCCTGCGACCGCGCCGACATCGACCCCGCGGCGATCGACGGCTTCGCCCACGCGATGACCGTCTCGGTCAACGCCCTGCTCGAGCGCGGCGGCGCGGAAACCGCGCTCGTCACCACCGACGGGTTCCGGGACGTCCTCGAGATCGGCCGGCAGGACCGGCCGGCCCTCTACGACCTCGAGGCCGAGAAACCGGCGTCGCTGGTACCGCGCGACCTGCGGTTCGAGGTCGACGAGCGGACGACCGCCGACGGCGTCGAACGGCCGGTCGACACGGCCGAGGTCCGCGAACTCGCGGCGACGCTGCGCGAGCGCGACGTCGAGGCGGTTGCAGTCTCCCTGCTGCACGCCTACGCGGACCCCGCGAACGAGCGGGTCGTCGCCGAGACGCTGCGCGAGGAACTCGAACTGCCGGTTTCCGCGTCCCACGAGGTGCTCGCGGAGTTCCGGGAGTTCGAACGCACGTCGACGACGGCGGTCGACGCCTACGTCCGGCCGGCGATCGACCGCTACGTCGGCCGGCTGGTCGACGAGGCCGAGAGTGCGGGGATGCCGGCACCGCGAATCATGCAGGCCAACGGCGGCATCGCGGACCCCGAGACCGTTCGCGAACGCGCCGTGACGACGACGCTGTCGGGGCCCGCCGCCGGCGTCGTCGGCGCGGCGGCGACCGTCGACGATGCCGACACCGACGGGCTCGTGACGTTCGACATGGGCGGGACCTCGAGCGACGTGAGCCTCGTCCGGGACGGGCAGGCGGAGCGGACGACCGATGCGGAGATCGACGGCCTCCCGATCCGGACGCCGATGGTCGACGTAAACACGGTCGGCGCAGGCGGCGGCTCGATCGCCTGGGTCGACGCCGGCGGTGCGCTCCGAGTCGGCCCGGAGTCGTCGGGTGCCCGACCCGGCCCCGCCTGCTACGGTCGCGGCGGCACGGCACCGACCGTCACCGACGCCAACGTCATGCTGGGCTACATCGGCCCCGAGACCGCACTCGGCGGCGAGATGACGCTCGACGTCGAGGCCGCTCGCGACGCGCTCGAGCGGCTGGCGGACGACGCGGGCGTCGACGGCGCGCTCGAGGCGGCCCGCGGGGTCTACCGCGTGGCGAACGCGACGATGACGCGGACGATCCGTTCCGTCACCGTCGAGCGGGGGCACGATCCCCGCGAGTTCGCGCTCGTAGCCTTCGGCGGCGCGGGACCGATGCACGCCGCGGCGCTGGCCGACTCGCTGTCGGTCGATCGCGTCGTCGTCCCGCGACCGGGCGGCGTCCTCTCCGCGTTCGGCCTGCTGGCAGCCGACGAGAGCTACGACGCCGTCCGCACCGTCGGGGTCGACCTCGAGAACGCCGATACCGAGACCATCGAGGCGGTCTACGACGACCTCGTCGCCGACGTGCTCGCGGACGCCTCCGATCGGGACGCGGCGAGCGTCGAGCGCGCGGCCGACTGTCGGTACGCGGGCCAGAGCTTCGAGTTGACCGTCCCCGTCGACGAGGCGTTCGACGCGGCGGCGGTCGCCGATCGCTTCCGCGACGTCCACGAGCGGACGTACGGCTACGCGATGGACGAAGCGATCGAGGTCGTCAACGTTCGGGCGACGGCGACGGTTCCGGGATCGGAGCCGACGATCCGTCACGACGGCGAGGGCGACGCTCGTATCGGTACCCGCGAGGCCCACTTCCCCGGCGCCGGCGCGCGAGAGACGGCCGTCTACGACCGGGACCGCCTCGCGGCGGGCGCGACCGTCACCGGGCCGGCGGTCCTTGAGCAGGCCGAGAGCACGACCGTCGTGCCGCCGACCTGGATGGGAACGATCCTCGCCGACGGAACGCTCGACATGACGCGAACGGACGGTGATTCACGATGACACGAGAGGCGACGACCGACGCGGACGACGGCATCGATCCGGTGACACTCGAGGTCCTTCGCAATCAACTCGAGAGCGTCGCCGAGGAGATGGGGCAGACCCTGATCCGCGGGGCCTACTCGCCGAACATCAAGGAACGGCGCGACTGCTCGACGGCGCTGTTCGACGCCGAGGGCCGGATGATCGCACAGGCCGAACACATCCCGGTCCACCTCGGCGCGATGCCCGCCGCGGTCGACGCCGTGCGCGAGTACGACCCGAAGCCGGGCGACGTGTTCGTTCTCAACGATCCGTTCACCGGCGGGACGCACCTGCCCGACGTGACGATGGTCTCGCCCATCGCGCCCGGGCACGACGATGGCGACGGGAGCGATGCCGACGGAGCCATCGTCGGCTACGCGGTGTCTCGAGCCCACCACGCGGACGTCGGCGGGATGACCCCCGGCAGTATGCCGGCCGGCGCACAGGAGATCTATCAAGAGGGGCTCCGGCTCCCTCCGATTCGGCTCGTCGATGGCGGCGAGCCCCGGACCGACGTTCGCTCGCTCGTGCTCGCCAACGTCCGCAACCCGCGCGAGCGCCGGGCGGACCTCCGGGCACAGCAGGCGGCGAACGAACGGGCCGAGGACCGACTCGCGTCGCTGTTCGACGAGCACGGCCGCGAGACCGTGCTCGAGGGATTCGACGCTGTGATCGACTACTCCCGCGAGCGGATCACGGCGGCGATCGCGGCGCTTCCCGACGGTACCTACGAGGCGACCGACGTCCTCGAGGGCGACGGCGTGACCGACGACGACATCGAGATCGCCGTGACCGTCACAGTCGACGGCGAGACGATCGACGTCGACTTCTCGGGGACCGACGGCCAACTCGCGGGGAACTGCAACGCCCCGCTCGCGGTCGCGACCAGCGCCGTCTACTTCGTCGTCCGCTGTATCACCGACCCCGAGATCCCGCCGAACCACGGCTGCTACGAACCGGTGAGCGTCAGCGCGCCCGAGGGCACGCTCCTGAACCCGGAGCCGCCGGCCGCCGTGGTCGGCGGGAACGTCGAGACCAGCCAGCGGGTCACGGACGTGGTCTTCACCGCGCTGGCCGACGCCGCCCCCGACCGCGTGCCGGCCCAGGGGCAGGGAACGATGAACAACCTCACCGTCGGCGCGCGGGACGGCTCCTTTACCTACTACGAGACCATCGGCGGCGGCTTCGGCGCGCGCGCCGACCGCGACGGCATGGACGGCGTGCAGGTCGGCATGACCAACACGCTCAACACGCCCGTCGAATCGCTCGAGACCGAGTACCCGCTCCGGGTCGAGCGCTACGCACTCCGCGACGACAGCGGCGGACGCGGGCGGTTTCGCGGCGGACTGGGGCTCGAGCGCTCGGTCACCGTCGAAACGGACGCGACGGTGTCGTTGCTAACCGAGCGCCGCCGCCACGCGCCGAAGGGCGTCGCCGGCGGCGGGGACGGCGCGACCGGCGAAAACCTGATCGACGGCGAGGCCGTTCCGGCGAAGACGACGGTCGACGTAGATGCCGGAACGACGGTCACCGTCAAGACGCCCGGCGGTGGCGGGCACGGTGATCCTGATGAGGGGAACGAGGCGGAAAACGAAGACGAGCGTGCCGCGACGGCCGTCAGGGACGACTAGGAGCGATCGGGCGTCCTCGAGAGACGGTCAGTCCCGCAGATAGCCGACGAGTCGGTCGACTGCGTCGTTTAACGGCTCGGATTCAACTCGCCCGAACCAGTCGAGAATATCGTCGTGAGACAGTGAGACGACTCCCCAAGGGACGAGATAGCTCTCCTTCGGCAATCCGCCATCGAGGAAGTCGTCGTCAGTGATCGGGATCGTCTCGTCGTACCACGTTCGCGTCGTCAACGTGACTGCGACGTACTGTTCCCCGTCGAACGGGTGAGCGGCCGTGTTGACGATCGCGAACGGACGACTCGGTTTCGATTCGTCGAACGGATCTCCGGCCTCGACGACGTCTCCGCGCTCGTATTTCATTTGCCGTCAGTCCCCCGCTCACCCGGATGTTGCTCGTCAGCACCCGCCTCGCGCCACGCGTCCATCTCTTCCGTACCGAGTTGCTCGTTGAGCGAGTCGAGGCTGCGGCTCAAGTCGGTGGCGGACCGGATTCGGTCCGGATCACCGGCCGCCCAGTACGGCGGCTTGTGTCGCACCAAATTTCGCTCCTTCAATCGGCTCAGTACCGCACTGACGGCGTTCGGTTCGATCCCTGTCGAATCGGCGATCTCCCCCCGTCTGAACGCCTTATCGTCGTTCGAAACGAGAAAAGAGAACACTCGCTCCGCTTGGGTTCGTTCCTCTTCGAACTCCGTCTCCCGTTCGAAGGTGTCGATATCGATCGGCATACGCTCGTTTTCGTGTTTGGGACGTATGGCTATTTTCCTCGTTTGGACCGTGTTTCACAGAGCGGACTGACAGTCCCTGTTCGAGTCGGCCGACGGTGACTCCATTCTCCGGTGACGGAGCGCTTTTGGCGCCGGTGCCCCACCCTCCGGTATGGAACTCAACGGCGTGGCGGATCTGCCCGAGATCCGCCCCGGCGACGACATCGCCGCGCTCGTCGCGGATCGGGCCGCCCTCGAGCCGGGCGACGTGCTCACGGTCGCGAGCACCATCGTCTCGAAGGCCGAGGGTCGCACGGCCGACCTCGAGGACTACCCGGTCAGCGGCCGCGCACAGGAGATCGCCGACCGCATCGCGGACCTGGCCGGCGAGGAGAAAGACCCGCGGTTCGCACAGGCCGTGCTCGAGGAGAGCACGGAACTGCTGATCGACGCCCCGTTCCTGCTGACCGAGACGAGGTTCGGTCACATCTGCGTCAACGCGGGGATCGACCGCTCGAACGTGCCCGACCACGACCTGCTGCTCCTGCCGAAACGACCGGCCGAAAGCGCCGAGCGGATTCGCACGGGGCTCGAGCAACAGGGGATCGAGGACGTCGCGGTGATCGTCACCGACACCTGCGGCCGCCCGTTCCGCCACGGGCAGCGCGGCGTCGCGCTCGGCTGGGCCGGGATGCCCGCGAGCCGCGACTGGCGGGGCGAACTCGACCGGGACGGCCACGAACTCGGCGTCACCGTCCAGTCGGTCGTCGACGAACTGGCCGCCGCCGCGAACCTCGTCACCGGCGAAGCCGCCGCCGGGACGCCCGCCGTGGTCGTCCGAGAGTGGGAGTTCGGCGACCTCGAGGGCAGCGACGAACTCTTTCGATCCGTGGAGGACGACCTCGTCCGGCAGGCGCTGCGGGAGTGGAGGGTCGACGGATGACCGATCAGACACCCTCGAGCGGCGAACCGACCTGGGGCATCGAACTCACCCCCGAGCATCCGCCGGACCGGGTCGCCGATCTGGCCGCGCTCGCCGAGGACGAGGGGTTCGACGTCGCGTTCGCGAGCAGCCACTACTTCAACCGCGACCCGTTCGTCGTCTGCTCGCGGATGGCCGACGCGACCGACGCCATTCGGCTGGGACCGGGCGTCGTCAACCCCTACGAAACCCACCCCGTGAAACTCGCCGCCCAGACGGCGACGATTGACGAGATCAGCGGTGGACGGGGAGTCTTCGGCGTCGGTGCCGGCGACCGCTCCTCCCTGTCGAACCTCGGAATCGATCGCGACAGACCGCTGCGACGCGTCCTCGAGACGTTCGACCTCGCCCGTGCGCTCTGGGACGGCGAGACGATCACGCACGAGGGCACCTTCACCGCGCGGGACGCGGCGCTCAACCTCGAGCCGCCGTCCGACCGGATTCCGGTCTACGTCGGTGCGCAAGGACCGCACATGCTCCGGATGAGCGCGAAACACGCCGACGGCGTACTCGTCAACGCCGCTCATCCGCGGGACCTCGAGTGGGCGGCCGACCAGCTCGAGCAGGGCGTCGCCGAGCGACCGGACGAGCGCGGCGCGTTCGAGTCGCTCGCCTTCGCGAGCGTCAGCGTCGCCGGCGACGAGACCGCGGCGCGCGAGGCGGCCCGACCGCCCGTCGCGTTCATCGTCGGCGGGGCCGCGGAGCCGGTCCTCGAGCGACACGAGATCGATCGCGAGGCGGCGAGCGCGGTCAGCGACGCGCTCGAGCGGGGCGACCTCACCGAGGCCTTCGGCCGCGTGACGCCCGCGATGATCGACGCGTTCTGTATCGCGGGGACGACGGCGACCGTCGCGGATCGGTTCGCCGCGGCCCTCGAGCACGTCGACGGGATCGTCGTCGGCTCGCCGCTCGGCCCGGACCTCGAGGACGCGGTGGAGCGAGCGAGCGAAGCGCTCGTTCGGGCGAGCGGGGTGTGACCGGAGAAACCGCAAGACCGGGCGTCAGTTCGCGGTGAAGAGGTCGCCGACGGCACCGAGGGTGAGCAGGCCGAAGACGCCCAACGAGAACACGACGAGGATCGTCCCCATCAGGACGAGCAGCGGAGCGAGTCCCGCACCCGCGGCGACATCCCCGAAGAGGCTGGTCATTTCGGTAAGATTGTCCACGATGACGTTCAGCGGTACGATGGCTTCCATATTTGGGGGTTGTTAGCGGTGCTACTTGGCCGTGCCGGTCCACCGTCAGCGGAGCGATTAAGCCGCCGGCGGTCCTACCGCCGCCCGTGACCGACGACGCGACGCTCTCGGACTTCGCTTCCGACGACTCCGCCGCCGGCGATTCGGCCGTCGACGACTCGAGTGTCGACGGCGGCGACGGAACCGACTCCCCGGACGGCCGCGGCCCGGCATCCGCGGACGACGCGACCGACGATCCCGCGACAGCCGACGAGCCCCGCGGGACGCCCGGCGATTCGGGAGTCTCCACGTACGCGTGGGGCGAGTACGCCTGCAGTCGGTGCGATCGCGCGGTCGACCGCGTCTGGCGGGCCGACGGCAGTCTGGTCTGTCCCGACTGTAAAGAGTGGTAATCGGCAACTGATGGCGGTAACAGCGGACTTCTCGAGGGGACCCTGCGAGTGTGCTCCCGAAGCTTTATATTTTCGTCGCGGCTTTGTTCACCTGCAATGGCGAAAGGTACGGTCGCATTCTTCAACGACACTGGCGGTTACGGCTTCATCGAGACTGACGACGCGGACGAGGACGTGTTCTTCCACATGGAGGACATCGGCGGTCCTGACCTCGAGGAGGGGCAGGAACTCGAGTTCGACATCGAGGAGGCCGAGAAAGGGCCACGCGCGACCAACGTCGAGCGGCTCTAGGCTGTTCCGGTAAGGGGTATCGTTTTCCGACTGCGACGCCGGTAGCGGCGGCACCGTCACTGCTGGCGCGAACGAGGCTGTTCTCCGGTTCTCGACGCGAAATGTCCCCGAGGACGAGTGATTCGTATGACACAAAACATATGGTCCGGAGACCCGGATGACGAAGTAATGGACGGTTCGTCCGGGTCCCCACAGCGAACTACGAGACTATGACCGATGCCAATCCGATACCGGAAGCGAGTACCGAACAGACCGCCGACGGTGATTCCCTCCAGATTTCGACAGTCGAACAGTTGTGCGCCGACATCGAGGCGAACGTCTCGCGCGTGATCGTCGGCCACGAGGACGTGATCGAGCACGTCATTACCGCCGTTCTCGGGCGCGGACACGTCCTGCTCGACGACGTCCCTGGCGTCGGCAAGACCATGCTCGCGCGCTCGATCGCCAGATCCGTCGACTGTTCGTTCAGCCGCGTCCAGTTCACGCCCGACCTCCTGCCGACCGACGTCACCGGCGTGAACGTCTTCAACCAGAAATCCCGCGAGTTCGAGTTCCAGTCCGGTCCCGTCTTCGGCAACATCGTCCTGGGCGACGAGATCAACCGCGCCCCGCCGAAGACCCAGGCCGCCCTGCTCGAGGCCATGGAGGAGGAGCAGGTCACCGTCGACGGGACGACGCGCGACCTCCCGAACCCCTTTACCGTCATCGCGACGCAGAACGCCGTCGAGCCGAACCAGACCTACGACCTGCCCTTCGCGGAGGTCGACCGGTTCATGAAGAAACTCCACCTCGGCTATCCCGACCCCGACGAGGAGGCCGAACTGCTCGGTCGCACGGTCGGCGACCACCCCATCGAGTCGCTCGAGCCGGTGACCGACCGCGAAACGCTCGTCGCCGCCCGCGAGACCGTCTCGGCGGTGCAGGTCGCGAGACCGGTCCGAGAGTACGCGACGCGGCTCGTGGCGTACACCCGGGAGAACGCTCACATCGGCGTGAGCCCCCGCGGGACGATTTCGTTACTCAGAGCGGCGCAGGCCCGTGCCGTTACGAACGGTCGGGAGTACGTCATTCCGGACGACGTGCAAGTCGAAGCGCCGGCCGTCCTGAGCCACCGGATCAAGACGAGCGGGCGCGACCGGGACGGCACCGCGGTCGTCGAGGACGCGCTCGAGCACATCGCCGTCGAATGAGACTCACGCGCCGCGGTTGGGCCGTCGTTACCGTCGTCTGCGGGGCCGTCCTGCTGAGCTGGCAGTTCGGCCCGCGAGCGCTGAACGCCGTCGTCGTCCCGCTGGTCGTCGTCCTCCTCGCCGGACTGGTCACGGCCGGGCGGACAACCCGCCCGCGCGTCACCCGCCATTCCGTCGCCGAGGGCTTCATCGGTGAGGAGCGGCGGGTCGAGATCGCGATTTCGACCGATCGAGCCGTCGCCGCGACCGTGACCGATGCCGTCGGCGACGGGCTGTCGGCGACCACGGACCCGGTCATCGAAACCACGCTCGACGGCGACGAGACGGTCGCGTACGACGTCCGACTCGAGCGACGAGGCGAACGGCGGGTCGGTCCGCTGTCGATCACCGTGACGGACGTCGTCGGCCTCGTCGAACGGCGATTCGAGTACGAGGCGTCGACGCCCGTTCTCGTCTATCCCCGCGTTCGCGACCTGGGACGCGGGCCCGCCACCGACATCCAGGCACTCGCCGGCGTTGCGGATCGCCACGTTCACGACGAGTTCGACCACCTCCGGGAGTACCGCCGCGGCGATCCGCTGCGCGACGTTCACTGGAAGAGTGCGGCCAAACGCCCCACCGACGACCTGGTCGTCACGGAGTACGCCGACGACGAGGAGGTGGGGGCCGTCACGGTCGCTGCCGAGTGTCGCTCCGACCGCGACGACGAGATGGCGTCGGCCGCCGCCAGCGTCGCGACGTATCTACTCGAGTTGGGTGCCACGGTCGGGCTCGTCGTTCCCGACGGGACGCTGCCGCCGGAGTCCGGCCGAAACCACCACCGCGAGCTCCTGGGGCTGTTGGCCGTCACCACGCCCGGCGAACTCGAAACGCAGACGAAACGGGACGCTGACGTCCTCGTTCGAACCGATGCGGACGGGACGACGGTCGTCGTCGACGACCGCGACCTGCCCTTCGATCGACTCTGCGGTCGCGGACGACGTCGATCGGCACGGGACGAACAGGGCGAATCCGCAAGCGAGCGCGACGGCCGAGCCGACCGCGAGACCGATAGTCGACGGGGGACGGCCGCATGAGCACGGACTCGTCCAGCCACACCGGAAAGCGAACGATCTCGTTCGACGCGGACGAGCCGCTCGGCCCCACCGCGATTCGCGCTCTCGCGCTGGGATGCGTACTAGTTCTGACCGGATCGTACGTGAGCGTCCTGTACGAGATCACACAGGTCGTCGGCGGCAGCGAATTGCTGTTCGCGCTCGTCGGACTCATGCTGCTCGCGGCGACGATACTCGCGCGGCTGATCCGTCCCCGAACCGCGGGACTCCTCGCGCTGTCGGTGACCGCGTTCGGGTTCGCCTACTACCTCACCGCGGCCGGCGTCGAACTGGGAGTCGTCTTCACGGGGACCGACGCCATCATCTCCGACACCGTCGCGCTCGCGACCGGCCTCCCGTTGCTCCGGATGGTCCAGGCAGGCCTCTGGACGCTCGGGTTCGTGCCCGCCCCCGTCTTCCTCTCGTGGTATCTCGCCGTCCGCGGACGGTACGGACTCGGCGTCCTCCCCGGCGGGTTTGCGCTCGGCTTTCTCGTCCTGACCAGCGACGCCGGGACGCTCGTCACGCTGACCGGGATCCTCGCCGCCATCGGTGCCGTCGCCCTCGGCGACCTCGAGCGACGGGGCGACTCGATCGCGCAGGCGGATCTGCTCGCCGCCCTGTTCGCCCTGATCATCGTCCTGTCGCTGTCGGTCACCGTCGTCCCCGGCAACCCGACGGGGCCGACCCACCTCGTGCAGGGCGAAGCCGGTACGCTCGAGGCGACGATCGATTCCGCACCGGACCGGTCCGGCATCTCCGGCCAGGTCGACCTCTCGCCGGAGGTACGGTTCACGGTGAAATCCGATCGACCGTCCTACTGGCGCACGGGCGTGTACGACCGATTCACCGGCGATGAGTGGGTCAGGACCGGACAGGACCGTCGGTACGACGGACGGCTCGCGAACCCGCCCGGCTCCCACGAGCGGATCAAACAGACCGTCACCGCCGAGACGCAGCTGGGGATCATGCCGGTCGCGCCACAGCCCCTCTCCCTCGACGGCGATCTGAGCCGGCAGACGACCGTCTCGAGACACAACCAGCCCCGACCCGAAACCCCGATCCAGACGGGAGACAGCTACACCGTCGAAAGCGCGGTCGTCGACCCCGATCCGGCCGCGCTCCGGGCTGCAGGGACCGATTACCCCGACGAGGTCACCGACCACTACCTCCAGACGCCGGAAGACACCTCGAGCGAGTTCCGGGACCGAACCGCCGAGATCACGGCGGACGCCGACACGCCGTACGGGACGGCCGTCGCGATCGAGCGCCACCTCCGCACCTCGAAGGAGTACTCGCTCGAGGTCTCCCAGCCCGCCGGCAACGTCGCCGAAGGCTTCCTCCTGGAGATGGACGAAGGCTACTGCGTCTACTTTGCGACGACGATGGTGCAGATGCTCCGCGAGGAGGGCGTCCCCGCCCGATACGTCACCGGCTACACGACCGGCCAGCGAGTCGACGAGGACACGTACGTCGTTCGCGGACTCGACGCCCACTCCTGGGTCGAGGCCTACTTCCCCGGCCACGGTTGGGTCCGGTTCGACCCGACGCCCGGCACCGCACGCAGCGAGGTCCACACCGAGCGCCTGCAGGAGGCCCGCATGAACGGTAACGAGGACGCCGATACCGACGAGAGCGAGGACGTCCCGATCCGCGACGGACCCGACGAAACACCCGTCGACCCGCCGTCCAACCCCAACGATCCGAACGGATCGAACGAGGACCGGAACAACGGGACCGATCCGTCCACCGATCCGAACAACGGCTCCGACCCGTCCACCGATCCGAACAACGGCTCCGGCCCGTCCGACCCCGGGGGACAAGCCGCCGGCGACGCGGCCGACGACGGCGAGTCGCTGCTCGATCGACTGCTCGCGATCACACGCGAGACGGCGCTACTCGGCTTCGTCGTGCTCGTCGGACTCGCCGCTGGCGCACGGCGGACGGACGCGACGATGCGGCTCCGTCGCGAGGTCGGGGTCTACTGGCACGGGTTCCGGTCCGATCCCGATCGGGACGCCGAACGCGCCTTCCGTCGCCTCGAGCGCCACCTCGGACACCGGTACCGGCCGCGCCGCCGCTCGGAGTCGGCGCGCGCGTATCTGACGGCGCTGTCCGCCGCGGCCGAGACGGACGGTGACCCACCGCTCGATCCGCGGGTCGACCGGGTCCTCGAGTACTACGAACGGGCGACCTACGGCGACGGCGTCGGCCGGGCGGAGGCCGACGAGGCGATCGAGATCGTCGACGACCTCGCCCGGAGCCGGCTTCCGGTGGTCCGTCGCTTCCGGAACCAGTGAAGGGCGCCGCGAGGAGTGCCGCTCGGCTGACGGAAAGTCGTCCGTCGACCACGATCCGATCGGCGGGACGACCCCGGGCCACTGAAAAAGGACCGCGCGAGGGCATGCGGGTCCCGATAGTGTTTAATATGCCCGTTTCATAGCTACGAACGTAATGTCGGAAGTCTGCTCGACGTGCGGGCTGCCCCAAGAACTCTGCGTCTGCGAAGACGTGGCCAAGGGCCAACAGCAACTCAACATCCGCATTGACGAGCGCAGATACGGGAAAGAGGTAACGATCGTCGAAGGATTCGATCCGAAGGACGTCGATCTGGACAGTCTCTCGTCGGACCTCAAGTCAAAATTCGCCTGTGGTGGGACCGTCGAGGACGACCAGATCGAACTCCAAGGGAACCACACCGGCCGCATCGAAGAGTTCCTTCGGGACCGCGGCTTCAACGTCGCCTGATGCCCGCAATGCTCTGAGACGACTTCCGAACCCCACGACCGCGTCGCAACTTCGCGTCCGTTTTTTCAGTGCCGCAATCGGTCAGTGACGTCACCGTCGGCCGGCTCGCGTCCGGCCGCGTCGCTGGCGGTCGACCTCGGCTGCCGTTCGATTCGCGTCGCGACGAACCCGCGACCGGCGCGGTCAGAACGGTGACTCCCGTTCGGCCGGTTCGTCCGCGTCGTCGTCGTCGCGGACGAGCCCGAACTTCATGCCGTACTTGTCGAGACCACCCTCCATGCTCTCGACGCGTGCGTCGGCGGTTCCCTCGTACGAGCCGATGAGCTGTGCGGCCTGCACGCTCGCCTTGCCGTGGGGACAGACGGTAACGATGTGATCTTCGCCATCGAGTTCGTCGATGCGGTCCATGAGTTCGTTGAAGGGGATGTTCTCGCTGTCCGGAATGTGGCTGTGTTCGAAACTTCGCTCGTCACGGATGTCGACGATGCGAACGTCGGCATCCTCCTCGAGGAGTTCCTTGACCTCGTCGGTGGAAATTTCGCCGTCCATTACCGGAATGGTGGGCATCGACGCGAATAAGATCAGGGGTTTTGATCGGTCACAGACGCTGCCGTCGGGCCGCCTCCGAGTCGTTCCACTCGCCAAATACGAGTCCGCGTAGTCAGAACGAAAGACCCATGTGTTAGTTATCTAACTATTACGACGATGGCCCTCACGACTGCCGTATTCCCGATGCAAACCGCTGGAGGTGCCCTCTTCATCTTCCTGCTGGTACTGTTCGTCCTCTATCTCGCGGCACTGGTGTGGGTGTATGCCGATGCCCAGACGAACAGCCCCCACAGTGCGGTACTCTGGACGCTCGTCGTGTTCTTCGGTGGGTTCCTGGGGCTTTTGCTCTATCTGCTCATCGGCAGAGGGGGAACGGGCGGACGAGCCGGTCGCCAAACCCAGTTCTAGATCGGTACGTCCGTTCTCCACCGCCACGGACCGACCGTGCCCGCCGATTAGACGAGCCCGTCTTCCTTCGCCAGCAACAACCCCGACAGCGTCGCGTCGTTGGTCGGCTGCGCTCGAGCCCGCTCGAGCGCCTCGTCGACGGGGACCGTCCGCACCTCGAGGAACTCGTTGCTATCGAGTTCGCGCTCGCCCGGCTCGAGGCCCTCCGCGTAGACGATGGCGCGGTCGTGGCGCAGGACACCGGTCGCGACGGCGTACTCCTGGAGGAGCGCCGTGCTCGTCGGCCGGAAGCCGGTCTCTTCCTCGAGTTCGCGCGTCGCCGCCCCCGTATAGGATTCGCCGTCCTCGACGATTCCCGCGGGGAGTTCGAGGTGCGTCTCGCGGATCGTGGGCCGGTACTGTTCGACGAACAGGATACGGTCGCCGCCGGTGTCGCTACCGTCGTCCCCGTCCCCATCCCCGTCCGCGAGGACGTCGCCGGCGATCCGCGCGACCACGACGACCGCGGGCGGCAGGTCCGCCCAGTAGTATCGCTTCTGGCTCCCGTCTGGCTGTTCGACCAGATCGTAGCCGCCGTCGTACCAGCCCGTCTCGTACTCGGTGCGCTCCTCGAGTAAGTCCCACTCGTCGGGTGCAGTCATCGTGAGAGACGTGGGTCTCGAGGCTGTAATAGATGGCCGTTTCTTGACTCGGGGATCACCGCTCGGGGAAGGCGGCCGCGGGATCAGGATTGCTCGACGAGTTCGCGATACAACCGCCCGAACGCCTGTCGCCGAAGCGTCGCGACCGCCGCGTCTTCCTCGTCCTGGAAGGTCGCCGCGACGGCCTCGTCGTCCGGTCCCGCGTGCCAGGCGACGTGGTCGACCGCCTCGTGACCCACTTTCGTCACCTCGCCGTCGTAGGAGTGACGCCAGTCCTCGAACTCCTCGCGGCTCCCGACGCGGACCTCGAGCAGGCTCGCGAAGAGGGCGTCGCGGGCGGTCTCGACGACGTCTCCGGTGATGCGCTCGTCGTACTCCTCGCGGTCGAACTCCATCGCCGTCGCGACTTCGCGGACGACCGTCTGGGCTGCGGGGCCGACCGACTCGTACTGTTCCCGCGCGTCTCCCGCGGACTCGAAGGTGAACGTCCCCACCGTGTGCATACCGGGACAGTCGGCGGACTGGCAGTTACGCGTTTCCGTTCCCGTCGCCGTCCGCGTCTTCCCCGCCGCCCGTCGATTCCGTCCCGTCGTCCGCGTCGGCCTCACTCGAGGACTGCATCTGACGGGTCAGCGCCGCCGCCTCCCGGAGGACGGTCTCGGTTTCGGCGGTCATCGATCCCCGGCCGGGCTGGCGGCTCTGGCGGGCGATACCGTCCTCGAGCGAGCCGGGACGGCCGGGTTCGTGACCGTGGTCGTGGCCGTGCCCGCGCCCCTCGAACTCGGGCGTGTCGATTTCCGCCGCGTGCGGACTGACGAGCTCCCCGAGTTCCTCGGGACTGCAGTCACCCCAGTCGGGTGCGTGTTCCTCGAGCCACTCCCGGTGGTCCTCGCGGCCGAGCGACGCGGTGATCGCGAGATGATTCGCGAGGTGTACCGCGTCGGCCTCTTCGGCGTCGCAGACGGGGCAAGCGTATCCCATGGATGGGAATACGGTCGCGAACGGTAAAACGTCCCGCAACACCGCAACACCGTAACATCGCTACGTCGCTACTCCAGCTTTCGGATCATCACGATCGCGTCCTCGCCGTTGCCGTAGTACTCGGGGACCCGCCGGAGGGGATCGAAGCCAAACTCCCGGTAGAGCCGCTTCGCTTCGTCGTTCGAGCGTCGAACCTCGAGCTTGACCGTTCCGGCACCGCGGGCCGCGAGCACGCCGAGCGATCGGGACAGGAGCGCGGAGCCGACGCCATCCCCACGATGGTCGGCGTGGACGGCGATGTCTTTGACGTGACCGAGCGCGCGGCCGACCTGCTGAGTCACGTCGGCGACGACGTACCCGGCGATCGCGCCGTCCCGTTCGGCGACGAGAAACCCGGGTTCGCCGAGGAACCGCTCGAAGGCGTCGTACGGCCAGGGCTGGGAAAACGAGTCGTTCTCGATACGGACGACCGCGAGCAGGTCCGCACGCTCCGCGGGCCGGATCGACACCTCCTCGCCGTCCTCGGGCGCGGGCGTTGTCACACGCGAGAGTAACGAGTCGAACAGTAAAAGCCGTACGCGTCCCGGCAGCCGTCCGGGATCGCTCGCGTCGCCGAGGCGAGCGACCGGGCGGTCACACCTGCTCGAGGCGAGCGATCTCCTCGTCCGACCAGTCGTAGAAGTGCCTGTCCGTCCGTCGGAGGACCGTCACGCACTCGTTGTGCTGGCGGCGAGCCACGTCGACCAGCGGATCGTCGGGATTGTTCTCGATCCACTCACGCAGTTCCGCGAGCGCCCTGGGAGAGTAGGTGTCCATCCGATCCTGATGCTCGAGGATGTCGACCTTTCGGCGTTCCTGCCGCAGCGTCCGAATCAGCGCCCAGCCGGCGACGCCGTAGAAGGCGACCAGCGTGAACGCGAGCATTCCGAGCACCTCGAGCGAAAGCGCGGCCATCAGTCGTCACCCCCGGGGACTTCGTCTCCCTCCGGTCGACCGCCGCCACTCTCGAGGACGGACATGATCGCGTAGCCGATGGCGGGAAAGGTCACGAGGACGACCATCCCCCCGATCATCTCGGGGCTCCCGAAGTTCTCGTAGGCGAAGTAGGCCACGATGAACACCATGACGGCCGGAACGACGTACCGGATCACGGGATTCCACCAGCGGCCGACGTAGACGCCGGCATTGCGGTTGACTGCGAGCAGACGGAGACGCTGCGGTCCCATCACCCACCCGATGACGCCGATGATGGCGAGCGTCGCGAGCGGCAGCCCCCAGTTCCCGAAGACGAAGTCGAGGTAATCGAGGACGGCCACGGAGTAGGCGCTCGGGAGCCCCAGCAGCCAGATCGCGCCACAGACGCCGAGCGTCGTCTGGGTTCGATCGAACCGGGTTTCCTCGCTGAGCGTCGTGACGCTCACTTCGGTGATGAGCAATCCCGACGTAAACGTCGCGAGGAAGAAGCCGACGAAAAAGAGAATCGCGACCAGCCCGCCGAGCGGAATCTCCGGGAAAACCTGCACGAGCGAGACGAACGCGAGTCCGGCGCCAGCGTCGGGTTCGACGCCTTCGACTGCGAAGACGACCGGGAAGATCGCCAGTGCCGCGAGGATCCCGACGCTCGATTCGCCAATCGCAGTGAAGATGCCCCCGCCCAGCGGAACGTCGTCGTACTCCCGGAGATAGCTACCGACAGTCAGGGCGATCCCCCATCCAAGACCGGTCGAGAACAGCGCTTGCCCGAGTGCGGTAATCCAGGTGTCGCTCTCCACCAGGTACTCCCACTGGATACCGAACGCGAAGGCGAGTCCCTCGCTCGCACCGGGTAAGGTGAGCCCCCTGATGGCCATGACGACCAGCGAGAGCACGAGCGCCGGCACCGCGTAGACGACGATCCGTTCGACGCCGCGACGGATACCCAGCACCAGAATCGCTGCGATCGAGGCCATAACGATCGTATGGAGACCGATCACGAGCAGCGAGTTCGCGAAGAACTCGTTCATGAACGGCTCCGCCTCGAAGCCGCTCGCAGTGAAGGTGAACAACAGCGAGTGAACGGCGTAGTACAGCGTCCAGCCGACCACCGGGGAGTAGTACGACATGAGCGCGATATTCACCAGCAACACGACCACGCCGAAGCCGACCACCCCTCTGGAGCCGACGACCGACCGGAATGCACCGATGACTCCCTCGTTCGCGTACCGACCGAGCGCGACCTCCGCCATCAGCCCCGGCACTGCGAGGACGAGTAACAACGTGAGAAACGCGAGAACGAACGCGCCACCGCCGTTGCTCCCCATCACGTACGGGAACCGCCAGATGTTCCCGGCACCCACCATGGCACCGATCATCGCCATCAGGAACCCGAATCGGGTTCCCCACTCCGCTCGAGCCGTTTTCGCCGGTCCGTCATCCATCGTTGGATCACCACGAACACCACGATCCGTAGCGGCCTATAATCCCAGTATACAGTATCGAGAATGACACCCGTACGAAGCGATTTCCCGGTTCGGCTGCCCATCGCGAAACCCGTACAACGGGGTTACTCGTCGGTATCCGACGCCGCCTCGTCGTCGGTATCGCCGTTCTCGTCGATATCGGTCGTCGGCTCTTTCTCCTCCGTCCCGCCGTACTGGGTCTGTTCCTCGTCGTCCTCGGTATCTGTGTCGGTCACGCGAATCACTCGGCCGGGATCGCGTCCATCTCGAACTCCTCGGTCAGTTCTATCAGTTCTTCGAGAGCCTCCTGCTCCTCCCGGAGGTTCTCCTCGAGGAGATCCGCCGCCTTGTCCATTCCCAGCTGATCAGCCAGCGGAATCAGATTGCCGTAGGCCGCGATCTCGTAGTGCTCGGTTTTCTCCGCGGCAGCCATGTTGTGGTAGTCCATCACCGCCTGACTCGGCTCCATCGATGCGAACTCCTCGTACTCCTCGAGCAGCCCCTCGATACCTTCACACTCCTCTTTCTCCGGCGGCTCGCCGAACTCGTCGAAGACCGCCTCGAGCCAGTCGATCTGCCCCTGCGTTTCCTCGCGGTGGTCCGAAAACGCCTGCGAAATCTCGTCGCGCTCGGTGTTGCGCTCGAGCTCCTCGAGCGCGTCGAGCAGCTGGTGCTCCGCGTGATAGATGTCCTCGAGACCGTGCTCAAACAGGTCCTGAATAGTGTCCAGACTCATGGGTATCCGGTCGAACGTCCAGCGCTCGAGTCAAAAAGCCGGAAGCCTGCGACGGCAGGCGCCAGTGTCCACAACAACACCGTGCCGTGCTGTCGCAGCTACTTCTCGGCGTCCTCGACGCGGTCGGCGTGTTTCTCGAGGTCGGCAGCCAGCGCGCGGGCCTGGGTCGGCGTCAACTCGAGGTCGATCATGTGCTTCGGCAGGTACTCCTCGGACAAGTTGTCGAACTCGACCTGCAGGTGTACATCCTCGGGTTCCTCACGGGCAGCGGTCGCGTTCACGACCGCGATAGACTCCCATTCGAACGCCTCGCCGATCGCGTTCCCCTCGACGTACTCGAGCGTGCTGTCGGCGGTGACCGGCATCAGTCGATCGGACATTTCAGTTCGACTCACACGGTGCGATCACTTATACCGCTGGCTGTCACGAGCACCGAACCGCCGCCGACCGCAGGATCGGACGTGGTCACTGACTGCCGGCAGTGTCTGCGATCGCGATCCGCTGTTCCGACCGCGCTCTCGAAGCCCCTGTCCATGCGCGTGTCCCACATCACTCGGCCGACGCTACGAGTTCGAGCACCTGTCCAACCGCGACCAGTGACCCGACGTCCCGCGAAACGGCGACGAAGCCGGACGACGCGATACGTGATCGGCCGAGACTCGAGCGAGGGGTTGCACGGATAGCTGTCGGACCACCGTTCTCGCCGACCGTAACGATCACCGTGAATTGCATGAAACGAGCGCCACACGTACCGGCTGTTTTTGCCACAAGTGGATCGCGGGGCCGATTTCACGGGCCCGAAGAAACAGCCGAAACAACGGTCCGAGAAGAGAGCGACTCGAGCCACAGTGCCACCGATCGTCGCCGGGCGTTAGTCCGCGTGCCGTGTCGCTCGTGTCTCCCGCCCGCAGAAGCGGCTATTATAAGCGACATATGGCCGCTTCTCGAACATAATTGGCCACTCATTCCCGGCAGACCGGGTTTACTGGCAGTATACTCGAAATACAGGTTCGTTCGATCGAGCAATCTCTCGTAACTATTCCTCGAACGAGAGTTCTACTTCCGACGGACGGTTGGCATCGATTCGTCTCCTGGTACCCACCCGGTTATAGCTGGCCTGATACAACCCCAGTTAGCACTCCCCATCCGAACCCTCGATCCCTCGGCGGCAGTATCCGTCAGAGATAGCGGCATAATCCACCCATAAGACAGAGCACGGGTATCGTTTGCAGCCGAAGCGATACTTATGCATCCGTGGTTCGAAAGGTCGCCAATGACTGATACAGCCGAATGCAAACCAGAGCCGGTCGAGCAGGAAGCGGAGGAGCGCGACGACGCCCACCTCGACGATATCGAAGAGGGAGCCGGCTGTACGGAAATCTGGGAACACCTCGCCGAACAACGCGAGGAGTAAGGCGATAATTTCGCCCCGGCAACGACCTTTTTGACGGCGAGACCCGTACCGAGTTTCATGACCGACAACCGACCCGGTGATCGTTCGTACCGCCGCGGCGAGAACGGTCGATCGATCCCGACGGATCGCGAATCGCCCGTCGGTGCACCAGTTATCCGGGGCGACGAATCGGTCGCCGGAACCCGTGCCCGCGAAGCCGTCCAGTTCGATCCCGACGATCCCGAGAGCCTGGCGGACGCTGCCGAGACCGTCCATCAGTTCGCCACCGGCGAAACCAACGACGATCACCTGTACATGCTTCGCGGCGCGGCCGCTTGTGCCGCGCTCGTCCGCGGCGAAGGCTCCTACAAGGCCGCCGCCGAACGGGCCGGCGGCGATGCCACCGTCTCGTTCATCCGCAAATGGGCCCGCGTCCACGATCTCCCGCGGTCGGTCCGCAAACAGGTCGCGATCGGACGAATCGCTCCGACCGCCGCCAAACACATCGCACGAGTCGGCGGCGAAGCCCGCCTCCTCCTCGCGTGGGCCATCCTCGACGGCGATCTCACCGTCCGCGACGTCCGCAGCGTTGCCAGCGCAATCAACGACGGCACCCCCATCGACCAGGCCCTCGCCGAACACGACGTCACTCTCGGCCGGCTCGAACTCACGCTCTCGCCGACCACGTATCGGGATCTCCGCCGACGTGCATCCATCGAAGGCGTCGATCCCGGCCAACTCGTCACCGAAGCGCTCGAACAGTACTTCGAATGAGATCGTACCCGCGCCGATGAGTCGCCGCCCACGGCAACCGAGAAAGAAACGTTTAACCGCTACTCACCGAAAGGAGAAAACGGAGGGCCGGTAGCTCAGTCTGGCAGAGCGTCTGGCTTTTAACCAGACGGTCGCGTGTTCAAATCGCGCCCGGCCCGCTTTTGCCACGAGCAAATTTGTGAGTGACAAAACGGTTATTGCGATTTGAATCGCAGGGAACACGCAGCGCGAGCGAAGTGAGCGACCGTGTGACCGTGTGTTCAAATCGCGCCCGGCCCGCTTTCCTGTCGCAAGTAACTCCGCGAGTGATAGCATCGGAATCGGCGGGATTGAACGCAAGGAGGTCGCACGCAACGCGGCGTGTACGTCCGACCGTGTGTTTCGTGGTGGGCCAAACAGGAACAGCTCATCGACGTCGACGAACGGAACGACAGTAGAACTACCGGGATCAACGAGATCAGGTTGTACCTCCGGGATTGTGGACCATCTTAGCCGCGTGTCTTAGAGCAGGATACAGAGGCGATGAGATGCATTGCTAATCCACGTACTTCTGAGCAGTACTCAAAACGGTGATTTCGTCACGGGTTTGAGAGCAACTGCGAGGAGCAGTGTGTCTGCACGATAATGGGATCGCAGCGGTAGAAAACTCGAAAGGAGAGAAGCCAAGGGCCGGATTTGAACCGGCGATGGGCGGCTCTGCAGGCCGCTGCGTTCGGCCGGACTCTGCCACCTTGGCGCATTTTACTGTTGTTACTGCGGTCGTTTAAGCATAGCGGTACGGGACAATCATTGTCGAACTCCGAATCGCCAGTATATGCAGAAAACCCCGCACAGCGACTGCCAACGCAGTCGCTGTGCGGGGTTGAAGTACGAGTATGAGTGGAGGCGGCGAAACGGATTTCCCAGAGGGTCGCCCACTCCAGTACTGATCGTAACGCAGGCGAGCTTATCTTCCGTGTTCGGGATGGGTACGGGAGGCACCTCGCCGCTGTGGCCGCCGTAATGCCGACCAACGGAATCGAACCGTCGTCATTCCAATATCGGTGTGTGTCCAAGACCGAATGTACGTGTAGTCCAGTTTGCGTCCGGACCCGTTCTCGCGTCACGGATCCAATGCGATTGTAGTATGAATGTGTGGCTTGGCCAGTTAGTGCTCGCGGACTCAACACCTCGTTGCCTTGGTGCGTACATCCCGAGTCTATCGAACTCGTCTTCTACGAGTGGCCTCAATGGTATCTCTTTTTCAGGTGGGTTTCGAGC